>DATDGZ010000408.1:0-3669 GCA_036521795.1 Thermoanaerobaculia bacterium | reverse complement strand
GCTCTCGGCGCTGGCGGCGGCCGTGGCGAGCACGCCCGAGGCGGTGCTGCTTGCCGCCTGGCAGGTGCTGCTGTGGAAGGTCGGAGGGCGGGGGGAGCTCCTGATCGGCGTTACCGCTACCGGGCGCCGCTTCGCGGAGCTCGCGGGGGCCGTGGGGCTCTTCGCCCGCCAGCTGCCGCTGCGCTGCCGGCTGGCGCCGGAGCGCCCCTTCGGCGAGCTCGCGCGGGAGGTCCGCGCCGCCCTCGACGAGCGCCAGGACTGGCAGGACTTCTTCGCCTGGGACGAGGACGCCGCGAGCGCGGCCGAGCCGTGGTTCGCCGCCGGCTTCGAGTTTGCCGAGGCCGGCGGGGAGATCCCCTGCGGCGCGGGGCTCGCCGGCACCATCGCCGACCGCGCCGCGTGCTGCGACCGCTTCGCGGTCAAGCTCGGCTGCCTGCTCGGGCCGGAGGGCGCGCGCCTGGCGTGGGAGTACGACCCGGAGCGCCTGAGCCGGCGGGAGGTCCGGCGCTGGGCCGCCAGGCTGCGGGCCTTGCTGGCGCAGGCCGCCCGCGCGCCGCAGCTGCGGCTCGGCGAGCTCGCGGCGCTGGGCGCCGAGGAGTGGCACCGGTTGCTGATCGAGGCCAACGACACCCGGCGCGACGACCTCCTCGGCGGCGGCTTCGTCCACGACTGGGTGTACGCGTGGGCGCGGCGGACCCCCGGGGCGGTGGCGCTCGCGGCCGGCGGAGAGACGATGAGCTACGCCGAGCTGGACCGGCGCTCGGGAGCCCTGGCGGCCCAGCTGCGGCGGCGGGGCAGCGGCCCCGAGGTGCCGGTCGCCATCTGCCTCGAGCGCTCGCCCGCCCTGGTCGTCGCGATGCTCGGGGTGCTGCGCGCCGGCGGCGCCTACCTGCCCATCGAGCCCGGCACGCCGCGCGAGCGCCAGGCCCTGCTCCTCGCCGAGAGCGGCGCGCCGCTGGTGCTGACCGCCGAGCGCTTCCTGGCCGGCCTCGCCGGGACGGCGGCGGCGCCGCTCTGCGAGGCGTCGTGGGAGACCCGCGAGGTGGGGGAGGACGACGGCGGCGCGGCGTCCACGCTGCGAGCCGATGCCGCGCCCGCGCCGGCCCTCTTGCCCGAGCATCCGGCCTACCTGCTCTACACCTCGGGCTCGACCGGGAGGCCCAAGGCGGTGGTCGTGCCCCACCGTAGTCTGGCGGCCTCGACCCGCGCCCGCCTGGCGCTCTACGGCGACGGGCCGCCGGCGATCGCGCTGCTGCTGCCCGGCTTCGCCTTCGACAGCTCGGTGGCGATCCTCTTCGGCACGCTCTGCCGGGGCGGCACCCTGGTGCTGCCGCGGGAGGGCCAGCAGGGAGAGGTGACCGAGATCGCCCGGCTGATCGAGGAGCACGGCGTCACCGACCTCCTCGCCCTGCCGGCGCTCCACGGCCTGCTGCTCGAGCAGGTCGAGCCGCGCCGGCTGGCCTCGCTGCGCCGGGTGATCGTCGCCGGCGAGGCCTGTCCGGCCGGGCTGCCCGCCCGCCACACGGCGGCGCTGCCGGCGGCCGGCCTCTACAACGAGTACGGTCCGACCGAGACCACGGTGTGGGCGAGCGTCGCGCGCTGCCGCCCCGAACCGGGCATGGCCGCGGTGCCGATCGGCCGCCCGATCGCCAACGCCCGCCTCTACGTGCTCGACGCGGCGCTGCAGCCGGTGCCAGCCGGCACGGCGGGCGAGCTCTCCATCGGCGGCGCGGGGGTCACCCGCGGCTACCTGGGGCGGCCCGCCCTGACCGCCGAGCGGTTCCTACCCGACCCCTTCGCCGGGGCTGCCGGGGCTCGCCTCTACCGCAGCGGCGACCTCGTCTGCCACCGCGAGGACGGCGCCCTGCGCTTCCTCGGCCGCGCCGACCGCCAGGTGAAGATCCGCGGCTTCCGCGTCGAGCCGGAGGAGGTCGCCGCCGTCCTCGGCAGCCACGAGGCGGTGCGCGAGGCGGTGGTGGCGGCGCGCGCCGATGCCGCGGGCGGCCCGCGCCTGGTCGCCTACCTGGTGCCCCGCGCCGCGGCCGCCCCGCCGTCGTCCGCGGCGCTGCGCGCCTTCCTCGCCGAGCGCCTCCCCGCCTACATGCTCCCCGCCGCCTTCGTCACCTTGAAGGCGCTGCCGCTCACCCCCAACGGCAAGGTCGATCTCCGGGCACTGCCCGCGCCGGAGCCGGCCTCGGGGCGCGGGCAGGGGCCGGCGCCGCGCGACGCCGTCGAGGAGGCGCTGGCGGTGATCTGGGCCGACGTGCTCGGCGTCCCCGCGGTCGGCGTCGACGACAGCTTCTTCGAGCTCGGCGGCGACTCGATCCGCGCCATCGAGGTGCGGTACCGCGCCGAGCAGCGTGGCATCTCCTTCACGATGCAGCAGCTCTTCGCCCAGCCGACGATCGCCAGGCTGGCGCGGAGCCGCGCCGGCGCCGGCGAGGCGGCGCTCGCGCCCCCGGCGCCGTGGAGCCAGCTGGCGCCGGCCGACCGCGCCCGGCTGGGGGAGGGCGCCACGGCGGACTGCGAGGACGCCTATCCGCTCGCCCGCCTGCAGCTCGGGATGCTGTTCCACAGCGCCCTGGCCCCGAGCAGCGCCGTCTATCACGACGTGACGAGGCTGCATCTCCGGGCGCCGCTCGCCCTGGACAGCCTGCGCCTCGCCTTCGCGCGCCTCGTCGCCCGCCATCCGGTGCTGCGCACCTCGTTCCACCTGACGGGCTACGCCGAGCCGTTGCAGGCGGTGCACCGCGAGGTGAGATTGCCCCTGACCGTGGTGGACCTGGGCGCCCTGCCGGCCGGGCAGCGGCGGCAGGTGCTCGCCGGCTGGCTTGCCGCCGAGCGGCGGCGCGACTTCGATTGGACGGCCGCGCCGCTGCTGCGGGCGGCGATCCACCGGCTGGGAGACGGGACCTTCCAGTGGACCCTGAGCTTCCACCACGCGGTGCTCGACGGCTGGAGCGCCGCCACGCTCGCCGCCGAGCTGTTCGGCGACTACGTCGCGCTGGCGCGCGGCGAGTCGCCGCCGAGCGCGCCGCCCGAGTCGGCTTATGCCCACTTCGTGGCGCTCGAGCGCCAGGCCCTCGCGGCGCCGGTCAGCCGCGCCTTCTGGAAGGCCGCGCTGGCCGAGAGCGCCGCCGCGCCGCTGGCCGGCCCGGAGGTCGGCGGCGCAGCGCGCCCGGCGGACCCGGGCGACCCGGTGGCCCCGGAGACTGACGGCGCCTCGGACCGGCGGCCTCGGCAACCCACGCGACCCCGGCGGCCCCGGCGGGTGCTGCCGCTCCCGGCCGAGCTCGCGGCGGCGCTGCGCCGCCTGGCCGGGCGGGCGAGCGTGCCGCTCAAGGACGTCCTGCTCGCCGCCCACCTGCGGGTGCTCGCCCTGCACACCGGCCGCGACGACGTGACCACCGGCCTGGTGTCCCACGGCCGGCCCGAGGCGGCCGGCGGCGAGCGGGCGCTGGGCCTCTTCCTCAACACCCTGCCCCTGCGCCTGCGGCTGGTGCCGGAGAGCTGGCTCGGGCTGGTCGAGCGCTGCTTCGCGGCGGAGCTCGCGGCGCTGCCCCACCGCCGCTTCCCGCTGGCCGAGATCCAACGCTTGCACGCCGGCCGCCCGCTCTTCGACACCCTCTTCAACTTCGTCCACTTCCACATCCTCGAGAGCGTCATCGA
>DATDGZ010000407.1:0-13363 GCA_036521795.1 Thermoanaerobaculia bacterium | reverse complement strand
GACCCCCAGGGCGTCCGCGGCCAGCTGCCGCAGCCAGGGCTCCAGCAGCTCCCGGCGCCCGGGCGCCGGCGTCCGGGCGAGGCGATCCCGGTCGAGCGCGATGCCCGCCGATAGCTCCGTCGGCGCCGGTGGCTCCGGCGGCACCGCCGGCACGGCCGGCACCGGAACCCCGTCCGCCGCTCCCGTCCCAGGTGCCGTCGCCCCCGCTGGTGCCGCCGCTCCCGTTGGCGACGCTTCGCCGCTCATCCCTTCAGCAGCATGAGTCAAGACAGTCCTCTCTCCTTCGATCCGTGCATTCGATATTGTTGAACAAGGAGGCCGAACGAGCGGCACGGGGGCCTCCGTTTCCGGAGCGGTGTCTCACTCCTGCCGCGACGGCCCACTTCTATAGTGTGGCTTGACGCGCCAAACGGGATCTCCGGATCAAAATTCTGGCGGAAGGGCGGAAACGTACGCGATGGAGACGCTGCTCAACGACCTGCGGTACACGCTTCGCGGCCTGGCCAAGGCGCCGGGATTCACCGTCGCGGCGATCGCCTCGCTGGCGCTGGGCATCGGCGCCAACACCCTGATCTTCACCTTCTTGAATGCGCTCTTCCTGGCGCCGCTGCCGGTCGCCGCACCGGACCGGCTGGTGGCGCTGTACGAGCAGGACACGCATAGCCCCGAGCTGCTGGCGTTCTCCCTGCCGAACTACGACGACCTGCGCCGCACCAACCCGGTCTTCACCGACGTCGCGGCGTCCCACAACCTGGAGCTCAGCCTGGCCGGCGCCAGCGGCGAGCCGACGTTGGTGCCCTCGATGATGGTCACCGGCAACTACTTCGCGGTGCTCGGCCTGACTCCCTATCGCGGCCGCTTCTTCCTGCCGGAGGAGAGCCGGGAGACTGCCGCTCGTCCCGTTGCGGTGGTCAGTTACGGGCTGTGGCAGCGCCGCTTCGGCTCCGATCCGGGTCTCGTCGGCAGCACCGTCCAGATCAACGGGCAGGGATTCACGGTGATCGGCATCCTGCCATCCGGTTTCAGGGGCTTGAGCCTGCTCGCCGAGCCGCCCGACCTCTGGGTGCCGGTCGGCACCTATCGCCAGCTGCTGATCGGCAAGGCGGCGCGCATGCCCGAGCGCCGCGACGGCCTGATGTTCGCGGTGGTGGCCCGGCTGAAGCCGGGACACGGCATCACGATGGCCCGCGCCGCGCTGCCCGCGATCGCCCACCAGCTGGAGCGCACCGACCCGATCGCCAACCAGGACCTGGCGATCGCCGCCCTGCCGCTGGCGCAGACCACGGTCGATCCGGCGCGGCGCGGCGCCTTCCTGCTCGCCGGCGGCATGCTGGCGGCGGTGGTCGGCCTGCTGCTGCTCATCGCCGCCGCCAACGTCGCCAACCTGCTGCTGGTCCGCGCCCTCGGCCGCGGCCGCGAGATCTCGGTGCGTCTCGCCCTGGGTTCCGGGCGGTGGCGCCTCGCCCGCCAGCTGCTGACCGAGAGCGCCACGCTCAGCCTGCTGGGCGCCGCCGCCGGCCTGCTCTTCGCGAGCTGGGGCAGAGAGCTCCTGTGGCGCTTGCGGCCGCCCTTCTTCCCCGACACCCTGGCGCTCGGGCTCGACTGGCGGGTGCTCGCGTTCACCTTCCTGGTGGCGCTCGCGACCGGCCTGCTCTTCGGCCTCGCCCCGGTGCTGCAGGCCTTCCGCTTCGATCTCGCCGCCAACCTCGGCCACCAGGTCAGCGCCCCCCAGCGGCGCACGCCGGCCGCCGCGCTGCGCACGTTGCTGCTGATCGCCCAGGTCGCGCTGTCGGTCGTCATCCTGGCCGGCGCCGGCCTCTTCCTGCACAGCATGCGGCGGGCCGAGGCGGTCGACCCCGGCTTCGAGCGCGAGCGGCTGTTCGTCATCCCGCTCAACACGGCGTCCCGCGGCTACGCGCCGGAGCGGGCGCAGCAGTTCTACCAGGGCGTCGTCGAGCGGGCCGCCGCGCTGCCGGGAGTGCGGGCCGCAGCCGTCGCCTCGCGGTTCCTGCTCGTCGAGGGCGGTCACCCGGTCGGCGTCGAAGCCGCCGGCCAGTCCAAGCGTGCCGACGGCCGCGGCATCCAGGCCAGCGTCAACAACATCGGCCCGCACTACTTCGAGACCGTGGGCATCCCGATCCGCGCCGGCCGCGCGCTGCTGCCCGAGGACCGCGCCGGCAGCCGGCCGGTCGCGGTCGTCAACGAGACGCTGGCGCAATGGCTGTGGCCCGGCCAGAGCGCCGTCGGCCAACGCTTCCGCCTGGAAGGCGAGAGCGCCTGGTTGGAGGTCGTGGGGGTGGCCGCGAGCGCCCGGTACCAGAGCCTCGGCGCCCCCCCGGAAGCCTACGTCTACCTGCCGGTCGCGCAGCGCTTCGCCCCGGTGATGATGTTGCACGTGCGCACCGCCGGCGACCCGCTGGCGCTGGTCCCGGCCGTCCGCCGGGAGGTGCAGGCGCTCGATCCCAGCCTGCCGCTGCACGAGGCCCGGACCATCGGCCAGCTGCGCGACCGCTCGCTGTGGGCGCCGCGCATGGGGGCGGGGCTGCTGTCGCTGTTCGGGGCGCTGGCGCTCGCCCTCTCGGCGATCGGCGCCTACGGCGTCCTTGCCTACGCGGTCGGCCAGCGCCGGCGCGAGATCGCCATCCGCGTGGCGAGCGGCGCCCGGCGGCACGACGTGGTGCGCCTGGTGATCGGCGACGGCCTCAAGCCCGTCCTGGCCGGCATCGCCTTGGGACTTGTCGTCACGCCGTTCGCGGCCCGCCCCTTGAGCGGGCTGCTGTTCGGGGTCGGCGCCGCCGATCCGCTGGCGATGGGCGGCGCCCTCGCGCTGCTGCTGGCGGTGGCGCTCGTCGCCCTCTATCTCCCCGCCCGGCGAGCCGCGGCACTCGATCCGATGCAGGGGCTGCGTGTCGGCTGACCGCACAGCGAGCATGAACGAGACCCTGGCACCACCGGTCGCCGCGGCCGGCCGCGCGCCGCTGCCGCTGGCCGGTCCGCCGGGGGGCCTGGCCGTGACCGGCAGCCGCCTCGAGGCCTACCTCGAAGCCACGCGGCGGCACGGCGACGTCGTCTGCGTCGACGCCCGCCTGCCGAGCTTCCTGCTGAGCCATCCGGAGCACGTCCGGCACGTGCTGCAGGAGAACCAGCAGAACTACCGCCAGAACTTGCGGAAGCGCATCCTGATGGGGCGCCAGAGCCTGGCGCTGTCGAGCGGCGAGGAATGGCGCCAGCGGCGGCGCCTGATGCAGGCGCTCTTCCGCCCGCCGCGTCTCCATCGGCTGGTGCCGAAGATGACGCGGGCGAGCGGCGAGCTGGTGGCGCGCTGGCAGGGCGCGGCCGGCCGGGGAGAGCAGGTCGACGTGGCGGCCGCGATGGTCGCGCTGACCCTCGACATCCTGATCGACGGCCTGCTCGGCGACGAAGCGGGACAGGGCGGCAGGCTGCGCCGTGCGGTGAGCACCGCCTTCGACTACTTCAACGAGCGCGCGCGGCGCGGGCGGACGCTGCCGATCACGGTCCCCACCGTGCGCCACCTCCGCCTGTTGCGCTCCCTGGCCGAGCTGAAGGCGGCGGTGACCGAGACGGTCGCGGCGCGGCGCGCCGCCGAGAACCCGGAGAACGACCTGCTGTCGATGCTCATCGCCGCCCACGACGAGCAGAGCGACCAGGTGATGGACGACGAACAGCTCAAGGACGAGCTGATGATGCTGCTGGTCATGGGGCACATGACCACGGCGATGGCGATCACCTGGACCTGGCACCTGCTGGCGCGCCATCCCGAGGTGGACGACCGGGTGCGCGCGGAGATCGCCGCGGTCGTCGGCGCCCGGCCGCCCGAGCTGCGCGACGTGGCCGGGCTGACCTTCACGCGCCGGGTGATCGAGGAGTCGCTGCGCCTCTATCCGCCGAGCTGGGTCCTGAGCCGGATCGCGCGGGAGGACGACGAGATCGGCGGCTACCGCATCCCGGCCGGCGCGGTGGTACATCTCTCGCCGTACGTCACCCACCGGCGGCCAGAGCTCTGGGAGAGCCCGGAGCGCTTCGATCCCGACCGCTTCCTGCCGGAGCGCGTGGCGGCGCGGCCGCGCTTCTCCTATTACCCTTTCGGCGGCGGGCCGCGGGTCTGCATCGCGCGCGATCTCGCGCTGCTCGAGCTGCCGCTCATCCTGGCGACGGTGGCGCAGGCCTACCACCTGCGCGCCGTGCCCGGGCGGCGGGTGCAGCCGCTGACCGGCATCGTGCTGCAGCCGCGCGGCGGCCTGCCGATGCGCCTCGAGCCGGCGGCCGGACCCGCCGCGCGCGAGGAGGCCGGGACACGGCCGCCGGCGGCCCTGCCGGCGCTGGCCGCCCCGGCCACCCCGGCAACCCTGGCGACGGTGGCAGAGCTGCCGCTGCTGGCCGCCGGCCGCGGCGCGCCGGCGCTGCTGCACAAGGTGGACGGCCGTTACCAGCCGCTCGGCGGCTCCGAGCTGCGCGCCCAGGTCGGGCGGCTGGCGCGCAGCCTCGTCCGTCTCGGCCTGGCGCCGGGCGAGCGGGTGGCGCTGCTGGCCGCGAACGGGCCGCTCTGGCCGGTCGTCGACTTCGCCGTGCTGGCCGTCGGCGGGGTGACGGTCGCCATCCACCCTGGCGTGCCGGCCGCGGAGGCGGTTCGCCAGCTGCGCGAGAGCGGCGCCGTGCTCGCCGTCGCGGCAGGGCGCGCCGCGGCAGACAGCGCGGCCGAGTCCGCCGGCACGATCGCCGTAGCTGTCGATGCCGTCGGCGCCCTCGATGCCGTCGGCGCCGTCGAGGCCGCCGCCCGCCGTGGCGAGCTGCCGCGTGTCCGGCGTCTCATCGCCCTCGATCCGCCGGCCGGCGCCGCGGCCACGCCCGCCGCCGCCGCCGCCGCGACGCCTGGGGCCGCCGGCGGCGCCGCGGCGCCCCCGCCGCCGAGCTGGACGCCGCTCGGCGCTCTGCTCGAAGCGGGAGAGGAGCCGGAGCCGCCCCCGGAGGAGCTCGAGGCGTGGGTCCGGCAGCGGCGCCCTGACGATCCGGCCACCCTGGTCTTCACGGCCGGCACCAGCGGCCAGCCGAAGCCCGTCCTGCTCAGCCACGCCAACCTGGCGGCCAACGTCCTCGGCCTGGCCGCCGCGCTCGACGTGCGGGAGGGAGACACGGCGTTCTCCTTCCTGCCGCTCGCCCACCCTTACGAGCGCGTGCTCCACTACCTTTACACGTACCGCGGCGCCACCATCGCTTACGCCGGTTCGGCCGCCACCGCCGAGCAGGACCTGCGGCAGGTCCAGCCGCACCTGTTCTCCTCGGTCCCCGAGGCCTGGAAGCGTTACCTCAACTGGGTCTTCGACTCGGTCCAGTCCAGCCCCGGCTGGCGCCGGCGTGCCTTCCGCTACGCCGTGCGGGTCGGCCGCGCCGCTCTCCCGTACCGCGTCCGGCGGCAGCGCCCGCCAGGCACCCTGGGATGGCAGCTCGCCCTGGCGGACCGGTGGGTGTTCACTCCTCTCCGGCAGGCCTTCTTCGGCAAGCGCTGCCGCTTCGCGGTCTCGGGCGGCTCACGGCTCCCGCATGGCTGGATCACCTTCCTGTGGGCGGCGAACATGCCGGTGTTCGAGGGCTATGGCCTCTGCGAGGCGGGGCCGGTGGTGACGGTCAACACCGCCGCCGCCGTCGTCCCGGGCTCCGCCGGAGCGCCATTGCCCGGAGTCGAGCTGACCCTCGGACCCGACGGCGAGATCCTGGTGCGCGGCCCCGGCGTCGCGCGGCCGGCGCCGGCAACGGCGCCAGCAACGGCGCCAGCAACGGCGGCGGTGCCGGCCGCCACCGGCGCGGCCGGTTGGCTCCATACCGGCGACGTCGGCAAGCTCGACGATGCCGGCATGCTCCACGTCCTCGGCCGCCGGGAGGACCTCTTCGTGAGCCCCGACGGCCGCCGGGTCGCCCCGGTGGCGCTCGCCGGGCTGCTGCAGTCGAGCCACTTCATCGCCAGGGCCCTGGTGGTGGGGGAGGGCCGCGGCTCGACCGGCGCCCTGGTGGTGCCCGACTTCGAGTTCCTCGCCGCCACGTTGCAGCGCCGCGGGATCGCCGCCGCGTCGCGCCAGGAGATGGTGCGCCATCCGCGGGTGCGCGAGATCTATGAGCGCGAGATCGCCGGCTTCAACCGGGACCTCGCCGCGCACGATCAGATCAAGGTGTGGGACCTGCTCCCCGACGAATGGAGCGTCGCCTCCGGCGAGCTGTCGCCGACCGGCACCGTGCACCGCAGGGCGATGCTCGAGCGCTATGCGCCGGTCGTCGAGGGACTGTATTCGCGGGTGGACGCCGCGGTCACCGCCGGCGCCTCGCAGCACTAGGCCAGGCGCCGGCGGTTGCAAGCATCACTGCGGAGAGTTGCCGTCCTCGGCCGCGCCGGGCTCGTGGGACTTCTCGTTGATCCGCCAGACGTTCAAGTTGCCGCCGAAGAAACCGACGGTGTAAAGGTTCTGGCCCCCGGGGCTCATCGCCGCCGAGGTGACCTGGATGAGGCCGGGGTTGACGCTGCCGTCGCCCGGATCGGAGGTGTCCTGCTCCTGTGCGGTCAGCTCGCCGGTCCGCCGGTCGCGGTGGAACGAGGTGAGAGCGAAGGAGCCGAATGCCGTGACGAAGAGATGAAGGTGATCGAAGCTTTCCACCATCGCGGTCGGGTTGTTGATGTCCGTGGCGTTGACATGGTCGATGAGAGTCTGGATCTCGGTCAGCTCGCCGGTGGCAGGGTCGCGCGCCAGCACCGCGATCGTGTTGTGGACGATGCCCGCCACGTAGACCACGTTCTCCTCGAAGGCTTCGGTGATGTAGCGGGCGCCGTCGATGCCCCTCACGCCGCCGGTCCCCTCGGTGAGGGTCTGGATGAGCGTCAGCTTGCCGTTGCCGGCGCGGCTGTAGACGAGCACGTTGTGGGCCGTGCGGGCGCCGACGTAGACGTTCTTGCCGTCCCGGCTGACGATCACCGGGAAAGCGCCTTCCAGGCCGTCGACGCCGTCGACGCCGTCCTCGATGACCTGGATGGGCGACAGGATGCCGGTGCGCCGGTTGCGGGCGAAGACCACCACCGCGCCGTCCAGGGTGGCCGCGGAGTAGACGTTCTTGCCGTCAGGGCTGGTGGAGTTGAAGACCACGCCGTTCAGCCCGGAAGGGATGTCGACGCCGTTCGTGATCACCTGCACCTCGGAGAGCTCGCCGGTCGCGGCATTGCGCGAGAAGGTCACGAAGGTCTTGGACTGGACGCCGGCGGCGTAGACGCTCCTGCCGTCCGGGCTCACGCTGAGATTGTCGACGAAGTTGATGCCGGTGATGCCGCCGACGTTGTCCTCGAGGACCTGGATCTCCTTGAGGGAGCCGTCGTGCGCGCGGCTCCACACCGTGATCGCGCTCTGACCCTCGCCGGCGGTGTAGACGTTCTTGCCGTCGGGACTGACCACGACCTGGCGCACGCCCTGCAAGCCGGTGACGCCAGCCACGCCGTCCATGAAGATCTGCTGTGGGTTCATCACGTCCGCTGCGGCCGGCGATGCGGCGGCAATGACCAGGACTCCGATCCCGGCTGCGAGGCTCGCGGATAGACCTCTAGAAAGATGCATATCGGTTCCCTCCTCACCTGCGTTTTATGGGGATGCGCCAAGCGGGGCGCTACACCTGTTCCTATGGTGTCCCGGCCGGTACGAAGCGTGACAAGCGAACCCCGGCGGCCCGCTTTTCCCATCTCGCGGCACTTAATAGAGGACGGTCGTTTCTCGGGGCGGAAGCCCCCTTCGTGGATGCAGCCCCGCCGGGTGCCCGCCGGGCGCACCCCCCCCAATCCCGTGCAAGGAGGACCTGACGTGCAAGAGCAGAGCTCGAGAAGGCGGAGCGGAAGCTTCGTGAAGCTGATCCTGGCGCTGTCGATCCTGGCGGTCCCCGTGCTGTTGCTGGCGGCGGTCACCGCCACCGAGGCGCCGAGCGGGTTCGACAGCCAGACCAACGGCTTCGAGCCGCAGGCGAACATGGACGCCGACCGCGCGGCATTCGAGAAGGTCGAGCAGATCTCCGACGGCCTGGGACCGGTCTACAACGCCGCCTCCTGTGCACAGTGCCACGCGAATCCGGTGAGCGGCGGCATCAGCCAGATCGCCGAGCTGCGCGCCGGCTCCATGAACGGCACCACTTTCGTCCCGCATCCCGGCGGATCGTTGATCTTCGACCGCGCGACCGACGCTTCCATCCAGGTGCGGGTCTCGCCGTTCGACACCCTCACCACGCTGCGCACCACCAACAACGCGCTCGGCGACGGCTTCGTCGAGGCGATCCCCGACAGCGCCTTCACCGCGATCCAGGCCAATCAACCGCCGGCGATGGCCGGCACCATCATCCAGGTGCCGGTGCTCGAAGCGCCCGGGGTGACGCGCATCGGGCGCTTCGGCTGGAAGAACCAGCACGCCAGCCTGGTCTCCTTCTCGGCGGACGCCTTCCTCAACGAGATGGGGATCACCAGCCCGCTGTTCCCGAACGAGAACACCTCGAACGGCAACCCGGTCACCGCTTTCGAGGTGGCCCCCGAGCCCAACGACCCCGCGACCGCCGACGCTCCCAACGGCGCCCAGCTCGAGGCCTTCGTCCGCTTCCTGCGATCGACCAAGGTCCCGCCCCGCGACCTGGCGGCGGCGGCCAGCGGTCCGGTCCAGGCCGGCCAGAAGGTCTTCAGCCGGCTCGGCTGCGACCTTTGCCACACGCCGTCGATCACCACCGCGCCGGCGGGAACGGTGTTCAACGGCGGCACCTTCGTGGTCCCCGACGCCCTCGGCAGCAAGGTCATCCACCCTTACAGCGACTTCATGCTGCACGACGTGGGGACCGGCGACAGCATCGTCCAGAACGGCGGCCAGGCGACCGCGAACATGCTGCGGACGCCGCCCCTCTGGGGGATGCGCACCCGCACTCGCCTGATGCACGACGGCTTCAGCCTGACGGTCAACGAGGCCATCCAGCGTCACGGCAAGCAGGGGAACTCGGTCACCGCCGCCTGGTTGTTGTCCACGGCGCGCGAGAAGACCCAGCTCGTGAGGTTCCTGAACTCGCTATGAGGCCAGCCCGGGCCGGCAGGTCCCGGTGGCCGTGACCGAGGTGGCCGCGACCGAGATGGCCGCGACCGAGGCCGCGGGATGGCAGGCCACCCATCGCGGCTTGTCGGAGCTGGACCTCAGGTTCCGCGAGGCGGCCAAGGACTCGCCCGAGCTCCTCGATCGCGCGCGGTTCCGGCTCCTGTACGAGGGCAGCGAGGGCAGCGAGGGCAGCGAGGGCAGCAAGCTGCTGCGCTTCCCGCTGCAGCCCTGGCCGACGTTCGTCGGCGCGGAGAAGCTCGCGGAGATCCGGCGGGTGAGCATCGAGGTGTGCCGGCTGCTCCGCGGCGTTCCGGAGCGGATCTTCGAGCACGACCCGGTGAAGCTCGCCGAGTTCTACCGGCTCCCTTCTCCCGCGATCGCCGAGATCCTGTTCGCTCCGCCGACCGGGGCGGACACGGCGCTCGCCCGCGGCGACCTGATCGAGACCGCGGCGGGCTTCCAGTGCATCGAGCTCAACTTCAGTCCGAGCCTGGCCGGGTGGGACGGCACGATCATCACCAACCTGCAGCTGGCGGCCCCTCCCACGGCCCGCTTCATGGCCGGCGAGGGCGTCAAGCCGGCCTTCACGGACACCTTGCTCGAGATGTTCCGGTTCGTCATCGAGGACATCCGCGGCAAGGGGGTCGCCGGCGCCGGCGGGCTCACGATCGCCCTCTTGCCGGACCGCAAGGAGACCGCCGTCATCGCCGAGCAGCTGGAGTACCTGAACCGGGAGCTGCGGCGGACGCTCGCGGCCATGGGCCTCGACGCGAGAGGCAGGCTGGTGGGCTGCCTGCCCGAGCAGCTGGCCTTCCAGGGCGGCAGGCTGCTGCTGGGCGCCCAGCAGATCGACGGCGTTCTCGAGCTCGGCGGCACCCCGACCCCTCCTCATATCTATCGGCCGTTCAAGGCAGGGCTCATCGGCCTGTACAACGGCCCCATGGATGCGATCCTCTCGGACAAGCGCAACCTCGCCCTCCTGTCCCTGCACGCCGCCACGGCGGGCTACTCCCCCGAGGAGCAGGCCTTCATCGCCGCGCACGTGCCGTGGACGCGGCTGGTCGCTCCCGGGGCGATCGACTGGGAAGGCAAGACGCACTCGCTCGCCGAGCTCCTGGCCGCCGAGCAACCGCGCTTCGTGCTGAAGAAAGCCGGCGGCCACGGCGGCTCCGGAGTCGTCCTCGGCAAGTTCGCCGCTCCGGAGCGGTGGCGTGAAGCCCTGGCGACCGCGCTCCGCGAGGGCGACTGGGTCGTGCAGGAGACCCTGCAGTCGCTGCCCTACCTCTATCAGAGCGGCGATTACGGCTGCAGCATCCACGACGTGATCTGGGGCCCCTTCGTCTTCGGCAACCGCTACGGCGGCGTCGTCCTGCGCATGCAGCCGGCGGCAGCCGGCGGACCGGTGAACCTGACGTTGCATGCCACGGAAGGGATCGTGCTGGAGGTGTGAGGGGGCGGAAAGCGGCCGGCCGGTCACCTGTGGGGATCTGTTGACATATGTCAGCAACTGGATACGATTTCCCACAATGGCGACCACGGATCGCGAGCGCCTCATCGCCCTCGCCCAAGCGCATAGCTTCGTCTCGACGCAGGACGTGTCCCGGGCGGGGATTCACAGCCATGAGCTCACGCGCCTCGTGGCCGACGGGACGCTCAAGCGGATCGCCCGTGGGCGCTATCGCCTCGCCGGCTCTGAGATCACCGAGCATCACGGCCTGGTCCTTGCTGCCGCGACCGCACCGGGCGCGGTCGTTTGCCTCCTGTCGGCACTGAGCTTTCACGGCATCGGCACCCAGCTTCCGGCCGAGGTTTGGCTGGCCATCGAGAGGGGCCGCCGCCCGCCACGGCTCCTCTACCCCCGCCTCCGCATCGTGCAGTTCAGCGGTCCCGCGTTTCACGAGGGGATCGAGGTTCACGAGATCGAAGGGCAACGGGTAAAGATTTACAGCGTCGCCAAGACGCTGGCCGACCTGTTCAAGGCACGCCACCGCGTCGGCATCGACGTCGCGCTGGAAGCGCTACGGGACGCCTGGCGGGAGCGACGCTTCACCATGGAAGAGCTCGACCGCGCGGCCCGCGCTTGCCGCGTCGAGCGGGTGATGCGCCCGTACGTCGAGGCGGTCGCAGCGTGACCAGCGGGCTCGCACAGTCGGTCCAGACGCGACTCGTGCGCCACGCGCACGCGCTCGGCGTCGACCCCAACCTCGTACTGGCCCGCTACGCGGCCGAACGTCTCCTCTATCGCCTTGCGCAATCGGGGTACGCCGAGCGCTTCGTGCTGAAGGGCGCACTGATGCTGCTGGTCTGGCTCGGCGAGACGATCCGGCCGACACGCGATGCCGACGTGCTCGGATTCGGGGCGATGGATCCCGAGTCGCTGCGAGAGATCTTCACCGAGATCTGCGCCCTACCGGTTGAGCCCGACGGTCTCGCGTACGATGGCGCGTCCGTGCGCGTGGCTGCGATCCGTTCCGGGGACGAGTATGGTGGCCAGCGAGTCGGTCTCGTCGCCCATCTCGGAGCGGCGCGGCTTCGCGTTCAGGTGGACGTCGGCATCGGCGACGCTGTCGTCCCGGAACCACAGTGGATCGAGTACCCGAGCCTGCTTGACCTGCCGCGGCCACGGCTCCGAGCCTACCGACAAGAAACCGCCATCGCCGAGAAGCTTCACGCGATGGTCGAGCTCGGCTCGAAGAACAGCCGCATGCGCGACTTCTTCGATGTTCACGCCCTGGCAGCGCACGGACGCTTCGACGGAGCCGAGCTCGCCCGAGCCATTGCCGCAACATTCTCCAGGCGACAGACGCCAGTGCCGGCCGAGATCCCGCTGGCACTCACCATCGAATTCGCAGCCATCGAGGGAAAGCCGGCGCAGTGGAGCGCCTTTGCGCGACGGCTGCCCGTTGCCTCGGCTCCAGCGGACCTCGCTTCGGTGCTGCGAGGCGTCGCCACGTTTGCCGGACCAGTGCTGCTCGCCGTTGGCCGCCAGGAGCCGTACAGCAGAACCTGGCAGCCTGGGGGGCCGTGGCGATGACGGTGCGGGTCGTCGACGCGCCGCTCGGAAGTTGACCCACCGCCAGGCGTCTACGACACGAGGACCAGGGGGTAGCGTCGACCGCGTCGACCTGGATCGGTTGCACAAAACTAAACCCTGGGTTAATATTTGTGCGCAATGAATACGACCGCCTCGCGTTACGGAAGATCGCCAGACTGGGGTGCACTCTTCGGTGTCGCGCATCCCCAGAGTGGCTACTTCACAACCGGCCAGGCAGCAGCAGCCGGCTATTCGCCGCAGCTGCTTCGCAAGTACCTCGGTAACGGCAGGGTCGTGCGAGTGCGGCGGGGCATCTATCGCCTCGTTCACTTCCCAGCCAGCGAATATGAGGACCTCGTCGTGCTCTGGCTCTGGGCCGCTCAGGAGGGCGCTTTCTCGCATGAGACGGCGCTCGGACTGCACGACCTCTCCGACGTACTGCCCTCCAAGGTCCACATGACGATTCCGGCGAGCTGGCGGCGCCGGCGGCTGCGGGTGCCGACCGGCCTCGTCCTTCACTACGCCGACATCAGCGAGAGCGACCGCGCGGGGTTCTCACCCGTGCCTACCACATCTCCGCGAAGAACCCTTCGAGACTGCATGGAGGCGAACGTCGCCCCCGACCTGGTCCGTCAGGCGGTGCTCCAGGCTCGACGCCGGGGGCTCATCTCGAAGAAGGATGGCGCCGAGCTCAACACTTCGCTGGACCGAGCGTCGAGACGTACCTGATGATCCGCCGCTACGCGACGCCCCTTGCCTTCAAGCAGGCGCTCGAGCAGCGGCTCCGGTCCTCGTCGACGACTGGCGTCGACTTCGCGCGCCGTCGCCAGCTGCTCGTCTTCGATCGCTTCCTCGCTCGCGTCGCCCTGGTGGTTGGCGAAGCGGTGATGCTCAAGGGCGGTCTTGTTCTCGAGATGCGCCTCGGCAAGGCTCGGACCACCAAGGACGTCGATCTGCGTATGACTGGCTCGTCCGACGACGCCCTCGACCGGCTACAAGCCGCTGGGCGCCTCGATCTGGGCGACTACATGTTCTTCGAGGTCCAGCCGGACCCGGTCACTCCGGAGATCCGAAACGAGGGCATGAAATACGATGGCTATCGGTATCGCGCCGACTGCCGGCTCGCCGGGGCGATCTACAGCCGCCCGTTCGGAGTCGATGTAGCCTTTGGAGATCCGCTCGTCGGGAAACCCGACCTGGTGACGGCCGACGACCTGCTCGGCTT
>DATDGZ010000406.1:0-23833 GCA_036521795.1 Thermoanaerobaculia bacterium | reverse complement strand
TGTAGACGCAGATGTTCGTCGGATTGATGTGCCGGTTGATGTTGAAGTAGGTGACGTCGCCATGGAGCTGGCGCCGCACCGCACCGGCCAGCCGGCCGAGATGGAGCACATGCGGCGTGGTCAGGCAGGTCAGGGCCTCGGCCTCGTCCAGCCGCACGCCTTCCCGGACCTTGTCCGCGATGCCGCGCAACGGCGTGGGGAACGCGGCGGGGTCGAGGCCGGGGATCGGGTCCCAGGCGCGCCGGCTGGCGCTCGGGCTGGTTGCTTCCATGGGCGACCACCTCCCTCTCAAGGCCAGAGTATAGCAACTGCGGTGGCGCCGAAGAGCCAGACCGCCAGGGCGCCGTTCGCCTGGAAGAACGCTCCGTCGAGCCGCGACAGGTCGCTCGGGCGCACCACCGCGTGCTGGTAGGAGATCAGCGCCAGGCAGCCGGCCCATCCCACCCAGTAGGCGGCCCCCAGGCCGGGGGCGCCCGCCGCGGGATGGTAGAGGCTCGGCAGCCAGGCAAGCAGCAGCAGCATCGCCGCGTGCAGCAGGGCCGAGAGCCACAACGCGGCGCGCACGCCGAAGCGCGCCGGCACCGAGAACAGGCCGGCGCGGCGATCGAAGTCGACGTCCTGCAACGCGTAGAGGATGTCGAAGCCGGCCACCCAGAGCAGCACCGCCCCGCCGAGCGCCACCGGCGGCGCGGCGACGTCCCCGCGGACCGCGATCCAGGCGCCGAGAGGCGCGCCGGCGAGCGACAGGCCGAGCACCAGGTGGGAAGCCCAGGTGAAGCGCTTGGTGTAGGAGTAGAGCAAGAGAATCGCGAGCGCCACCGGCGACAGCGCCAGGGCGAGAGGGTTGAGCTGCCACGCCGCCACCGCCAGCAGCGCCGCGCTCGCCGCCACGAACCCGGCCACGAACGCCGGCGTCACCTGCCCGGCAGGCAGCGCCCGGCCGGCCGTCCGCGGGTTGGCGGCGTCGATGCGCCGGTCGACCAGCCGGTTCCAACCCATCGCCGCGCTGCGCGCCCCGACCATCGCCGCCACGATCCACCCCACCGTTCGCCAGGGCGGCCCCCCCCCCGCCGCCAGCAGCATTCCCATGAACGCGAACGGCAGCGCGAAGAGCGTGTGCTCGAACTTGATCATGCCCAGCACGACCTTCAGCCGCTCGAGCACCGGCCTGGGCTTCATGCCGCAACCATATCGCGCTCGCCGCCCGCGCCCCCCGCCCTGCCCACGACCCTCCGCTATACTCTTCCCGTGTTCCGCGTGCTGGTCCTCGACGACGAGTCGATGGTGCTCGAGATGCTGGCGGTCTGCCTGCGGGCCCCCGGCGTGCAACTCACGACCTGCCGTGAGATCGAGGCGGCCGAGGCGCTGCTCAAGAGCTCGCGCTTCGACGTCGTGATCGCCGATCTCTCGGTCTCCGACCTGGGAGGCCTGGACGGGATCCGGCTGATCCGCTTCGTCACCACGCACTTCCCCGACACCGTGACCTACGTCCTGTCCGGCTTCGTCGACGAGCCGGTGAGGGACCTCTGCAAGATGCTCGGCGTCACCGCGGTGCTGGAGAAGCCGGGCGGGCTCGCCGAGCTGCGCAGCCTGGTGCTCGGCAACCGCCTGGCGGATGCCGGGCCGGCGAGCCAGCCGGTGGAGGCGCCGCCGGTCCAGGACGTCGAGCTGCTCGCCGAGTTCATGCAGTCGGATCGCATTCGCTCGGTGCTGCAACCGGTGGTCAAGCTGCAGCTGGGCGGCGCACCCTACGAGTTGTTCGGCGTCGAGGGGCTGGCCCGCGGGCCGGCCACCTCGCTGCTCGGCAATCCGCTGCTGTTCCTGAGCTACGCGGCCCACAAGGAGCTGCTCTTCGAGGCCGACCTGATCTGCATCCGCGCCGCGCTGGCCGAGGTCCGCCGGCTGGGCCGGGTGGTCAACACCTTCCTCAACGTGCAGCCGCGCTCGCTCTCCAATCCCGACTTCACCGACATGCTCGGCCGGGCGGTGCGCGAGGCCGGCCTCGCCGAGCAGAACGTCATCCTCGAGCTGACCGAGCAGCAGACGATCCTCAACCCGCTGGCCTTCGCCGCGGCGCTGCAGCGGCTGCGGGAGCGGGGCTTCCGGATCGCGCTGGACGACTACGGCGAGGGGTCGTCGAACCTCAATCTGCTGCTCAGCTTGCGGCCCGAGTACCTGAAAATCTCCGGCACCTTCTGCCGCCAGGTGGACCGCGACCCCTTCAAGCAGACGCTGGTGCAGAGCACCGCCGAGATGGCGGCGCGCACCGGCATCGCCACCATCATGGAAGCGGTCGAGACCGCCGAGGAGGCGGAGGTCCTCCACCAGCTCGGCATCGACTACGGGCAGGGCTTCTACTTCCTCGAACCGCTGCCCGGCCGCGAGCTGGCGCTTTCCCGGCGCATCGGCATCACGCTCTCCGAGGGGGCCGGCCGGCTGAGCCCGATCGGCGTCGCGCCGGACGTCTCCTGAGCGATCTCACTTATAGGCAATCCAGCAAATTAGGACACTACCCGCTTTTATTTGATATTGACTCACGAGATGATGGTGGTATACTCCGCCGCCGTCGCAGGCCGCACGCTTAATATGGAGTTCATGAAGTCTCTGCTTCATTGGCGGTAGCCTGCTCGGCGGCGTCGGACCTTCGAAAAGCACGACGCCTGGCAGCTTGCGATGTTGCTGCTTCAAGTGACTTTGCGTATTGCTCGCTATTTCAACCGAAGAGAAATCATCTCTTCACTTTCAGGGAGGGTTACGCCAATGTCCATTCAAGAGTTCCACTCACAGCTGACGCAGGCCGACCAACCGAACGCGCTCATGAGCACGCTCGGCCGGCTCACCCAGGCCGACGACCCGCAGGTCGTCGAGCAGCTCGCCGAAGCCGACCTGGGGATCTGGGAGAGCGGGCTCGACGCGCGGTAACCGTCCTCCCATCCACCCGGGTCGACGGATGGTCGCCCGCGCCGGTTGCGGCAGCCAGACCGGCGCGGCGCGTCCACGACCTCGAGGCCGGTGCGGCACGCCGCGCTCGCGGCAGCGCCCGCGGCCTGGACGTCCCGACGTAGAAGAGACAACCACTTGCAATTCGACCAGCTGAAGGCGCGGATCCGCAGCCTGCCCCAGGTCGCGGCATGGCCGCAGATGCTGGAGCGGATCGAAGACACGGTCCACCGCGACCTGCGGTGCGTCTGGGACTTCCCGATCGTCGCCTGCCAGGCGGTCGGCGGCACGGCCGCCGCGGCGCTGCCGGGAGCTGCCGCCGTCTTCTGCTCGTTGATCGGCATCCACCTGGTCGACGATCTGCTCGACGACGACCCGCGCGGCGATTTCCGGCGGCTCGGCGCCGGTCCCGCTGCCAACCTCGCCCTCGCGTTCCAGGCCGCCGGACATGGCGTTCTCGACGCTCCCGAGGTCCCGCCCGCGGTGCGGGCCGAGCTCCACGCCTGCCTCGCCCGGATGAGCCTGGCCACCGCCTTCGGCCAGCATCTCGACTGCCGCGAGGTGGGCGGCGAGGCCGAGTACTGGCAGGTCGTCGAGGCCAAGACGCCGCCGCTGTTCGGCGCGGCGCTGCGGCTCGGCGCCCTGCTCGGCGGCGCTGCGGCGGCCACCGCCGGCGAGCTCGAGCGGTTCGGACGCCTGCTCGGCATTTTCGTCCAGGTCAGCGACGACCTCGCCGACGCCCTGGCGAAGCCCGCCAGCGCGGACTGGCAGCGCCGGTCGAACAACCTGCCGATGCTGTTCGCGATGACCGCCGACCACCCGGGGCGCGAGGAGTTCCTCGTCCTGTCCGCCGCCAGCGACGACGCGGCAGCTCTCGCCGCCGCCCAGAAGCTGTTGCTGACGAGCGGCGCGGTCAGCTACTGCGCCTGGAAGATGATCGAGCTCGCGCGCGAGGCCCATGCCGTCCTCGCCGGCATCCCGCTGCCGAACCGCGAGCCATTGGCGCGGTTGCTGGCCGCGCAGCTGGAGCCGCTCGAGCGGCTGCTGGCCGTGGCCGGATTGGAGGAACCGCTGGTGCCGGCGACGGAGGGCCACGCCGCGGTGTAGACTTTCCGTTGATTCCGGCTCCGTTCGCGCTTCGGGCATGAGCACCTCTCCCCGGCTGCCCCTCAAGAAAGGGGATCTGTTCTGGATCCTGCTGTCGCTGCTGGTGCTCCTGCCCAGCGTCTATTACCCCTACGTCAACGCCTTCGACACCCCTGACTTCTCGCTCGATCCCGGCGATTGGCGGGTCGTCGAAGCGCCTCCGTGCTCCGGCGGCGCCGATGGCGCCGGCGCGAAGTGCCTCCAGGTCGGCGACGAGGTGCTGGCGATCGGCAAGCTCGACCACACCACGTTCTACCGCAGCCTCACGGTCGAGCTGCTCGACGGCTTCGACCGCCACGGGATCGCCACGGTGCGGGTGCTGCGGCGCGGGCGCATCCTCTCCTTCCCGGTCCACGCGCGCAGCCGCGCCGGCGTGCCGTGGACCGCCCTGATGGGGTTGCTGCCGATCGTCTTCTGGCTGATGGGCACCGCGGCGATCATCTTCTTGCGGCCGCGCGACGAGCGCTGGCTGGTGCTGGTCGCGTTCAGTTACGTCAACGCCCTCTGGCTCGCTGCCGGCCTGGTCTCGTCCACCCATCTGCGCGGCTCGTTGATCGTCTTTCACAGCTTCATCTGGCTTTTCCTGCCGCTGGCCTTGCACCTCCATCTCATCCTGCCCAGCTCGTTGCTCGGCCGGCCGCTGCGCCGCGCGGTCCTGGTGGCGCTCTACACCGTCGCGGTGGCGCTCACCGTCCTCGACGCCTGCGACCTGCTCCAGCACCTGCCCGGAATCCTCGGTGGCAGCTTCGTCCTCTTCACCGCGGCCGGCGTGCTGCTGTCGCTGGGGCTGCTGGTGCTGCGCCTGCTCCTGCCGCTCGACACCGCTGTCAAGCTCGCCGATCGCATCATGCTGTTCGGGCTGCTCTTCGGCCTCGGACCGTTCGTGTTCTCGTTCGGCCTGATCCCGCTGCTGCAGAGCCGCTTTCCCGGGCTCTTCCCCGACCTCTGGACGCTCTACCCGTGGCTGACAGCGATCTCGCTGTTCTCCGTGCCGATGCTGCCGATGAGCTACATCTACGCCATCTACAAGCACCACCTGGGCGCGCTCGAGTTCCGCGCCAACCGGCTGCTCGGCGTCTACGGCTTCTCGGCCCTGTCGATCACCGCCTACCTGGTCGTGCTGTTCCTGGTCAGCGGCCGCTGGGGCGCGCTCGACGTGCGGTTCCTGGCGGCCGTGTTCGCCGTGTCGCTGGCGTTCGCGGCGGGAACGCCGCTGCTGCGCGAGCCCTTCCAGAAGCTGATCGATCATCACGTCTTCGGCCTCCGCCACGCGCCCGACGAGGTCATCGACCTGGTCTCAGAGCGCATCCCGCTGGCTTTCGACCGCGAGGTGCTGGCGCGCCTGCTGATGGACGAGATCCTGCCCACCCTGCTGATCCGGCAGTCGGCGATGTACCTGTTCTCGGGGACGCGGCACGAGGCGGTCTACGAGCAGGGCCTCCCCGCGGCCGAGCCGCCGGTCTCGACCGAGGAGCTCGCGGCGCTGCTGGCGCGGAGCGGGCGCTACCTGCCGCCGCGTCCGGACGATGCGCCGCGCGCCTGGGTGCGGCTGGTGATCCCGCTGGCGCTGCAGATCGAGACCCTCGGCATCTGGCTGATCGGCCGGCGCGACCCCGACGACTATTTCCCGGCGAGCGACATTCGGCTGCTGTCGAACGTCGCCAACCAGGTCGCGCCGATGCTCGAGAACATCCGGCTCTACGAGCGCGCGCAGCAAGAGATCGCGCAGCGCACCAAGGCGGAAGAGGAGATCCGCCGCAGCGAGGAACGCTTCCGCAACCTGTTCGAGGCGACACTCGAAGGCATCGCCATCGTCAAGGGCGGCGTCATCCTCGAGGTCAACCACGCGCTGCTCGCGATCTTCGGCTACGAGGCGGCCGAGCTGATCGGCCGCGAGCTCGGCGACCTGCTGCCCGAGGGCGGCGCGGCGCCGACCGAGGCGCCGCGCGAGGGCAGCGGCTGGCGGCGCGACGGCTCCGCGGTGGACATCGAGATCGCCGCCAAGAACTACGTCTTCCAGGGCGAGGACGTGACCGTCGTCGCCATCCGCGACATCGCCCGCCGCAAGCACGACGAAGCGGAGAACCAGCGGTTGCAGCGCCAGCTCCTGCACTCGCAGAAGATGGAGGCGATCGGCAGGCTCTCGGCAGGCGTCGCCCACGACTTCAACAACTGCCTGCTGGCCATCTTCGGCTACACCGATCTCCTGCTCGAGAGCTACGCCAGCGATCTCTTCCTGCAGCGCAACCTGGGCGGCGTCAAGGACGCGGCCCAGAAAGCCGCCGGCTTGACCCGGCAGCTGCTCACCTTCGCCCGCCGCCAGCCGATGGAGGCCAAGGTGGTGGACCCGAACGCCGTGGTCAAGGGTGTCGAGAAGATGCTGCGCCGCCTGCTCGGCGACGATGTCTCCCTGACGACCGACCTGCATCCCGGGATCGGCCGGGTCAAGATCGATCCGGGGCAGCTCGAGCAGGTGGTGGTCAACCTCGGGGTCAACGCCCGGCAGGCCATGCCCGCCGGCGGCCGGCTCGCCATCCGCACCGTCCCGCTGGAAGTGACCGGCGGCGGCGTTCCGTCCCACGCCGACGTCGCCGCCGGTTCCTGGGTGCTGCTGACGGCGAGCGACACCGGCGCCGGCATGGATGCCGGCACCCAGGCACGCGCCTTCGAGCCGTTCTTCAGCACCAAGGGCGAGGGCACCGGCCTCGGCCTGGCGACCGCCTACGGCATCGTGCGGCAGAGTGGCGGTCACATCTTCGTCGCCAGTGCGCCGGGCGCCGGGGCCTGCTTCAGCATCTACCTCCCGGTGACCACCGAACGCGAGAGCGCCGGCGCGGAAGCGGCCGCGGGCGCCGCCGACTCCGGCTCGGAGGCCATCCTGCTGGTCGAGGACGAGGAGGGCGTCAGGTCGGTGCTGCAGCGCATCCTGGCGGGCCGCGGCTACCTCGTGCTGGCCGCGGCAGGCGCCGGCGAGGCCCTGGACGTGGCGCGGCGCCACCAGGGCGGCATCGACCTGCTGCTCACCGACGTCACCATGCCCCGCGTCAAGGGGCCGGAGCTCGCCGCCGCCCTGCTCGCCGAGCAGCCGCGAATCCGCGTCATCTACATGTCCGGGTACAGCGAGCGGGCGCTGCCCACCGGCGCCGGCTCTCCCGTCTGCCTGCAGAAGCCGTTCTCGGCGCAGACCCTGGCGCGCACGGTGCGCGCCGTGCTGGACAGCCCCCGGGAGGCGGCCGGTTAGCCCGCTAGCTTCTAAGCGTCCTCGCCCCAGCGCAGCCGATGCTTGCCCCCGGCGTCATCCGGGTCCGGCAGGCCGAAGCGGTCGAGAAGCCGCAGGGTGTAGTGGTCGAGAAAGCGGCCGAGGTCCTCGCCGCCGATGTAGAACGCCGGCACCGGCGGCATGATCGCGGCGCCGGCCAGCAACAGCCGGCGCATGTTCTCGACGTGGACGAGGCTGTAGGGCGTCTCGCGGAAACCGAGCACCAGCGGCCATCCCTCCTTGAGCGCCACCGCCCCGGCGCGATGGATGAGGGTGCGCGCGGCGCCGGTCGCGAGGGCGCCGAGAGTACCGGCGCTGCACGGCAGCACGGCCGTGCCGGTGAGGCGGTAGGAGCCGGAGGCGATGGGCGCGTCGAGCTCGCTGTCGCGGTGGCAGCGCAGCTTGGCGAGAGCGGCTCCGTCCAGGCCGGCCGCCGCGGCCAGGTCGGCGGCGCCGGTGCGCTCCGGTCCCAGCTCGTGCCGCAGCACCTGGCTGGCGCCGGCCGACACGCAGAGGTGGATGCGCGCGATGCCGGGGTGGGCGGCGAGCCGGCCCAGGACGTGGCGGGGCAGCAGCATCCCGGAGGCGCCCGACACCAGCAGAGCGATGCGATGGCCCCCGGCCGCCGGGTCAGTGGACGTCATCAGAGCGCGAATTCGAGGTTGTAGACGAAGGGACCGCGCTGCACGGCGAGCAGCAGGCTACCGCGGTCCATCGCGCGCAGCACCTCGCGGGCGAGGTCGTATCCCATGGGTCCTAGGATAGGATGAGCCGCCCCTGCAAGGGAACGCCGGCGCAGAAAAGCCGGCCGGAAGCCGCAGGAGCCATACGAACAGGAGGCCCTCGATCGTGTCACTTCGACTCAGCTTCGCGTTGCTCGGGCTGCTGCCGCTGGCCGCCGCCGCCCTGGGTGCCGCACCTGCCGGCAAGGCCGCCGCGCCCGCCGGCGCCGGCGACGCCTTCCCCTACCAGGTCTTCGAGACCACGCTCGCCAACGGCCTCAAGGTGGTGGCCATCCCCTACGACAGCCCGGGGACCATGGCCTACCTGACGCTGGTGCGCACCGGCTCGCGCGACGAGGTCGATGCCGGCCTCAGCGGCTTCGCTCATTTCTTCGAGCACATGATGTTCCGCGGCACCGACAAGTACTCGACGGAGCGGTACAACGACGTGCTCAAGGGCATGGGCGCCGACTTCAACGCCTTCACCACCGACGACTTCACGCTCTATCACGTCGTCGGACCGTCGAACCAGCTCGCCACCATCGCCGAGATGGAGGCCGATCGTTTCCAGAACCTGAAGTACTCGCAGGACGCCTTCCGCACGGAGGCGCTGGCGATCCTCGGCGAATACAACAAAGACGCCTCGTCGCCCTTCTTCGCGCTCGAGGAGAAGCTCCACGACGTCGCCTTCCACGCCCACACCTACCAGCACACGACGATGGGCTTCCTCCCCGATGTCAAGGCAATGCCGGGCCATTACGACTACAGCCGGCAGTTCTTCGCGCGCTTCTACCGCCCGGAGAACTGCGTCGTGGTGATCGTCGGCGACGTCCAGCCGCGGCAGGTGTTCGCGGTCGTCGAGCGCGAGTACGGCGGCTGGAAGAAGGGTTATCGTCCGGTCACGATCGCCGCCGAGCCACCGCAACGCGAGGCCAGGAGCGGCCACGTCGATTGGCCGACCCCCATCCAGCCGATCCTCTACGCCGGCTGGCACGTCCCGGGGTTCTCGGACCGCACCGTCGATTCGGCGACCCTCGACGTCATCGCCGAGCTGCTGTTCGCCGAATCGGCGCCGCTCTACCAGGAGCTGGTGGTCGACAAGCAGTGGGTGGACCTGCTGCAAGGCGGCGCCGACAGCCGCCGCGACCCCCACCTGTTCGGGGTCGTCGCCCGCGTCAAGTCCGCCGACCTGGTGCCGAAGGTGCGGCAGGCCATCGAGAGCGCTTTCGCCGGCCTGCACACGAAGCCGGTCGACGCGCGGCGCCTGGAGCGCATCGCGCTGCATCTCCGCAACGGCTTCGCCCTGAGGCTCAGCACTCCCCAGCAGGTGGCGACCGAGGTGTCCAGGTTCCTGGCGCTGACCGGGGACGTGCAATCGATCAACCGCGCGCAGGCGCAGTATCCACGAGTGACGCCGGCCGACGTCCAGCGCGTGGCGCGGGCGGTCTTCCAGCCGCAGAACCAGTCCACCGTGACGCTCGCGGGCCCGCAGGCCCCGCCGCCGGCAGGCGCCGGCAAGCCGGAGGGAGGCGCACACCATGCAGATCGCCGCTGACGCCAGAGAGATCGCCGCCGCGCTCGCCGTGCTGATGGGAATGCTGGTTGTCGCCGGACCGGTCTCGGCGGGCACTCCGGCGGCGGGCAACGCGCCCGACAGCCAGGCCCCCGAGATCGTCGCCTTGCCGAGCCCGAGCTCCCCGCTGGTCGCCATCCGGCTGCTGTTCCGGGTCGGCTCGATCGACGATCCGCCCGGCAAGGAGGGCCTGGCGTCCTTGACCGCGCTGATGGTGTCGCAGGCCTCGACCGCCAAGCGCCCTTACAGCCAGCTGCTCGAGGACCTCTACCCGCTCGCCGCGGAGATCGACGGCAACACCGACCGCGAGGTCACCGTGTTCTCGGGCACCGTGGCCCGCGCCGCGCTCGACACCTACACCGGCCTGCTCGAGGAAGCCTTGCTCAGCCCGGCGTTCTCCGACAGCGACTTCCGGCGCAACCGCCAGCAGCTGCTCTCCTACCTCACCGACAACTTGCGCAGCGCCAACGACGAGCTGCTGGGCCTCGAGGCGCTGCAGCAGCGGATCTTCGCCGGGCATCCCTACGGGCACGCGCCCGCCGGCACCGTCGCCGGCCTTGGCAACATCACGCTCGACGACGTGCGACAGTTCTACCGCTCCCATTACACCCGCGCCAACCTGATGATCGGCGTCGCCGGCGGCTACCCGGACGGCTTCGACGCGCGGCTCGCCCGCGACCTCGGCAGCCTGCCCGCCGGCGTTCGCGGCGAGCGGCCGTTGCCGCCGCCTCCGGCGGTCTCCGGCCGGCACGTCACGCTGATCGACAAGGAGGCCGCCTCGGTCGGGATCCATTTCGGCTTCCCGCTGCCGATCACTCGCAAGGACGACGACTTCTACCCGCTGATGGTGGTGAACAGCTTCCTCGGCGAGCACCGCACCTTCAACGGTCTTCTCATGAGCGAGCTGCGCGGAGTCCGCGGGCTCAACTACGGCGACTACTCCTATATCGAGTACTGGGACACCCCGCCCTTCACCACTCATCCGCCGCCCAACGTGCCGCGCCGCCAGCAGTACTTCTCGGTCTGGGTGCGGCCGGTGGTGCCGGCGGACGCGCAGTTCGCGCTGCGCGCCGCGCTCTACGAGGTGGGCCAGGTGCATGCGCACGGCCTGACCGCGGCGCAGTTCGAGCTCACCCGCGACTTCCTCCTCAACTACTCGAAGCTCTGGGTGCAGGACCTGTCGTCGCGGCTCGGCTATCACATGGACAGCCGCTACTACGGCATGCCCTACTTCCTCGACGAGATCCAGTCGCGGCTCCCGCGGTTGACCGTCGACGACGTCAACCGCGCGGCGAGCAAGTACCTGTCGACCGATTCCTTCGACGCCGTGCTGGTGACCGCCGGCGCCAGCAAGCTGGCGGACGTGCTGCGGCAGGACGGCCCCAGCCCGAAGCAGTACAACAGCCAGGTGGCGGCCGCGGTGCTCGAAACCGACAAGGCCATCAGCACGCTCGTGGTCCGTCCGACCGCGATCGAGGTGGTCCCGGTCACCCGGATGTTCGAGAAGTAGGCGGGCGGGCGCCGGCCGAGCTCCTCGTTTTTCCGGGTCGCTCATCTCCCCCCGCGTCCCTTTGGGCGATGAACGACCCGGAGCGAGGAGCGCTATTGCTCGCGGGACGCGGCCGCCTCGGGACGCTCCGGATGCGCGGCGTCGTAGGCGACGATGTCCGGGTCGTTCAGGTGCTCGGCTTTCCAGACCATGACGCGGTGGATGCGGTTCCAGCCGCTCGGGTGATCGTAGAAGAGGATCTCCTCGAGACTGCCGGGCTGCATCTTGCGATATTCGGAGAGGTGCATCGCGGCCTGGGCGAAGCCGTCGGGCTGGCGTGACACGTTGATGCCGTAGTTGTCCGCCTCGGCCTCCATCGTCCGGGTCAAGGTGTTGTTGACCGGCGTCAGCACGAACATGTACACCGAGAGCAGGAACAGCAGCAGCGGCAAGGCAGCCACGTCGGCGATGTCGCGGAGTCCCCAGCGGGCGCCGTGGCGGACCTGCAGCTTGTCGAAGGACCAGCGCAGGAAGGCGAACCCGACGACGATGATGATGCCGATGAAGGTCATGCCCTTGTAGACGTGATTCAGGACGTAGTGGCCCATCTCGTGACCCAGCACCCCCTTGATCTCCTCGGGCGAGCCGCGCTTCATGAGATTGTCGTTCATGCTGATCTGCGTCGTGCCGAGCAGGCCGCTGACGTGCGCACTCATGCGCTTGGTCTGCCTCGAGGCGTCGAATTCGTAGACGTCGGTCGCCGGGATGCCGTTGGCGCGCGCCATCGACAGGATCTGCGCCTTCAGCGGGCTGTCGGGCAGCGGATTGAACTTGTTGAACACCGGCTCCAGGTACACCGGCGCGATGGCCATGGTGAGCATGGCGAAGGCGATCGCGACGAGCGCGCCCCACAGCCACCAGGTGCGCGGCGCCTTGCGCAGGACGGCGTAGATCGCGACCAGCGCGAGAGTTCCCAGGACCAGGCCGATCGCCAGGCCTTTCGCCTGGTCCAAGAGCCAGTCACCCAGGGTCTGGTTGGACATGTCGTACTGGTGCTCGCGGAAGTACCCTTCGTAGGCGCTCCACGGCAGCAGCACCACGCTGGTGATCAAGATGTAGCAGATCGCGTAGAGGGCCGTCTGCAGCGAC
This sequence comes from Thermoanaerobaculia bacterium, assembly GCA_036521795.1. Classification (GTDB taxonomy): domain Bacteria; phylum Acidobacteriota; class Thermoanaerobaculia; order Multivoradales; family UBA5704; genus JASLEW01. The sequence goes on along the minus strand of DATDGZ010000406.1, from coordinate 11,555 downwards.
TTGAAGCGCGTGGTGCGCTCGGCCCAGTCGCGGATGCCGGTCGAGAGCCTGGTGCCCAGGAACAACCAGGCGATGGCGAGGCCGATCAGGAGATCCCAGAGCGTCAGCCAGTATCCACCCTCGAAGTAGGCGTCCGACTTGGCCCGCGCCGCGGGAGAGAGCTGGGCGAGGTAGGCGGCGGTCGCCGCGTCGGGATCGAGGTGCGCCTGCGGGTCGGCGGCGGCAGGTGCCGCGGCGACTGGGGTGGACGGGGCCGCGGTAGCGGATGGTGCCGCGGGCGCGGCCGGCGCCGGCGCCGGCGCGGTCCCCGGTGCGGGCGCGTTGGCGGCTGCCGAGGCGCCCGCGGTCAGCAGAGCGGCGGCAGCCGCGGCCAGGAGCGTCGTCTTGAAGTGTCTCATCCAGCTTCCTCCCCTTCCTGTCAGTGACCTGCCAGTGGCGTATCTTACGGTTGTCAACGCAACTTGTTTCGGTCGCGCCTGGGGGGCGACACGGTGGCGCGGCGTCCGTTGCGGGCCGCCGCGGTCGCCGCGGGCGCCGCAGGCCTGGCGGACGCGGCGTGCTCGCCGGGGACCCTACCGGCGGCGGCGGGATCTGGCCCGAGGGCGAGGGCGCACGCGAGAGCGAAGGCGCTGGCGGACCTCGAGAGGCGGATGGTCATGGCTTGATCGCGCGCCATGATATCCCACGCCGGCCCGGGGCCAGCCCCGGGGTGTACCTTGAAATCCCGGTCGCAGGCTTCGGATTTTCATGGTAAGCCGTGTCGGCGCCTCAACCATTGGACAATCGAGTCATCGGCATAGGACACCGGAGATGGCCGATCCGCTCCACCGAGCAGGCCGCTAAGGGGGGAGACACACTGATTTCAGGGCAGAAGGAGGTTGGTACCAGGCTTGCACTTTCAATAGATCGAACGCGGACCGGTGGCATTGGGACCGCGATGCCGGGGCCGAATGCGATGCCCCAGGCGGCCAGCAGAGGCCACAGGAGGTAACAAGTCATGATCACTCGCGAACGCAAGCTTTTCAAGATCGCCATGGTCCTTGCGCTGGCGCTCATGGTAACCGCCCCGCTCGCCAGCAATGCCGGTGTGGCGGTGGGCATCGGCATAGCGGCGCCGGGACCGGGATACGCCTGGGTGCCGGGCTACTATAGCGGCTACGCGTGGGTGCCTGGTTATTGGGCCATGCCGCCCTACGCCGGCGCCGTCTGGTTCGGTCCTCACTGGGGCTGGTACGGCGGCCACCGGGCCTTCGTGGGCGGCTTCTGGGGCCACCCAGGCTTCCGTGGCGGTGTCGGCTTCCGCAGCGGTGTCGGCTTCCGTGGCGGTGTCGGCTTCCGTGGCGGTGCCGGCTTCCGCAGCGGTGTCGGCTTCCGCAGCGGTGCCGGCTTCCGTGGCGGCTTCGCGCACCGCCGCTAAATCCCCTAAATCCCCGGCACTCGCGCCGCAACCCACCCACCTCTCCCAGGCAATGACCGATTCCCGGCTTGGAGGCTCCGGCCTTCCAGGCCGGGTCCGTTTCAGGCACTACGAGACATTCCAGCGCAACGGGCGCGAGAGAGCGAAGAAGTTCCAATGCGCTCGCGCCGGTCCTTCGGCCCAGGGCTCAGCCTTGGATTTCAACACCCGGCGTCATTTCTCCTCCGAAAGCCGGGCCTTTATCGCCAGCGTTTGACGCAACACCGGTAGCACGGCCCGATCCTTTGCGCGGTTCGCATATTCCTTCTTTCGATCACGGCTCCCAGCTCGAGAACCAGAATTCGGGCTTCTGCAAGCTGATACTGCACGGTCCGGCCCACGAGATCCTGATAGGTCAGGTCACTGCACCACAGCCCGGCGGGGGGTGTACTTGAAAAGTTGACGTCGAAGGAAGGACCACGAATCATTTCCGCCAATCTGCGCCACGCTGGCACTTATTCCCGCTCGGGAGCCTGGGCGTCTCGCCAGAGCTCCCTGTACTTCTCCTTCACGAAGGGATCGAGCTCCGCCGCCAGCTCGGCGGGAAGCTTCAAGATGCGGATCAGCTCGATCACGTCCGCCAGGTCCTTCAGCCGGTGACGAGCGGTCATTCCCGAGGCAAGCTTCAACTCGATCAGGCGGGGGAGGGGCAGGAGGGCAACGCGCTCGCCGCGCACCGCGACCCGTGCCGGGTCCGGGAACCTGACAGGCTTGGGGAGGCCGTCTCCAGGATGCTCCCCGGCCAGCACGATGTCGATATTGACGCCGAACTCCGTGTCCCGAAGACCCCTGCTCCCAGGGAACTTCTCGACGTAACCACGGCCAAGGTGCTTCTTCTTGAGCTCCTCGAGCCCTTCAGCAGTCAGCAAGAGGTCGACGTCCACGGTCGCCCGTTCGTAGCCATAAGCGTTGAGGGCCAGCGCGCCGATGAGGGCATAAGGAATGCCGTCCTCATCCAGGGCGCGCGCAAGCTTGTCGCGCGCGCGTTGCACTCTCGACTCGCCCATGAAGAACCTCTCCGCCTCGGCAATTCCCGCGTCGAGCCTGGCCTCCAGCTCCGGATCCAGACGGGGACGCTCGTCCCAAGCGATCCGCGCCTCGGTCGATCCCATGCCGTCAGGGTAGCAGATTGCGCGAAGAGGGCGGACGAGTCGTCCGCCGATTCTCCGCCGGGATACGTCCACGCCGGAGCTCCGTGAGCCCGTCGACCCAATCCTGCAGGACCTCGAGCCGTTCGAGCGGCGTCAAGCCGAGGGACTAGCGGCCCTTCCAGTAGGAGGGACGACGCTTCTGGTGCATGACAGCGATGATCTTGATCTCGCCGCGCTCGGCCTAATAGCCTGTCACGAGATCTCGGCGGCGGCCCGCCGGAGAACCTCCTCGCCCGGTAGCGTCTCTATCTGGCCGCTCTGGATCTCCAACAGCCGCCGCTCCGCTTCAGCGAGCCAGAGCCGCTCGTTCTCAGCGTCCGAGATCCCTTCAAGGCTGCGCAGGAGCTTCTCGGCAAGCGCTGCCCGGTCATCGAGCTTCAGTTCTAGAGCCTCTTCTTCGAGATCCTCGAGGTTGCGGGACATCGGTTTCTCCTTGAAGCCATTCTACACGCCTTCCCAGGCGTCGGCGCCGATGACGCCCATGAGAGCACGCGCGAAAGAAGGAACAGCTGATGATGCGCGCCTTCGGGGGACGCAAGTTCGCCAAGGTGAGGACGGAATATGTGGGTATTCTTGCCTCGTAGGAGGAATACGATGGCGCCTAGGCCAAATCTAACCTCGGCTCTACCCTATATTCTGGTTCTCATGGTATGCACCGCGGCACTTGCACGCAGACAGGACCGTCGTCGCGCGGCGGAACCCGACGCTCTTCGTGTTATGGACCCTCGGAGTGCTGCGGGAGGCCGGATCGTAAGAGCCAGATGGCGAGAGCCTCGCGTCCGGTTCCGTGAGGGCGCGGGGGTGAAATTCCCCCGCGCTGCTCGACCCGTGATTCAGTCGCGTATCAACTGGAAGTAAGCCGGCGCCGGCCCCAGTTCGACCTCCACTCCCGCCGGCACCTGCAACGCCCCCCCGTCCCGCCCGACCACCCGCGCCGCCGGGCGTGGCAGGCGCCCCTGCCGGCGCACCGGGCTCCACCCAGCCACCACCTCGCCGCCGTCCGTCCTCCGGAAGCGGTAGAGGCGCGCGGGCGGGGGCGCCGGCAGCACCTCCTCCAAGCGGCAGCCTTCGAGCTGGCGCAGCATCGTTTGCAGGGCCAGGAAGCCCGGCCGGCACCTGCCTTCCGGCGCTTCTCCTGGGTCGACCAGGCCGTAGCCTCTGGCTACCAGCTGCCACCAGAAGACTCTCTCGACCAGGCCGGTGCCGAGGGTGAGGAGGTAGTAGCGGACCAGGTAGTCGGCCTGTGTATCCTCGTCGACCGAGACGTTGCGGCCGGCGGGGGAGTGCGGGCCTTCCCAGAGGGGCCAGTTCATCTCGGTGATCCAGCACCGCCCCTGCCCCTGTCCCGCCTGCCCCTCCGCCCCTACCGCGCCCTCCTGCCCCCAGCGGCAGTTGACGCCGGTGTCGGCGATGGCCCGCAGCAGGCGCACTTTGTCGACGGCGTCGAAGCCCAGCTGGCGGCCCTCGGGGGGACCGCTGCGGTCGACGTAGAGGAGACCGGAGACGGCGTCGAAGTGGAAGCCGGCGCCTGGGAGGTTGAGCACGGCGATGGTCAAGTGATACTCGAAGTCGATGACCGCTGGGCCAAGCAGCTCGACGCCAGGATATCGACGTAGCACCTCCTCGGCGCCTCGGGCCAGCTCGACGTAGTCGCGGAGGTTCCAGACGCCCCACTTGCTGCGGTTGATCGCCTGGCCGATCTGGAATCTTCTCCCGTAGGGGGTGAAGCGTTCGCCCAGGCAGGCCAGCGACGCGCGCCAGCGGGCGGGGTCGCGCACCAGGTCGCGGTTCTGCGGCAGAGCGAAGGTCAGGTCGTAGCCGCGCCGGCTGAGCTCGGCGGCCAGCTCCTCCTCGGCGCGGTGGTCTTCCTGCCAAGGGTGCAGGCGTAGCAAGAGGTGGCGCGTGCCCAGCTGCTCGATCAGCGCCAGCAGGGCCTCCGGTGCCTCGGGCCAGGGACGCAGGCAGACACCGGCGCCGCCCCAGGGCACGGGGCCGCCGTACAGCTCGCGCGGCAGCTGGCGGTAGCGGCGCCAGACCCGCGGCAGGGCGCGCGCCACGGTGGCGGCGGTCGTGGCGTGGATCGAGGCGTCGGCTAGGCGGACGCGCAGCTTCGAGAGGCGGCCGGCATGCTGGTGCGGCTGATCCGAGAGGCGGTCCCAGACGATCTGGTCGCGGGCCGGGGCGCCGGCGGGCGCTTCGGGGATGTGGGCGTGCGGCACCCGCATTGCCCGCCGCGGCGAGCCCGCGGGCCGGCCGCGGCGCAGGCGCTTCTTCCATCGGTTCTTCCACAGGAAGGCGTGGAAGTAGAAGCTGTAGAGGGCGCGCCCGAGCGCCGGCGGTCCGGCCTCGCGCCGCCAGTAGCCGGCCAGGAAGAGGCGCCGGTGCTCGGGGCGCAGGACGTTCATGCGCGAGAGGTCGCGGGCGCGCTGCGACAGGCTCAGGCGGCGTCCGGGGCGCGCCCGGTTGAGGTCGACCAGGCTGAAGTCGTAGAAGTCGGCCGCGTCCGCGGTCCCACCTCCCACCGCGCCGGTCACCCCATCCTCCCCTTCCCCCGCATTCCCCGCATTCCCCGCATCGCTCACCGCGCCCGCCGCCGCCGCCCCTTCCGCTGCGAGCCCGCGCACCAGGATGTTGCCGCTCGACAGGTCGCGGTGCCAGAAGCCGGCGTCGTGCAGGCGGCGGGCGAAGGCGCCGAGCTCGCGCAGGAACCGCGGCAGGTCGAGGGCCGGGAAGAGCTCGCCGAGGCGGCCGGCATTGGCGGCGCGCAGCGGGTAGCGCGCCTCGACGGCGCCGGCCAGGTAGCGGCAGACGTAAAAGCTCGGCCCAGTCGGGCACCGCGACTCGATCAGCAACAGGGGTTCGGGGGTGGTGATGCCGGCGGCGGCCATCTCCTGCGCCACCCGCCAGCTCTTGGCCGCCTTGCTGCCGCCGAGGCGCCGGCGCAGGCGGTCGCGCGGGCCGGCGTTGCGGAACTGCTTGACCACCACCTCGAGCGGGCCGGCGGCGGTCTCGCAACGCGTGAGGTAGAGGTAGTTGCGGCCCCAGTGCAACGTCCTGGTCGCCGCGCCGGGATCGACCAGGCGCTCGACCGCCTGCTCGAGGTCGGGCAGCTCGAAGCCGGCGGCGATCTTGCCGGTGAAATCGGCGAGAGAGAAGTCGCGCACCCTCGGCTCGGACCCCGGCGAGCCCACGGACCGCAGGCCGGAGGCTCCTACCTTCCCTGGCGGAATGCGCGGAGCACTGGCTCTCTCTCGTTCCAACGTCGGAATCCCTGCCCCCACCTAGTATCCTGCTCGGGTCACTAGACTTCCACCACGTCGAACCGCTCGTGATGGAGCTCGGGGTCGCTCTGCAGCAGCACTTTCACCTCCAGCGAGCGCTCCAGCTCGTCGAGGATGGCCCGCTCCTCCTGCTGCAGCGCGCGGGCGATCTCCGGGTGGACCCGCAGCAGCAGCTCGCCGTGCCCCATGCGGCCGCGCAGGCGCAGCAGCTCCTTGCGCAGGTTGAGGCAGATGGTGGCGAGCGACTTGATGCGCCCGCGGCCGGCGCAGTAGGGGCAGGGCTGGGTCAGCAGGCGCTCGAGATTGGCCCGGCTGCGCTTGCGGGTGATCTCCACCAGGCCGAACTCCGAGATGTTGAGGAGCTTGGTCTTGGCGCGGTCCTTCTTGATCTCGTTCTCGAGGCTGGAGAAGACCTCCTCGCGATGGGCCTGCTCGACCATGTCGATGAGGTCGATGACGATGATGCCGCCCAGGTCGCGCAGGCGGATCTGGCGGACGATCTCCTGCACCGCCTCGAGGTTGGTCTGCAGCACCGTGTCCTCGAGGTTGCGCTGGCCGACGAAGCGTCCGGTGTTGACGTCGATCGCCACCAGCGCCTCGGTGGGGTTGATGACGATGTAGCCGCCCGATTTCAACCAGACCTTGCTCTTGAGCGCCGCCTCGATCTGGTCCTCGATGCCGAACTGCTCGAACAGGGTGGCGCCCTGGCGGAACAGCTTGACCTTGGCCACCAGCGCCGGCTGCACCTGGTCGAGGAACTCGACGATGCGCTCGTAGGTCTCCTCGCCGTCCACCCACAGCACGCTGAACTCCTGGCGCAGCAGGTCGCGCACCACGCGCAGCGCCAGGTCGAGGTCCTGGTGCAGCAGGGTGGGAGCCGAGACCTTGCCTGCCCGGTGGCGGATCTTGTCCCACAGCTTCGACAGGTAGGCGAGGTCGCTCTCGAACTCCTCGCTGCCGCGCCCGCCGCCGACGGTGCGCACGATCAGGCCGCCGCCGGCGACCGGCAGCTGGTGGAGCAGGCCGATCAGGCGCTCGCGCTCGGCGGCGTCGTCGATGCGGCGGGAGACCCCGAAGTGACGCACCGTCGGCAGCAGCACCAGGTAGCGGCCGGGCAGCGTCACGTGGGTGCTGATGCGCGCCCCCTTGTTCGGCAGCGGGTCCTTGACCACCTGCACGATGATCTCCTGGCCGGGCTTCAACAGGTCGGCGATCGACGGCGCGGCCTGCTGCGCCTGCTGGGCGTGCGAGGGTGGCGCCGGCGCCGGCATCGACTGCATGGCGGGCAGCGCTGCCTCCGGGGACTGCGGGGATTCCGCCGGCCCCCCGGCCACTCCCCGCGCCGCGGGCTCGTCGGTGGCGGTCTCTCCGAGCTCCTGGTCTTCCATCGCCTCGACGTCGGCCGCCACGTCGCTGACGTAGAGGAAGGCGTCGCGCTCGAGGCCGACGTCGACGAAGGCGGCCTGCATGCCGGGCAGCACCCGCGTCACGCGTCCCTTGTAGACGTTGCCCACCATGCCGCGGTGCCGCCGCCGCTCGACGAAGATCTCGGTCAGGCGGTCGTCCTCCAGCACCGCGATGCGGGTCTGGTGCGGATCGCTCTCGATCAGCATCTTCTGGGTCATGGTGGGCAAGGACGGGCGGGCGGCCGCTAGCGGTTGACGTACCGGCGCAGGTCGACGCCCAGCATGGTGCCGGTGCCGACGAAGTTGACCATGGTGAACGAACCGCCGTAGGAGAGGAAGGGCAGCGGGATGCCGGTGATCGGCACGAAGCCCACCACCATGGAGGAGTTGTAGAGGACGTGGAAGCCGAGCACCGAGAGCAGGCCGGTGACCAGCAGGATGCCGGCGCGGTCGCGCGCGCGCATGGCGATGCGGGCGGCGCTCGCCACGTAGAGGGAGTAGAGCCCGAGCACGGTCACGACGCCGAGGAACCCCCACTCCTCGGCCAGCACCGAGAGGATGAAGTCGGTGTGCCGCACCGGCAGGAAGCGCAGCTGGCTCTGGGTGCCCTGCATGTAGCCCTTGCCCGTCATCTCGCCGGAGCCGACCGCGATCTTGCTCTGGCGCACCTGGTAGCCGGCGCCCAGCGGATCGGTCTCGGGCGAGAGGAAGGTGAGCACGCGCTGCCGCTGGTAGCTCTTCATGCCGAACGACCACATGCCGGCCGCCAGCACCACCGCGGCGATTGCCGCGATCAGCAGCACGCGCAGCCGCACCCCCGCCACCAGCAGCATGCCGAGGAGGATCGGGGCGAACATCATCGCGCTGCCGAGGTCGGGCTCGACCAGCACCAGCACCATCGGCACCGCGACGATGGCGACCGCGACCAGGATCTGCGGCAGCGCGAGCACCCGCCGGTTCAAGCCCGACAGGTACCGGGCGAGGACCAGGATGGTGGCCAGCTTGGCGAACTCCGAAGGCTGGAACTGCAACGGGCCGATGCGCGCCCAGTGGGCGGCGCCGCCATGGGAGATGCCGGCCACCAGCACCAGCACCAGCAGGACCAGCCCGATGGCGTAGAGCACGATCGAGAAATCGAGCAGCAGGTGGTAGTCGATGCTCATGGCGGCCACCAGCAGGAGCACGCCGACGCCGAGCCAGAGCGCCTGGCGCGGCAGGTAGTCGACGGGCATCTCGGAGCTCGCGCTGTGGACCGTGGCGAGGCCGATCGCCGACAGCAGCAGCACCGACATCACCAGGCCGCCGTCGATCGACGACAGGTGGCGGAGCGCTGGCTTCTCTTCAGCGAGTGTCGCCATGGCTGGCCTCGATGCTCAGGTACTTCTCATACAGCGCCTTGGCGATCGGCGACGCGTTGTGGCCCGAGCCGCCGTGCTCGACGAAGACCGAGACCACCAGCCGCGGGTCGCTCTCGGGCGCGAAAGAAGTGAACCAGCCGTGGTCGCGGTACTTGAAGGGCAGGTTCTCCTTGCGCGTCTTCTGGGCGATCACCTGCACGCTGCCGGTCTTGCCCGCGATGTCGAAGCCCGGGAGGTGCACCGTGGAGTAGGCGGTGCCGCTGGGATCATTGACCACTCCCCAGAGGCCCTGGCGCACGATCGCGAGCGCCCGCGGGTCGATGTTGGCGCTCTGCGGCGGCGGATACGGCAGGTTCTTGACGACGTGCGGCGTCACCCGGTAGCCGCCGTTGGCCACCACCGCGGTCATCGCCGCCATCTGCAGCGGCGTCAGCAGCATCGGCCCCTGCCCGATGGCCACCGAGATGGTCTCGCCGGCGTACCAGGGCTGATGGCGCGTCTTCAAGCTCCAGGCCGCGTCGGGGACCAGCCCCTCCTTCTCGCCCGGGATGTCGATGCCGGTCGGGGCACCGAGGCCGAAGAGGCGGGCATAGCGGGCGATGCGCTCGATGCCGAGGCGCTGCCCGAGGTGGTAGAAGAAGACGTCGCAGGAGCGCGTCAGCGCCTGCCGCACGTTGACCGAGCCGTGCCCCTCCTTGCGCCAGCAGCGGAAGGAGTGGCCGTAGATCACCGTCGAGCCGCTGCAGCTCAAGTGGAAGCTCTCGTCGATCAGGTGCTCGGAGAGGCCGGCGGTGGCCATCACGATCTTGAACGTCGAGCCTGGCGAGTAGGCGTTCTGCATCGCCCGGTTCTGCAACGGGTTGTTCGGCGCGTCGAGCAGCGCCTGCCAATCGTCCTGCTGCAGCCGGTGGGTGAACAGGTTGGAGTTGAACGAAGGGGACGAGACCAGCGCCAGCACCTCGCCGTTGCGCGGGTCCATGATGATGATGGCGCCCACCTTCTCCGGCCCGTCGAGCCAACTCGCCGCCTCCTGCTGCAGCTCGAGGTCGAGCGACAGGGTGAGGTCCTTGCCGGCCTGCGCCGGCTCCCGGCCGTACTCCCGCAGCAGCTCGCCGCGGCTGTCCACCACCACCACCCGCGAGCCGTCCTTGCCGCGCAAGACCGCGTCGTAGCGCTTCTCGATGCCCTTCTTGCCGGTCACGTCGCCGGGGGCCACCGCGCCGCCGGAGTGATCGATCTCCTCCGGCGAGGCCTCGCCGATGTAGCCGATGACGTGCGCCGTCTGCTCGCGGTGGCGGTAGAGACGCGTCTGCTGCACCTCGACCTCGAACTCGGGGTACTCGAGGGCCTCGACGCCGAAGCGGGCCACCTCGGCCAGGCTGAGGTTCTCCGCCAGCAGCACCGGCTTGAACACCGGCACGCCGCGGTAGCGCTCCATCAGGTCCTCGAGATCGGCGAGCGGCCGCCCCAGCACCGCGGAGGCGAATTCCAGGCTGCGATCGAGCGCGGTCGCGCGGCTGCGGTCGACCATCAGGTTGTAGCTCGGCAGGTTCTCGACCAGCAGGCGGCCGCGGCGGTCGAAGATGAGCCCGCGGGGGGCAATGATCGGCAGCTTGCGCAGCCGGTTGTTCTCGGCCAGCTCGCGGTAGTAGTCGCCCTGGGCGATCTGCACGAACCAGAAGCCGGAGCCGATCAGCACCAGCAGGCCGGTCACCGTCCCGGCCAGCAGGCGCACGCGCCCGACCAGGTCATCGCGATGCTCTCGAACTACCTGCATGACGTCATCCCAGGCGCAGCCGGCCCATGCGTCCGCGCCGGCGCGCCTCGAAAGCCAGGCGGAAGCGCCCGGCGAGCCCATAGACCAGCATGGCGAGGACCCCGCAGGCCGCCGCCTTCGCGGCCGCCTGCTCCAACATGCCGAGCGGCTCGGGCAGCGACGGGTTGGGGAGCAGCAGGAAGGCGAGAGCGGCGACGAGGACCTGCTGCAACAGGGACGCGAAGCTCACCACCGTGAACACTCCCGTGGCCCGCTGGATCACCAGGCGTTGCGCGAGCCGCGCCATGCCATAGGCTACCGCAGTGTCGGCGAAGCCGAAGAGGCCGAAGGGTCCACTCGCCAGAGTATCTTGCGCCAGCCCCGCCAGCAAGCCGAAGAGCATCGCCTGCAGCGTGCTGCCTGAGAGCGCCGAGAGCGCCAAGACCACCAGGAAGACGTCCACCCGTTCGGGGAACGTGGGCAGCAGGCGCGTGCCGACGAGATGCAGCAGGACCGCGAAAGCCAGGCTGGCCAGTAGCTTAGCGGCGCGCATTGGGGACCGCCTTCACCAGCTGCTGCGGCAGCGGGGCATGCTCGAGCAGGTAGACCTGGTCGAGGGCGCCGAGATCCACCGCCGGCGCCAGGCGGATCTTGTGGAAGAGCTGGCCGCCCGCCTCGACCGACACCACAGTGCCGACCGGGATGCCGCGCGGATAGACGCCGTCGATGCCGGCGGTCAGCACGCTGTCGCCGGGCCGCACGTCGACCGACACCGGCACGTACTCGAGCGACAGCCCGCCTCCCTCCTGGCCGCTGCCGCGCACCACCCCCTGGCGGCGGGTGCGTAGGATCATGGCACCGACCGAGGCGGCGCGGTCGGTGATCAGCTGCACCTTGGCGTAGGGTCCGGCCACCACCACCACGCGCCCGACCAGGCCGGCCGACGACAGCACCGGCTGGTTGACCGCCGCCGGCTGCGCGCCGGTGTAGAGCATCAGCGAGCGCAGCCAGGAGGCGTAATCGGCATAGACCACGTCGACGGCGCGGATCTCGCCGAGCAGCGGCGCACTGTAACGGACGGCGTCTCCCAGCCGGGCCAGCTCCTGCTCGACGTCGCCCAGGCGCAGCAGGCGCAGCCGCAGCTCTT
>DATDGZ010000405.1:0-5700 GCA_036521795.1 Thermoanaerobaculia bacterium | reverse complement strand
GAACTTGTTCCTGGTCCCGGCGGCGCCGGCGGCGACGACGGCGACAGGCGCGGTGCCGGTGCCGGCGCCGGCGACCAGCGCGCTCGACCGTACCGGCGGCGGGACCGGCGGCGGCGCCCCCGAGCAGACCGTCAAGCTGCTGGGTCTCGGCACCCCGCTGTTCCATCTCGGCGAGCCGTGGCCCGACGCGTCGAACGCACGCTTCCGTGCCCCCGAGCTGGCTCTGCCGGAGGCGGCCCGGGAGACCATGCCCGACTGGCACGCCGACTGTTACGCGCTGGCGCAAATCGCCTGCTACGGGCTGGGCATCACGGTGGCTGTCGGCGACCTTGCCGGAACGCTGATGCATACCGTCCAGATGCCGCTGGCGCTGAGCTTCGAGCTGGCCAACGACGAGGCCCTCCGCCAGATCCTGGAACGGTGCCTGCGGCAGTCGCCGCGAGAGCGGCCCTCGCACGGCGCGATCCGCAATGCCTTCAGGCTGGCGCTCGGGGGGATCGAGCTGCCCGGCGGCGCGGCTTCTCCCGGCCGCCACCAGCCCGAGCCCGCCCCGCGGCCGAGCGCCGCCGGCCCGGAGGCGATGGCGGGAGCGAGCGCGACGCCGGCCCAGGACGCCGCCGGCGGCGCTGATGCCGGGGACGATTCGTCTCTCGACCTGTTCCACGTGCCGGCCACCCTGCCCGCGCTCCCCGGGATGGACGAGTCGCACGGCACCGCCGGCGACCCCCTGGGGCATCCCTTCGCGGACAGCCTCGAGCTGCCGCGGGTGGACGAGCTCTTCGCCTCGGTCCCGCACCACCCTGGCGTCGAGCTGCCGCAGATGGACGAGCTCTTCGCCTCGAGCCCGCACCATTCCGGCGTCGGAGGATTCTCCGACCTCGATCTCGGCGCCGACGCGGCGCCGCCACCCGCACCGCCCCGGCCGGCCGGCGACGGCCAGCTTTCTCGGCCGGCCGGACCGCCGGCCTCGGGAGTGGCCGCAGCCGCATTATCGTCCGCAGGCTCGGCAGCCGCCGCATTGTCGTTAGCAGGCTCGGCGGCCGCCGCGTCACCCTCCGCAGCTGCGGCAGCTCCCGCATCACCGTCCTCAGGCTCGCCGGCCGCCGCGCCGAAGGGGGAGGGGGGGGCGCCGCCAGCCGTGCCGGAGGCAGGGGAGATGCTGTCGGGTGTGGACGAGCTGCTCGGCTCACTGCCGCCACCGCCGCCGCTGGCGCCGCCGGTGGGGCCGCGAGGGGCCCGCGGCCGCCCTGGCGTCAGGGGCCGCGCCGGCGCGGCTGCCGCGCCGGTTCAGGGGCGTCCCGCTCCGGCGTTCGCAGCGGCCCCGTCACCGGGTGCCGCGGCACTTGCGTTCGGACGCAAGCTGCTGGCGCCGCTGCTTGCCCTCCCCCGGCCGGTGCTGCTGGCCGGTGCCGCGGCGCTGCTCCTGGCCGCCGGCTTCTTGACCTGGATCTCGTTCGCGCACCGCTCGCGGCAAGCTCCTGGCGCGGCGCGGCAGGGATCGGTGGTCGAGGCGGCGCCGGCCCCGCCGCTCAGGCCCGGCCGTTCCGCTGCCGCGAAGTTCTTCGACGCCAGGAGCTTCTTGATCTTCGGCACGGGGTCCGACGCACGGGTGCGCCAGGCGTTGCGCGAGCTGACCTATGCCGACCAGGGAGCGCTCGGCCCAGATGGCTGCAGGCAGTTGGCGGCGATCCAGCAGACGCTGGCCGCGGCGGCGCTCGAGACCGTGCCGCAAGACCTCGCCAGCGGCCTCCGCGGCGGCGACCTCGGCGCTCTCGAGAGCGTCGTCGAGGTGGCTTCCGACCGCGACCTGCCGCCGCGGCAACTGGGCGACCTCGCCCGGGCCAGGAACCTGGTCAACCATTACGAGCTGGCGCGGGCCGCCGCGGCCACCGGCGATCACGCCCAGGTGCTGCAGCGCTTCCGCGCCATGGAGGGGCTGTCGCGGACGTTACGCGATCCGCTCGAGCTGCGCGACCGCGCGGCACAGGCGCTCGAGGACGACGCCCATGCCCTGGCGGCCGAGGGCAGGTACGACGAGGCCCTGCGCCAGCTCGGGCCGCTGCTTCGCGACTGGCCCGAGCGCGCCGGAATCAAGGAGCTGGCCAAGCGGTACGAGACCGCGTCCGCCAGCGAGGCGCAGCAGCAGGCGCTCCTCGATAGCGTGCCCTCGTACGAGAGCCGCCGCAAGCCGAGCGAGGCGCTCGACCTGCTGCGTCCAATGCCGCCCACCCCCCCCCTCGCGCAGCGCTTCGCCGAGGCGAAGCAGCGCCTCGAGGCGCAGCTGGCCCAGCTGGACGCGGAGCCGCCGCAGGTCGTCCTGCGGCCGGGATATGTGCTCGACTACTGGCGCGGCACCGTGGTCACGCTGAGCTTCCGGGTCACCGACGACTACGAGGTCAAGAGCGTCAAGGTCTTCGCCCGGCCGGAATCGGGAAGGATGACCGAGCTGCCGCTGAAGAAGTCAGGCTTCGGCTGGGACGTCAGTATCCCGCCCAGCTTCCACCAGAACGGCACGGTCGAGCTCTACGTCGTCGCCACCGACCTCTCGGGGCACGAGGGCTACCTCGGCAGCAAGGAGAATCCGCTGCGCCTCCAGCGCCGCCAGGGGTTCCAGCAGCTGCTCCACTAGACGGGAAGTAGGGGCATCCGCGCCACCGCCGCGTCGCCCTTCGCCTGCGGGGTGGCTGCCTCTTCTTCGGGCGGGGCCTCGCCGGGGTTGCGGAAGAGGTTGGACTCCAGGTCGTACTGCCTGGTGTAGAGGTTGTGATAGAGGCCGCCCAGGGCGAGGAGCTCCTGGTGGCGGCCTTGCTCGACGATCTTGCCGGCTTCCAGGACCAGGATGGTGTCGGCGCGCCGGATGGTCGACAGCCGGTGGGCGATCACGAACGAGGTGCGGCCGCGCATCAGCTCGGCCAGGCCTTCCTGGATCAGCGCCTCGCTCTCGCTGTCCAGCGACGAGGTGGCCTCGTCGAGGATCAGGATGCGCGGGTCGGCGAGGATGGCGCGGGCGATCGCCACCCGCTGGCGCTCGCCGCCGGAGAGCTTCACGCCCCGCTCGCCGACCACGGTGTCGTAGCCGCGCGGCAGCCGGCGCACGAAGGCGTCGCAGTGCGCGATCTCGGCGGCGCGCAGGATCTCGGGCGCGGTGGCGTCGGGAGCGGCGTAGGCGATGTTCTCGAGCACCGTCCCGTCGAACAGGAAGTTGTCCTGGAAGACCACGCCGAGGTGCGAGCGGTAGTCGAGCAGCCGCAGGTCCGCGAGGTCCTGGCCGTCGACCAGGATCTGGCCCGAGGTGGGCCGATGGAAGGCGGCCACCAGGCTGATCAGCGTGCTCTTGCCGGCACCTGAGGGACCGACCAGCGCGGTCGAGGTGCCGGGCTCGGCGCGGAACGAGATGCCGCGCAGCACCGGCACGTCGGGCTGGTACGCGAAGTGGACGTCGCGGAGCTCGACAGTCCCTTGCACGCTGTCGACCGGCCGCCGCGCGGCGTCGCCGGCAACCTCGCTGGTCTCGTTGCGGATCTCGCGGATACGCTCGAGACCGGCGAAGGCCTCGGTGAGCTGGCTGCCGATGTTGACGATCTGCACCACCGGACCGACCATCATGCCGAGATAGAGGGTGAACGCGAAGAAGTCGCCGACCGACATCCGGCCGAGCAGGATGTCGCGGCCGCCGATCGCCATCAGCACGATGGTCATGCCGCCGATCAGCAGGGTCGAGGCCGCGCCCACCGTCGACAGGCCGGTCATGGTGCCGGCGACGTTGCGGAAGAGGCGGTGGGCCGACTTGGCGAACACCAGCGACTCGCGGCCCTCGGCGCCGTAGGCCTTCACCACCCGCACGCCGGAGAAGGACTCGCTCAGCCGGCCGGAGAGCTCGGCGTTGATCTTCGAGCGCTCGCGGAACAGCGGCCGCAGCGTCTTGAAGGCGTAGAGCATCACGAAGCCGAACAGCGACAGCACGCCGAGCGCGATCCAGGTGAGGCGGGCGTTGAAGTGGAACAGGATGCCGAGCGCCAGGACGGCGGTCATCATGCCGCCCACCACCTCGACGAGCCCGGTGCCGACGAGGTTGCGCAGACCTTCGGCGTCGTTCATCACCCGTGACAGCAGCGCGCCGGTCTTGGTGTGCTCGAAGTACGAGATGGACAGCCTGCCGACGTGACGCTGCACCCGGCGGCGCATCTCGGTGATCGAGCGCTGGGCGGCGATGCCGAGCAGCTGGGACAGGCTGAAGGAGCTGACCGCCTGGACCACCGTCGCCGCCGCGGCGGCGAGCAGCAGCAGCTCGAGCTTCCGCATGCGCATCGCCATGTCCAGGCCTTTGGCGAGGACGACCTTGTCCATCAGGGCCTTGCTCAACCAGGGCAGGACCAGCCCGGCGACGCGGTTCACGGCCATGATCGCGAGGCCCAGGGCCAGCCGGCCCTTGCGCGCCTCGATCAGCTCGAGCGCGTCGGCGAGGACCACTCGGAACTTGATCGGCGTACGCTTCTTCGCGGCGTCCGCGTCCTCGCTCGACACCGGGCGCTTCTTCGAAGAGACCTGGCCTCCGAAAAGGCCGGCGCGCGGCGAGGTCACCGGCGGCGCCGCAACGGTATCGAGATCAGTCATAAAGCCTTGTGCCACCCCAGGAAGCCAAACAAGGGCCGCCGGGAAATTATTCGGCGCGGCGCGGCGCGGGGGAGGGGCACGTCCCGGGGGGCGCGAGATGTGGGCTGGCACGGCCACCGGGGTGCGCAATGGAGGCGCGGGCGCGGGCCGCGCGGCGCGGCGTGGCGGGCACCTGGGAGCAGGCTGGCCGGTGGGGGCTACTCGGCAGCGCCGGCGGGAGCTAAGGCGGCGGCGCCGGCGGGCTATTCGGCAGCGCTGCCGCGCTGGGCGTCGACCGCCAGCGGCTGGTCGAGCTTGAGCGAGATCACCGAGCCTTCGGGGATCACGACCTCCTCGCCGGCGGTTTTGGAGGCGATCGCCGTGCCCACCGCGGCCCCCACCAGGGCGCCGAGGATCGTGCCGCGGCTGCCGTTGCTGAGGATTCGGCCCAGCAGGGCGCCACCGGCGGTCGAGCCGCCGATCGTCGCCGCGTCGCGCCCCGCTCTGCTCTTGCCCTCCTCGAGGAAGGAGGCATGCAGCGGCAGCGTCGAACCGGAAGGCAGCACCAGGTCCGTGAACTTGACCGTCAGCCTTGCCTTGCCGCCGATCCGGCGGGCCCCCACGGCGTCGGTCACCACGCCCAGCACCTCGGAGCCCGCTGGTATGGCGATCGCGCCATCCAGGCGCAGGTCGGCGACGATGCGGGCGCGGAAGGTCTCGCCCACCGAGCTGGCATTGCTCGCCAGACCCTTGGTGAGCTCGACCTCGAAGGTGGTTCCGGCCGGCACCTTGACCGGCACCGGCGGTCGCCGCTCCTCGCGCGCGGGTGCTGGCGCGGGCACCGGTGCCGGCACGCCGGCGCCAGCCGCGAGCCCTCCCGGCGCGCCTGCCCCCGCGGATCCGGGCTCGGCCGTGGCCTCGGTCCCCGCGGGAGCGCCGCCGTCGCCCTGGTTACCGAGGGCGCCGCTGCCGGCGCTGCCGGCGCCGGGGCTGCCCGTGGTGCCCGCCGCGGCGGCGCTGCCGGCGGCGACCGTGGCGGCCCGCGACTCCTCGCGGCGGCTCAGCCGCCGCTCGCGGGCCTCGAGCGCCGCCTGGCGCTCGGCGAGG
>DATDGZ010000404.1:0-14859 GCA_036521795.1 Thermoanaerobaculia bacterium | reverse complement strand
GGTTGGCGGGGGCTCATGCCGTGCGAGGTCTCCTGGACGCGGAAGGCGGAACGGCGCTCATTGTAGACGAGCGGACCTCTTGCCGGAGAGAATCCGCTCGCGATGATTGGCGGGAGTGCCGGGAGTGGCGGGAGTGGCGGGAGTGGCGGGAGCACGGGAAGCTCGATCGCCGCTTTGCCGCGCCCCGTGCCGCGGGCGAGGGTGCCGGGCGTGGACCGGGCCGGCGCCACGCCGCCGGCGCCGGCACTGGCGGACTTCCCCTGGGCGAAGGCCACCGAGCCGGCGCTTCCAGCCGGGAGCCGGCCGGCTGCCGGCCAGCCACCCCGCCGCTGGCGCGCCAACTTCTACCGCATCGAGCGCCCGCGCGGCAGCCCGCCCGAGCTGAGCTGCTGGTCGCCGACCCTCACCGAACCGGCGGACTTCCACCGCCCCGACCGCTTCGGCGTGCTCGAGCTGCGCTGATTCGCTATCCGGGCCGCCGGCCAGCGTGTGAAGAGCCGGCCAGCCAAGGCTCGCCGGGAAGCCGCTCGTGTCGGCGAAGCCGCCGCGAGGCGCTGCAAACGGCCCTGGCTCCGCGACGCCCGGCTGGCTGGCTACTCTTCCGCGAAGACGCCCTTGTAGAGCAGGCCCGCGGCCAGGCCGCCCACCGCCTGCCCGGCGAAGTACACCCAGATTCCGTCGTAGAGCCCGGTCGCCACCGCCGGACCCAGCGTCCGTGCCGGGTTGGCGCTGGCGCCGGTCAGCGGTCCCGCCATCAGGATGCAGAAGGTCAGGGTGAGCCCGATCGCGAGGCCGCCCGGGATCGTCGCCTTGCCGCTGATGCCGGCATTCATCACCGCGTTGGCCAGGAAGAAGGTGATGAGGGCTTCGACGAAGAGGCCCACCGCCGGGGTCACCGTGTAGGGCGTCCCGTGGAGGTCGAGGTTCTGGGCGAGGCGGGTGGCACCGAGGCCGGTGGCGGTGCCGCCGAGCACCCAGCGCAGCGCCAGCGCGCCCAGGATGCCGCCGGCCAGCTGCACGGCGACGTAGGAGCCGGCACGCACGGCGTCGATCTTGCCGGCCGCCCAGACGCCCAGGGTCACCGCGGGGTTGATGTGGGCGCCCGAGATGTGGCCGTAGGCGTAGGCGAAGCCGACCACCACCAGGCCATGGGCAAGGGCGATGCCGACCAGGTGGCTGGACAGCGCCACGCTGCCGGCGCCGATGAAGATCAGCGCGAAGGTGCCGATGAGCTCGGCCACCAGCGAGGTCGAAAGCCTGCTGTACATCGGAAACCTCCTGTCGATCGAGGATGCCGAGGGGACCCCAGCTCTTCGGTCCCCTGGCAACGGCGGGTAGTCTACAGTGGCCGTAGAGCTTAGCTGGGCGGGGAGGAGAACCGCCGACCGCGGCCCGACCGAGGAGAGCACACCGGCGGCGGGGTACAATCCGCCGCCATGGCATGGCCGCGGCGGAAATTCCGCCTGACTGCCTGCGCCACGTCGGGCGGCTGAGCCGCCAAGATAGGTCCGGGGGACCTGGCGCAGCTGATCGGCCCTCTCGCCCGCGTCACCGGGCGCGACGAGAGGGTGCTGGTCGGACCGGAGACGGCCGACGATGCCGGAGTCTTCCTTCTCGACGGCCGCGCCCTCATCGCCACGGCCGATTTCATCACCCCGGTGTGCGACGACCCTCGCCGCTTCGGCCGGGTTGCCGCCGCCAACGCGCTCTCCGACGTCTACGCCATGGGCGGCGCGCCGCTGTTCGCCCTCAATCTCTGCTGCTTCCCCGACGACGTGCCCGACGGGGTCCTCGCCGCCATCCTCGAGGGCGCCGCCGCCACGCTGGGCGAGGCGGGCGGAGCGCTGCTCGGCGGGCACACGGTGCGCGATCCCGAGCTCAAGTTCGGGCTGGCGGTGATCGGCGAGGCCGCGCCCGGCCGCCTGCTCACCAATGCCGGCGCCCGCGCCGGCGACCGGCTGGTGCTCACCAAGCCGCTGGGCACCGGGGTGCTGATCAACGCCTTCAAGATCGACAAGCTCGACGATGCAGGATTGGAGCCCGCCCTGCGCGAGATGGAGCGGCTCAATGCCGCGGCCTCGCGCCTGGCGCTGGCGCACGGCGCGGTGGCGGCCACCGACGTCACCGGCTTCGGCCTGGCCGGGCACGCTCTCGGCATGGCGCGCGCCTCCGGAGTCGGCCTGCGCGTAGAGCTTGCGCGGCTACCGGTCCACGACGACTTCCTTCGCCTGGCGGCGGGCGGCATCAGCACCGGTTGCACCGATGCGAACGCGCGCAACGTCGCCGCCGCCTTCACCGACCGGGCCGGACTCAGCGCCGTGCAGCGCGAGCTCCTCTTCGACCCGCAGACCTCGGGAGGGCTGCTGCTGTCGCTGCCCGAGGCATCGGTGCCGCCGCTTCTCGCGGCGCTCGCCGCCTCGGGCCACCGCGCCGCCGAGATCGGCGAGGTGGTCGCCGGGCAGCCACGCTTCGAAGTGCTCTAGGCTCTTGCATTCCGCCGGGGCCGGTGCCATACTCCCAACTACATTCTGCGCGTCAAGGATTGGACTCAAAGACTTACTCCCTCTGTAACCTCTCCGCAGCACCAAGCCGATCAGTGCGCACGAAATACCTTGTAGATCCCGCAAGAACCGCGAACCCATAATCCACGCCGCCTCCGCCGATACGACACGGAACGTCTGGGATTCATGGGGTTGGGCAGATGAAGAGGCGAATCGGACGCGGGTTCCGAGCCATGCCTCGATAGCGGTTGGAGCTGGATCGATGGAGTTTATCCTCGCCCTGGCTGTCAGGTGTGGAGGTGGGAGATACATGCCGCTCTGATCGCGGCGACCAATAACAACCTGTTTCAAGGAGCAAGA
This sequence comes from Thermoanaerobaculia bacterium, assembly GCA_036521795.1. Lineage (GTDB taxonomy): Bacteria > Acidobacteriota > Thermoanaerobaculia > Multivoradales > UBA5704 > JASLEW01. The sequence continues at coordinate 11,998 of DATDGZ010000404.1, read as the reverse complement.
GTATGCCCGAGCAAGGAACCGTGAAGTGGTTCAACGACGCCAAGGGGTACGGCTTCATCGTGCGTGAGCGCGGCGCGGACGTGTTCGTCCACCACGCCTCGATCATCGCCGAGGGATTCCGCACCCTGAGCGAGGGAGACCGCGTCTCCTTCGAGGTGGTCGAGGGGCCGAAGGGCCTGCAGGCGAAGAACGTCGTCAAGATTTCCTGACCACTTCCGCGCCCATAGTTCCCGCGCCCTGCCGGTGGTTGCCGGCGGGGCGCAGCGGCCGCCTCTCCCCACCCGCCCGCCGGCCGCTCCCAAGCGATCGCGTTTGGCACCTCTCCTCCCCGCCAGGGATTTCCTTTCTATCCCGGCATCACCCGCCAGGCGGCCACTCCTCTGCCCGCGCCCGCCGGCGCCAGCCACGACACCGGCGCGCGCGGACCGAGCAGCTGCCGCGGCCGTGACCGCAGGTCCACCGTGCCGATGACCAGGTAGGCCACGCCCTCCCGCCGCAGCAGCGGCCGCAGCCTCGCGTAGTAGAGATCGGGCCGGGCAGTCTCCGGCCCGAAGGCGTCGGGAAGCGCGACATATCGGTGCCGCAGGTATCGCCCGAGGAACGGCGACGAGCCGCCCAGCGCCGCGCCGGCCGGCAGCTCGGCGTCCAGGCGCTGCAACATCTCGACCTCGACATAGGGGTGGCGCGCGGCGAAGGCCGGCAGGCGGTAGGCGAAGGTCTTGGCCGCCAGCAGCAGCACCGCTGCCGCGCCGATGGCGGACAGGACGAGGCGGCTGCGGCCGGCGAAGATGCCGGCGCCGTCGCGCGTATCCGGCTCCCCGCCCCAGGGCGCGAAGCCCAGAGCATAGGCGCCGGGCAGGAGCAGCAGCAGGAGCCGCCCCCAGGTGAAGAAGGCGAACGCCGTCGCGGCGAGGAAGGTGCCGAGCGCGAACAGCAGCCAGGCGGCCGAGCGGCGGGTTCGCCAGGGTCGCCGGAGTCGCCGCGTGCCGTGCGGCGCCACCGCCCAGAGCGCGCCGGCGCCGAACAGCACGACATGGGCCCAGGTGCCGAGGAGCTGGGCGGCTCCCGCGGTGGCGAAGCGCCGCAGCTCGGCCAGCCCGCCGCGCAGCACCGCCGCCGGGTCGTGCGCCACGACCGCGGCGAGCGAAGGGAACGGTACCCGGTCGAGGTAGGACCAGTCGGGCCAGCCGTAGAGCTTCAAGGCGAGGTTCTTCCAGTTCTCGTCGTAGAAGGGGTTGCCGAACTGGGCATAGCGCAGCGCCCAGTGCGGCAGCAGGACGACGACGGCGGCGGCGGCGGCCAGCGCGAGATGGCCGCGGCGCCGGCCCCGGCCAGCGCGGCGCGGACCGGTCGCCTCCCTCGCCGCAGGCTGCCGCGCCGCAGGCTGCCGCGCCGCAGGCTCGACCTTCGCCGGCTCCCTCGCCGCAGGTTCCTCAGGCGCCGCCAGCAGCCAGGCCACCAGCAGCGCCGGGACCAGGAACAGGGCATTCGACCGCGTGAAGGCGGCCAGCCCCAGCGCCAGGCCGGCCGCCAGGGCCGGTGTCGCCGCCGGCGCCTGCAGGTAGTGGAGGCCGGCCAGCAGGCTGGCGGCTGCCAGCGCCGCGAAGAGCATGTCGGTGGTGACGTGCTGACCGAGGATCCAGAGATTCGGGTTGACGGCGGCCAGCGCCATGGCCCAGCCGCCCGCCGCGGCGCCGGCCAGCCGCCGCCCGTAGGCGTACGCCAGCCAGGCGAGGCCGGCCGCGGCCAGGTTCGACAGCAGCCGCGCGGCGGCGAAAGCGCCGCCGGTCAGCGGCGACAGCGCCGCGGTCAACAGCGGGTAGAGCAGCGGCCGGTAGGGGTCGCGCGGCAGCGAGCCGGAGAGCAGCAGCTCCGCCTGGCCGACGTAACCGTCGCGCTCGGCGGTGCCGGCCTCCTCGACCCAGTGGACGCGGGACCCGTAGAGCGCCAGCGCCAGCAGCAGCGCCAGGGCCGCCGCCAGGGCCAGCCGGTCCGCGGTCGCGGCGCCGTTGGCGCCACGTGGCCCCGCGGCGGGTGCCGCCGTCACGGCCGCGCCGGCGGCGGGCTCGGCGTCGCGGCGGCGTCGCGCGGCAGCTCGATCACCACGTCCTGCCGGCGCACCAGGCCAAGATCCTCGCGCGCCAGCCGTTCCAGCGTCGCGGGATCGCTGCGCAGCCGGTCGATGCGGCCGCGCAGGCGGTCGACGCCGTTGCGGGTCTCGTCGATCCGGAATTCGAGCTGCTTCTCATGCGCCCTGGCGGCCGTGAGGTCGCGATAACTCTTCAGGCCGGCGGCGCCGAGCAGCACGACGAAGAGCAGGACGGCCGCCAGGAGCACCGTGCGCGAAGAATCGGCCGCGGCTCCGCCTGTCGCCTGTCGCGGCACTCGTTGCTTGTCGGCGCGGGCGGGGCCCCGCGGTGTCCCAGGATCCCTCAAGCCGGCCAGCGCGGGAAGGCGGCAGCCCCTGGATAGGTGGCGACGCCCTCCAGCTCCTCCTCGATGCGGAGCAGGCGGTTGTACTTGGTCACCCGGTCGCTGCGGCAGGGTGCGCCGGTCTTGATCTGGCCGCAGCGCGTCGCCACCGCGAGGTCGGCGATGGTGGTATCGGCCGTCTCGCCGGAGCGGTGCGAGATGACGTTGGCGTAGGCGTGGGTCTTGGCCAGCTCCACCGCGTCCAGCGTCTCGGTCAGGGTACCGATCTGGTTGACCTTGACCAGCAGGGCGTTGGCGAGCCCGCCGGCGATGCCGCGGGCCAGGATCTCGGGATTGGTCACGAACAGGTCGTCACCCACCAGCTGCACGCGGTGGCCGAGCTCGGCGGTCAGCTCCTTCCACCCCTCCTGGTCGTTCTCGGCGAGGCCGTCCTCGAGCGACACCAGCGGGTAGGCGTCCAGCCACTCGCGATAGGCGGCGATCAGGTCGGAGCTGCCGAGATCGCGGCGCCCCTCGCCGGCGAGGTCGTAGCGCACCCGGTCGGACCGCGACCCGGAGGACTTGCCGCCGGAGTGGCGCTTGTCGCCGCCGCGAGTCAGCTCGCTGGCCGCGATGTCCAGCGCCAGCGCCACCTGGCGGCCCGGCGCGTAGCCCGCCTTCTCGATCGCCCGCATCAGCAGGTCGAGCGCCTCCCGGTTGCTCGCCAGGTTCGGCGCGAAGCCGCCCTCGTCGCCCACCGCGGTGACCAGGCCGTGCTCCTTCAGCACGCCCTTCAGCGCGTGGTAGACCTCGACGCCGGCGCACAGTGCCTCGGCGAAGCTCTCGAAGCCGAGCGGCACCAGCATGAACTCCTGGACGTCGACCGAGTTGTCGGCGTGGGCGCCGCCGTTGAGGACGTTCAGCATCGGCACCGGCAGCACCGTGGCGCCCGGCCCGCCGAGATAGGAGTAGAGCGGCAGGCCGGAGGCATCCGCCGCCGCCTTGGCGACCGCCAGCGAGACGCCCAGCACCGCGTTGGCGCCGAGGCGGCTCTTGTCCTCGGTGCCGTCGAGATCGATCAGGGCGCGATCGATGCGGGCCTGGTCGCGCGCGTCCATGCCCTGCAACCGCGGCGCGATCTCGTCATGGACGCCGGCGACCGCCCGGCGCACGCCCTTGCCGCCGTAGCGCTTGCCGCCGTCGCGCAGCTCGAGCGCCTCGCGGCTGCCGGTGGACGCGCCCGAAGGCACCGCCGCCCGCCCGGCGCTGCCGCCCGCCAGCACGCACTCGACCTCGACCGTCGGGTTGCCGCGCGAGTCCAGGATCTCGCGCGCCACGATCTCTTCGATGCTGAACATGCCCTCTCCTCCGGCTGGCGGCGGCGCTTGCTCGCTGCCTCAAGGTTAGCCGTAAACGCACGGCGTCTCAAGCGAAGGTCCCCACGGGCCCCCAAGGGCAATCCAGCAATACAGGACACTACCTCACGCGCCGCGCTTCAGTGGTCGAGATAGCCGACCGAGCGCAGGCGCCGATCGGCCTCCTCGGCGCGGCGCACGCTGCCGGCGGCCGGGCCGCCTTCGGTGCGCGCCAGCCAGGCGGCGAGGGCGCCGCGCAGGCGCTGGAAATCGCGCCGGCGCAGGGCGAGCACGTCCCGCGTCTCGCCAGGATCCGCGGCGAGATCGTAGAGCGCGAAGCGCCCGGTGCCGAGGTCCTGCACCAGCTTGAGGCGCCCGTCGGCGACGCTGCGTTGGGCGCCCTGGACGGCCCACTGGTAGCGCGGCGGCAGCGGCCGTCCCAGGACGGCCGGCCGCAGGCTGCGCCCCTCGAAGGCGGCGGCGGGCGCACCGGCGGCGCCGGGCGCGCGCGCGGTCAACAGCTCGAGCACCGTCGGCACGATGTCGAGATTCGAGACCGGCTCGGCGGCCACGCGCGGGTGCGCGCCGGGAACGCGCAGCAGCAGCGGGGTGCGGATGGTGGTGTCGAACAGGTTGTGACAGTGCTTGACGTCGCCGTGCTCGAGGAACTCCTCGCCGTGATCGGCGGCGAAGACGACGATCGAGTCGTCGAGCAGCCCGGCGGCGCGCGCGGCGGCGAGCAGCCTGCCGAGCTGCGAATCGAAGAAAGCGATCTCGTCGTCGTAGAGGTCGACCAGGTAGCGCAGGTCCGCCGCGGTCAGACCGGGATTCGGCCCGTGCTTGTAGAGCCAGTTGGAGATCGGATTGGGATCGCCCTGGCGCACGAAGTCCTTCGCCGGCTGGCCGAGCGCGAAGCGGTGCCGGTAAGCGGCGGGAGGAGCGTAGGGGCCGTGCGGGTCGAGGTAATGCAGGTAGAGGAAGAGCGGCCGCGGATCGCGCGCGAGGTGCGGCAGCGCCTGGTCGGTGACGCAGTCGGCGGATTTCCAGACGCAGTCTTCCTGGAACGTGTCGAAGCCGCGTCCGAAGCCGCCGCCGGGGTTGAATCGCCCCGGGCTGCGGCGCACGATCGGGCTCGCCGAGACGGCGTGGGTGCCGAAGCCTCGCGCGCGCAGCATCTCCGCCAGCCCGGGAATGCCGGCCGGCAAGCCCATGGCGCCGCCGGGCTGGCCGAGGAACGCCGCGCCGGACCGCGACGTCAAGATCGAGTTGACCGACGGGAAGGTGCACGACGCCTGGCTGCGGGCGTTCGAGAACAGCAACGACTCGCGCCCTAGGGCGGTGAGGTTCGGGCTGGTGTCGCGGCGGTAGCCGTAGAGCGGCAGGTGGTCGGCGCGCAGGGTGTCGACCAGGATGAAGATCAGGTTGTGCGCCGGCGGCAGCGGCGCTTCTGCCGGCGCGCCGGAGGGCGGGCGGGCGCAACCCGCGGCCGCCGGCAGCAGCGTGGTCAGGAGCAGGACCGGCCGCAGCCGGTGGAGGTTAGTGTCCCGCACTAGTCCGCAAGATGGATCAGGAACTCGCGCTGGAGCAGCGCCTCGAGCTCCGCCAGCCGCTCGGCCCGCGGCTCTCCCTTGCAGGCCTCGACGATGATCACGTGCGGCAGCTCGGGAGCGTCGCCGTAGGTCTCGTGGCGCTCGATGCCGCGGAAGTAGGGCAGCTCGCTCTCGCCGTAGGCGCACCAGCGGATGGCGGTGAAGCCGCAGGCGGCGAGCGCCTCGCCGAGCATGTCGCGGTTCCACAGGAACTGGTGGCGCCAGCCGTGAAAGGCGCGGTTGAGCTGCAGCGCCGCGGCGCGCTTCACCTCGGGCTCGCCCTCGAGCCGGTAGTGCGTCGCCCACACCCAGTCGAGGTTCGGCGTCGACAGCCGGATCCAGCCGCCGCGCCCGAGCACCCGCCAGGCCTCGCGCAGGAAGCCGACCGCGAGATCGAGCCGCAGATGCTCGATGAAGTGCTCGGCGAAGATGGCCTCGACGTTGGAGAACTGCAGGCCCAGCGTGACGTCGGCCACGACGTCGACGCCCGGCAGCGCCTGGCTGTCGATGTTGACCCAACCCTCCAGGCGCTCGCGGCCGCTGCCGATGTGCAGGCGGGTGCGGGGTCTCCGGATGAGCTGCAGGACCATGGCGGGAAGGGACGCGCGGCCCGCTGGGCCGCCGCCGGCGGCGGCGCGCACGGAACACCAGGCCGGCGGCGGTGGAGTCTAGCATGCGTGCGCCACCGCCGGCCGGCCTGCGGGGGCTGTCAGGAGAACATCGGCGGTGCTCACGACGCCGGCGACGCGACCGCCGAAAAAATCAACCGCTCCGGGAGGCGATCTCACGCAGCACCCGCCGGAGCGCCGCGGCGTCCTCCCCGGCGAGGCCGCGGGTCAGCGCCTCCTCTACCTGCCCGATGAGGCGCTCGCCCTCGGCCTGCAGCCGGCGTCCCTCGGCGGTGATCTCGGCCAGCACCCCGCGGCGGTCGGTCGGATCGTCCCTGCGGGCCACCAGGCCGTCGGCCTCGAGCCGATCGACCAGCTTGGTGATGTTGGACTTGACGCAGCTGCGGTGCTGGGCGAGATCGCCCAGCGACAGGCAGCCGCCCGCCGCGGCCAGGCCGCCGAGCACCGCCAGCTTGGCCGGGGACAACCCGATCCCCTCGAGCGCCCGCTCGAGCACCCGCTCGACTCGCTCCGCCGTGCGCAGGAGCATCATCACCATCTCGGGTCGGGCCGGGCAGGGCAATTCGTTCACGGGTGAACTATACACCCGAAGAATCAACACCGCAAGGAGGGCTCGAAGGGGCCAGCCCGGGGCGCGCCGAGCCTGGTCGAACACCCCAGGCGCGTTTGACAGCCCGGCGGCGATATGGCACCATGCACTTTCGCCTCCGCAGGAGGGAGGCGGCTGGACTGACGCGGGGTGGAGCAGCCTGGTAGCTCGTTGGGCTCATAACCCAAAGGTCGCAGGTTCAAATCCTGCCCCCGCAACCATCTTCCGACGATTCTAGAGAGGTAGGGCGGCGCAAGCTTCCCTGCCTCTTTTTGTTGTCCATGCTGTTGTCCGTGCTGTTGTCCGTGCTGTTGTCCGTGTTGTTGTCCGTGTTGTCCGCTCGCGGGCTGATGACGGCGCCGCCGGCTCTGACTGGCCTGGGTCGGCCAGCCGGACCGCCGCCGCGCGGAGGGGCGTGCCCGGCGCCGCCCGGGAGGCGATGAGCGTTCGTGACTGACGGCAAACAGGAGCGTGAGCCCCTCGACGGCTCGCTCTCGGAGAGGGTCCGCAGGACCGTGTTGGGGGCGCCGCGCGACGTCACCGACACCTCCCAACTCCACAAGATGTCGCTGATCGCCTTCCTGGCCTGGGTGGGGCTGGGAGCGGACGGGCTGTCGTCGTCCGCGTACGGCCCGGAGGAGGCGTTCCGCACCCTGGGCGTGCACACCTACCTGGCGATCGGCCTGGCCATCGCGACAGCCCTCACTGTCCTCATCATCTCCGCGTCCTACGCCAGCATCATCGAGCAGTTCCCGACCGGCGGCGGCGGCTACGTGGTCGCCTCCCACCTGCTCGGACCGCGCATCGGCGTGATCTCCGGCTGCGCCCTGGTGGTCGACTACGTCCTCACCATCACGGTGTCGATCGCCTCCGGCGGCGACGCCGTCTTCAGCTTCCTGCCGCGCCAGCTGCACCATCTGAAGCTGCCCTCGGAGTACCTGGTCATCGGCCTGCTGATCGCCCTCAACCTGCGCGGCGTCAAGGAGTCGATCAAGGCCCTGCTCCCCATCTTCCTGGTGTTCCTGGCCACCCACGCCCTGCTCATCGGCTGGTCGGTGCTCGGCCACCTGCCGGAGGTGCCGATTGCGGCTCACCAGGCGGCGCAGGGCTTTCACTCCGGCCTCGCCACCCTGGGCCTGGGCGGCATGGCGATGCTGCTGATGCGCGCCTACGCCCTGGGCGGCGGCACCTACACCGGCATCGAGGCGGTGTCGAACGGGCTGCAGATCATGCGCGAGCCGCGGGTGGAGACCGGCAAGCGCACGATGCTCTACATGGCGCTCTCCCTGGCCCTCACCGCCGGCGGCATCCTCATCGGCTACCTGCTGCTCAATGCCCACCACGTCGAGGGCAAGACGATGAACGCCATCCTGGCCGAGAACGTCTTCGGCGCCTGGCGCGTCGCCGGGATGCCGCTCGGCTACTGGCTGGTGCTGATCACTCTGGTCTCCGAAGGGTTGCTGCTGATCGTCGCGGCGCAGGCCGGGTTCATCGACGGGCCGCGGGTGATGGCCACCATGGCCACCGACTCCTTCTTCCCGCACCGCTTCGCCGCCCTCTCCGAGCAGCTGACGATGCAGAACGGCGTGCTGTTGATGGGCGCGGCGGCGCTGGGAATGCTGTTCTACACGCGGGGCAACATCCAGACCCTGGTGTTCATGTACTCGATCAACGTGTTCCTCACCTTCACCCTGTCACAGCTCAGCATGAGCCGCTTCTGGTGGGCGAAGCGGGGCGAGCTGCGGCGCCGGCGGCACCTGTTCATCCACGGCATCGCACTGGTGATGTGCGCCAGCATCCTGGTGATCACGCTGTACGAACGCTTCACCAACGGCGGCTGGGTGACGGTCCTCATCACCTCGACCTTCGTCGTTCTCTGCTACCTGATCCAGGGGCATTACACGCGCGCCAAGGCGGGCCTGCGCCAGCTCGACGACGTGCTCGGCTCGCTGCCGACCACCGGCGAGCCGAACCGGGCCCCGCTCGACCCGAAGATACCCACGGCGGTGCTGCTGGTGAGCTCGTTCAACGGCTTCGGCGTGCACACCATGCTGTCGATCCTGCGGTTCTTCCCCGGGCTCTACAAGCAGTTCGTCTTCGTGTCGATCGCGGTCGTGGACTCCGGCAGCTTCAAGGGGAAGGAAGAGCTCGAGGCCCTCGCCCACCACCACGAGGAAGACCTCGCCAAGTACGTCGACCTGGCGCGCCGCCTCGGCTTCCCCGCCGACAGCGTCAGCCAGATGGGCACCGAGGTCGTCACCGAGGCCGCCCAGGTCTGCAAGCGCCTGGCCCAGATCTACCCCAAGGCCACCATCTTCACCGGCAAGCTGGTCTTCCGCCAGGAGCGCTTCTTCTACCGCCTCCTGCACAACGAGACCTCCTGGTTCATCCAGCGGCGGCTGCAATGGATGGGAGTGCCGATGGTCGTGCTGCCGATCCGCTCGCAGGTGTGAAGGGTCATGAGCAGGGGAGTGCCGAGGTATCTTGTACTGGCGCAGCGGTGGTGAGGTCGGGATTCGTGTAGGTTCTCGAGTGCCCGGTCTGCGTGTCGGTCACGGTCACCGAGAAGCCAACGTTGGTCAGTGCCGCGTAAAAGATCCAGATCTGGCTGCCGATCGGGCAAGCGTTGACGACTTTGATGAGCATCTCGGGATTGGTGGCGCCGAAGAACCAGAAGATGCCGCCCTGGCTGACCCCGAGGCTTGCTAGGGAAATGTCGGTGCCCGGCCCATGCAGCCCGCCGCCTTCCGCAGTATTGACCGTGACCTGAACCTGGAAGCGCTGGTCCCCTGGATGGTCGTCGAGACAGAGGATGTTGCTCGACGGGACGCATGGCCCGCCAACGGTCGACGGGTCGAGCCATTGGGCGATCGCCGGGAATGTCTGTGAGAACGCTCCGTCCACGTCGGTGTTGATCTGACTGCAGTTGTTGAAGGGATCGCCGCATTCTCCGTACAGCTGACCGACGACCTGTCCATTCTCCATCACGACCGGGGCACCAGAGCTGCCTCCTGCCGTGTCGCCTCCATTCGGCACCTTGGCGGAGTAGATGTAGTTCGGCCTGAGGGTTCCCGCGCACTCCGTGGCAGATGCGAGGACCTGGGTCTCGGAGAAGGCCTGGGGACGGCCCAATGGATAAGAGACTCGGAAGAGCAATGTCCCGTTCGCGATCGCGCCGGGGTCTGCGTTCCAGCCGAGGAAAGTGCTCTTGGCGGGTACGGACCCGGCCAGGCGAACCAACGTGAAATCAGACTGCGATCCGGTGGCGCCCGTGGCCAGTAAGGTTGCTCCGTTCGTATGCGGGAAGTTGCTCTCCTGGGGCGCGACGATCCCACAAGACGGATCTTCATATTGGAAAAACGCCTCGAGCGTGGCGGCCACGGCCTGATCGGAGAGGCAGTGATGGGCCGTCAAGAGGTAGGGAGTGCCGTCTGCTCTGGTGTTGTTCAAGAGGCCGCCCGAGCACAGGAAGCCATTCGAGCCTTCGACGAACTGCAACTGGGCCACCGCATGCTGGAGCACGGTCAGCAGGCCGCTGCTCTCGACGCATGCGGCGTCAACCAGGCAAGTCGTCGAGTCCAGTGACGGGACGAGCCGTTCCTCGCCCGCGGATCGGCTGGTCGAGCCGGCAGGGAACGCGAGCGGTGGGCCATGATTCGTCGCCGCCGAGAGCGGCTGCGCCGCGCCAACGGGAAACAACTCCAAGACTTCACGCAGGGCGAACGCTGCGGCCGCACCGACAGGCGCATGGACTTCCAGCATCAGGTCCGGGCCTTCGACGCTTGGGGTCCACAAGTCGCCGGCCGGCGCCTTCAGCTCGCGGCCGAATTCACGTGCCTCCCCGCCGGAACCCCAGACCCACATCCGCGCGCCCGGCGGCAGCTGAACGGCCAGGAGGTGAAGTCTGAGCCTGTATGCCTCGTCGACGTGGATGCGCGTCGCCCAAGCGATCGAACCCTGCCCACCATCGACACCGATCCCTCCTGATTCGGGTACCGAGGTGGCATGGCCTGCCGACAACACGACTTCGACGGGCAATGCCAACGGGCGTGCGAAGCCGTTCTGCGTCGGCCGCCTGCGGGCCGCATTCCACGCTCTCATTGCCGAGAGACTGTCCAGGGCCGCGACCCGCGCCGCCGGCAGCGAATGCAGTGGCGCCTTCGCCAGTGCCTTCGCGAGGAGGACGGGCGGCCTCACGGCGATCGGCTCTTGCTTCGCGCCGGGCTGGTGAAGTAGCGGCCCAACGCTTTGGCCGTTGCCGGCGACGGCGCAGAGGAGGAGCACCATGACGCATGAAATCGCTGACTTGGTGGCCATGGGGTTCACCTGCCGCGTAGCGCGCTGGGCGCCGCCGGCGCGGCCGCTTGCTCTTGCGACAGCTCGGCAGCGGCGCGGGCGTCTGGCAGGTCGGCGATCTCGGTCAGCTGGACGACCTCGGCAGGGGGCGGCGCGGCGGCCGGGCGCGCGCGGGGCTCGTGGCGGACCCGCCAGGTGAGGGCGCCGCCGCTGAGCATGAAGATGGAGGCAGCCCAGAAGGGCAGCGCGACGCTGGTCCCGAAGAGCCACGTGGACCAGATGGGGCCCAGGAAGCGGGTGATGCCGCCGAACAGCTGCTGCACGCCCATGATCTGGCCCATCTCCTCGCGCGGGCTGCGGCGCGAGACCAGAGCGGTGGTGGACGGGAAGAGCAGGGCGGTGCCGACCGGCACCAGCGTGACGATGACCGCCAGGCAGACGATGCGCAGCGACTGCGGCGCGTGCAGCCAGGCCGGCAGCGGGATCGCCGCCATACCGAGGGCCAACGAGAGGGCGCCGGCGCGCATGGCGCCCACCTCGCCCAGGCGCCGCACCGCGGGGCCGAGCAGGATCGCGCGCATCACCACCGAGATGACGCCGACGTAGGTGTAGAACCAACCGATGGTCTTCTCGGTGACGCCGTAGACGTGGCCGAGATAGAGACTGAGCACGGCGTTCATCGCCATGAAGGCCATCATGCCGATGGCATAGATCCAGATCAGCGAGCCGACCGGCGACAGCGGCTGCCGCACCACCTCCCAGAGCCGATGCCAGAGAGAGCGCTCGGGGTGCGCCGCGGCGTAGCCACCGTCGTGCCGCTTCGACTCCGGCAGCCAGCGGCCGGCGAACAGCACGTTCAGCATGCACAGGCCGGCGGCGAAGTAGCCCGGGCCCGAGCGGCCGAAGTAGCTCGCCAGCGAGCCGATCATCGGGCCGATGACCACGCCGGCACTGGTCGCGGCGGTCACCCAGCCGAGGGCCTTCGCCCGCTCCTCGGGCGCGATGGAGTCGCCGACGTACGCCTGCACCACCCCGACCGTGCCGCTGCCGGCTCCCTGCACCAGGCGCGAGAGGAAGAGCAGCAGCAGCGTGTGGGCGAGGCCGAACAGGGTGTAGGCCGCGGCCGAC
>DATDGZ010000403.1:0-7500 GCA_036521795.1 Thermoanaerobaculia bacterium | reverse complement strand
CTTTGTGCCGCGCGGCGCCGTCCGCCGGGAGGGCGACGCCGCCTACGTCTTCAAGGTGGCCGACGGGCGCCTGCGGCGGACCGAGGTGGCGCTGGCTCCCGCCGCCCCGGCAAGTGCGGGTGCCAGGAACGGTGCCGCCGGCCCGGCAGCCGCGGCGGTGCCAGCGGGCGACCGCGTCGAGGTGCTGTCCGGCGTCCAGGGTGGCGACACGATCGTCCGGGCCGGCGTCGAGAAGCTCGAGGATGGAGAGAAGGTCCGGGCCGCGGAGAGCTCGTGACCGGCCACATCGCAGCGCCAGTTCCGAGCCTCACGGCCGCCTATAGGAGAACCATCACGTGACCAATGTCGTAGACGTCCAAGACGTCGTCAAGACCTACCGTCGCGACGACTTCCTGATCAAGGTGCTGCAGGGCGTCAACCTGCAGGTGGCGGCGGGGGACTTCGTCGCGCTGCAGGGGCCCTCGGGTTCCGGCAAGAGCACGCTGCTCAACCTGCTCGCCGGCATCGACCGGCCGACCTCGGGGGCGGTGAGGGTGGCCGGCCAGGATATCGGCCGCCTGTCGGAGAGCGACCTCGCGCTCTGGCGCCGGCGCCACATCGGCTTCATCTTCCAGTTCTACAACCTCATCCCGGTGCTCACCGCGTTCGAGAACGTCGAGCTGCCGCTGACGCTCACCCGCCTGTCGCGGGCGCAGCGCAAGCTGAAGGCGGAGACCGCGCTGGGTGTGGTCGGGCTCACCGACCGCATGCACCACTTCCCCAGGCAGCTGTCGGGCGGCCAGGAGCAGCGGGTGGCGATCGCCCGCGCCATCGTCACCGATCCGACCCTGCTGCTGGCCGACGAGCCGACCGGCGATCTCGACGCCAAGAGCGCCGAGGACGTTCTCGACCTGCTGGTCGAGCTCAACCGCCAGTTCGCCAAGACCATCGTGATGGTGACCCACGACCCGCGCGCCGCGGAGCGGGCGCGGACCCTGGTGCACCTCGAGAAGGGGCAGCTCGCCACCGCCGCCTGAGGCGGCCGGAGATCCCTGGCATGCGGAAGCTGGCGTTACGCAACCTGCTGCGCAACAAGCTGCGCACCACGCTCACCATCGCGAGCCTGATGTTCGCGCTGCTGCTGCTCAGCCTGCTGATGGCGTTCCTCGACCTGCTGGCGTCGACCGCGGGCTCCTCCGACAACCGCATCATCGTGCGCAGCGCGATCTCGCTGGCGACGCTGCTGCCGGAGTCCTACTGGCAACAGGTCGAGAGCCTGCCGCACGTCGAGGCGGCGACGCCGCTCAACTGGTTCCAGGGCGTCTACAAGGACGAGCGGCCGGAGAACTTCTTCCCGCGCTTCGCCGCCGATCCGGCGACCCTGTTCAAGGTCTACCCGGAGCTGCACATCAGTCCCGAGGAGTTGCAGGCATGGGCCGCCGACCGCCGAGGCTTCGTCGCCGGCAAGGCGCTGGTCCAGAAGTACGGCTGGAAGGTCGGCGACGCGATCTTCATCAAGGGCGACATCTATCCCGTCGACCTGAACCTGGTGCTGCGCGGCATCTTCACCCAGCCCAAGACCCCCGACCAGGAGAAGGTGCTCTACTTCCAGCGCCAGTACCTCGAGGAGGGGATCGGCAAGCGAGGCCTGATCGGCACCTACGTCCTGCGTATCGATTCGCCGGCCAACGAGGTGGCGGTGCGCAAGGCGGCCGAGGCGAAGTTCGAGAACTCCGACTTCCAGGTGCGGGCCGAGACCGAGAAGGCCTTCCAGCTCTCCTTCGCCGAGATGCTGGGCAACGTCAAGCTGCTGTTCACGGTGATCGGCCTGGCGGCGGTGATCTCCATCTTCTTCATCACCGCCAACACCATGGCGATGGCGGCGCGCGAGCGCACCGCCGAGGTGGGGGTGTTGAAGACGCTCGGCTTCGCCCGCGGCCAGCTGCTGCGGCTGGTGCTCGCCGAATCCCTGGCGGTGGGTGTGCTGGGCGCCGCTCTCGGCTGCGGCCTGTGCGCCGTGCTGATGCCGGTGGTGGGGGCGCTGCTCGCCAAGATGATGCCGGTCTTCGGCACGCTGCGCATGAGCGGCGGCAACTGGGCGACCGGCCTGGCCATCGGCGTCGGGATCGGGCTGCTCTCGGGGCTCGGGCCGGCGGTGTCGGCCGCGCGCCTGCGGATCGTCGACGCGGTGCGGAGGGTGGCATGAAGATCCCGCTCAAGTACAACGTCCGCAGTCTCTTCGTGCGCAAGGGCACGACGCTGATGACCATCGGCTCGATCGCCTTCGTGGTGCTGGTGTACGTCGGCGTCCTGGCGATGGCCGGTGGGCTGCGCGCCGCCTTCTCGGCCGCCGGCGACCCCAGCAACGTGGTGGTGCTGCGCGACGGCGCCCGCAGCGAGGTGGAGAGCTTCTTCACCCAGGAGAAGGAGCGCCTGCTGGTGTCGATGCCGGGGGTGGCGCGGGACGCCCAGGGCCAGCCGCTGGCGGCGGGGCAGGCGCTGATCCTGCAGATCCTCAAGCGCGCGGGGGGCGGCGAGACCAACGTCTCGATCCGCGGCGTCGAGCCATCGGCCTTCAACGTCCGGACGCAGGTGCGGGTGATCGACGGGCGGCGTTTCGAGCCGGGCAAGGCCGAGGTGATCGTCGGCCGCAGCCTGGCGGCCACCTATCCCGCCCTGCGCCTCGGCTCGACCGTCAACTTCGGGCGCGTGCCCTTCAAGGTGGTGGGGATCTTCGCCGCCGGCGGCAGCAGCTTCGAGTCCGAGGTGTGGGGGCCGCTGGCCGACCTCAACGGCGCCTTCCGCCGCATCGCCAACTACTCCTCGGCGCTGCTGCACGCCGCCTCGACGGCCGACGCGCAGGAGCTCGTCGCGCGGATCAAGGGGGACCAGCAGCTGCACCTCACCGCGCTCGCGGAGCCCCAGTACTACGCCGAGCAGGCGAACGTCGCCTCGGCGCAGTTCATCATCCTGGGCAACGTGCTGGCGGTCTTCCTGGCCGTCGGCGCCTGCTTCGCCGCCGCCAACACCATGTTCGCGCAGGTGTCGGCGCGCGGCCACGAGATCGGCACCCTGCGCGCCCTGGGCTTCCGCCGCCACTCCATCCTGCTCGCCTTCGTCATCGAGGCGGCGGTGCTCGGCCTGGTGGCGGGGGTGGTGGGCAGCCTGCTGGCGCTGCCGCTCAACGGGGTCACGGCGGCGACGATGAACGGCGTCACCTTCAGCGAGATCACCTTCAGCCTGCGCACCGCGCCCTGGATCCTGGGGATGGGCGTGCTGCTGGCGCTCGTCACCGGCGTGGTGGGCGGCTTCCCGGCCGCCTGGAGCGCCGCCCGCCGGCCGATCACCGAGCTGCTGCGGGAGCACTGAGGGTGGTGTAAGATCGATCCCGGTGGACGAAACGTCGTCCGCGAGGAGAGTCGTGATGGCGCAGCAGACGCGAGAGGCGGTGGCGGTGGCGACGGAGGACGCGGCGGGCGCGGGCGCTCACCCGGCGGCGCCGCCGCCGGCGGCGAAGCTGGTCCTGGAAGGCAAGGAGCACGAGCTCCCGGTGGTGGTCGGCAGCGAGGGTGAAAAAGCGATCGATATCACGAAGCTGCGGGGAGAGACCGGGTACATCACGCTCGATCCCGGCTATGGCAACACCGGCGCCTGCGAGAGCGCGATCACGTTCATCGACGGCGAGGCGGGGATCCTGCGCTACCGGGGATATCCGATCGAAGAGATCGCCGGCCACACGAACTTCGTCGACGTCTGCTACCTGTTGATCTACGGCCACCTGCCGAATGCCGCGGAGATCAAGCAGTTCCGTCAGAACCTGACTTATCACAGCCTGCTGCACGAGGACATGAAGAAGTTCTTCGAGGGCTTCCCGGCGGGGGCGCACCCGATGGCGATCCTGTCGGCGATGGTCGCCAGCCTCTCCGCCTACTACCCGGAGCGGCAGGAGGACACCGACCTCAACATCATCCGCCTGCTGGCGAAGGCGAAGACCATCGCCGCCTTCTCGCACAAGAAGAGCATCGGCCAGCCGTTCATGTATCCGCGCAACGACCTGTCCTACTGCGCCAACTTCCTGCACATGATGTTCGCGGTGCCGGCCGAGCCGTACAACGTCAACCCGGTGCTCGAGCGGGCGCTGAACCTGCTGCTCATCCTGCACGCCGACCACGAGCAGAACTGCAGCACCTCGACGGTGCGCATGGTGGGGAGCAGCCAGGCCAACCTCTGGGCCTCGATGTCGGCGGGGATCTGCGCGCTGTGGGGGCCGCTGCACGGCGGCGCCAACCAGCAGGTCATCGAGATGCTCGAGCACATCCAGCGCGACGGCGGCAACTACAAGAAGTACGTCGACATGGCCAAGGACAAGAGCTCCGGCTTCCGGCTCATGGGCTTCGGCCACCGCGTCTACAAGAACTTCGATCCGCGGGCGCGCATCCTGAAACAGACCTGCGACGAGGTGCTCGCCGAGATTGGCGCCAGCCACCCGCTGCTCGACATCGCCAAGGCGCTCGAGGAAGTGGCGCTGCACGACGAGTTCTTCATCCAGCGGAAGCTCTACCCGAACGTCGACTTCTACAGCGGTATCATCTACCGCGCCATGGGTATCCCCACCAACATGTTCACGGTGATGTTCGCCCTCGGCCGGCTGCCGGGCTGGCTGGCGCACTGGAAAGAGATGCGGGACGATCCGAAGACCCGCATCAACCGGCCGCGCCAGGTCTACACCGGCGCGCCGCAGCGGCGGTTCGTGCGGCTCGAAGAGCGCGGCTGACCGCGGGGGGGCCCCCCTGGGCGGCGATCCGCTGCGCTCCAGGCCCGCGGCGATGGCCCGCCGGCGGCGATCCTCCGCGGCCGCGCCCTCTACTCGAAGCCCCGCAGGCTCTCGGCCCTGGCCACGCGGTCGATGGCGATCAGGTAGGCGGCGCGCCGCAGGTCCACCTGGCGCTGCTTGTGCACTTCCAGCACCTCGCCCCAGGCCCGCTCCATGCGCTTGGCCAGCTCGCGGTTGACCTGCTCCTCCTCCCAGTAGAACTGCTGCAGGTTCTGTACCCATTCAAAGTAGGAGACCGTCACGCCGCCGGCGTTGACCAGGATGTCGGGCGCGACGATGACGCCGCGCTCCGCCAGCTTCTGCTCGGCGGCAGGCGTGGTCGGCGCGTTGGCGCCCTCGATGACGAAGCGGGCGCGGACCTGGTCGGCGTTGGTGCGGTTGATCACGCCGCCGAGCGCCGCGGGGATCAGGAAGTCGCAGGGGACGGTGAGGATCTCCTGGTTGGTGATCGGCTTGCCTTGCGCGAAGCCCGCGATGGTGCGGTGCTGCGCCACGTGCGCGAGCAGCGCCGGCACGTCGAGGCCGTCGGGGTCGTGCAGGCCGCCGTTGATGTCCGAGACCGCCACCACCTTGCCGCCCAGCTCGTGGAAGAAGCGGGCGGCGAAGGCGCCGACGTTGCCGAAGCCCTGGATGGCGGCGGTGGCGCCGGCCGGGTCGACTCCCCATTCGCGCGCCACGTGCTCGAGCACGAAGATGGTGCCGCGGCCGGTGGCCGCCTCGCGTCCCTGGGAGCCGCCGAGCTCGAGCGGCTTGCCGGTCACCATGGCCGGGGTGTAGCCGTTCTTGCGCCCGTACTGGTCCATGATCCAGGCCATGGTCTGGGCGTTGGTGTACATGTCCGGCGCCGGGACGTCGCGGTTGACGCCGAGGATGATCGAGATGCGCTGGATGAACTTGCGGGTCAGCCGCTCGAGCTCGGCGGTGCTCATCTCCCAGGGGATGCAGGCCACGCCGCCCTTGGCGCCGCCGAACGGGATGTCCATCAGCGCGGTCTTCCAGGTCATCAACGCGGCGAGCGCGCGGATCTCGTAGAAATCGACGTCGGGGTGATAGCGGATGCCGCCCTTGCACGGGCCGCGCGCGCCGTTGTGCTGCACGCGGTAGCCGACGAAGACCGCGCCGGTGCCGTCGTCGCGGCGGATCGGCACCGCGACACGCATCTCGCGGAAGGGGGTCTTGAGCAGGACGCGCAGCTCCTCGCGCAGCCCCATGATCTCGCTGGCGATGTCGAACTGCTCCGAGGCGATCTGGTAGTCGGTCGTCGAGCGCGCCTGCTCAGTCATGATCCGAAGGCGGACTCCTCTGGGAATGGCGATCTGGTAGCCTGGCTGCCCAGGCGCACGGCGGGCTGGCAGTGTACCACCAAGGGCAAGGAGGGCAAGGAGCACCGGTTGACAAACAGGACCTTGGCGGTCCAGAATAGTCGAAGCTATTGAGAGAAAATCTCAATAAGCAGCCTGAGACCCCAAAACCCTTCTCCGAGATGGCCGACCAGCGCGAGAAAGAAAGCTTCCTGATCTTCCTGAGGCAGCGGCGCCACCGGGTCACCGCCGAGCGGCTCGCCCTGCTCGACGAGGTCTTTCGCCAGCACGGCCACATCGACGCCGAGCACCTGCTGGAGGCGGCGCGGGGCCGCGGGTTGAAGATCTCGCGGGCCACGGTGTACCGCAACCTCGACCTGCTGGTGGCGAGCGGCCTCGCCCGCAAGCAGCGGCTCGGCCGCCGGCGCTATCTCTACGAGCACGTCCACGGCGGGCAGCGGCACGACCACCTGGTCTGCACGGTCTGCGGCCGGGTGGTGGAGTTCCTGAGCCCCGGGATCGCCGCCCTGCAGTCGGAGATCTGCCGCGCGCACGGCTTCGTGCCCAGCGCCTACAGCCTGCAGATCAACGGCCTCTGCCAGGCGTGCTCCACGGCGGGCACGGCGGGCAGCGGCGCTCCCCGCGATCGCGGCCCTCATGCCGAGACGGCTCTACGGTAAGCGGCGATGCTCGAAGCCCTGATCGTCACCCTCCGCGAAGGGATCGAGGTGGCCCTGGTGGTCGGCATCATCGCCGCCTTCCTGCGGCGGGAGGCCGGCGGCCGTTACCTGGGGGCGGTCTGGGCCGGCATCCTCGCGGCGCTCGCCGCCAGCGCCCTCGGCGGCTTCCTGCTGCGCCGGCTTGCCATCAGCGAGGAGGTGCTCGAAGGGGTGCTCTACCTCGCCGCGGCGGTGGTCGTCGGCTCGATGCTGGTGTGGATGTGGCGTCACAGCAGGGCGCTCTCCGGCCAGGTGAAGGGCACGCTGGCGCGCATCGTGACGCGCGAGCGGGCCGCGGCGGCCGGCGCCGGCATCTTCCTGTTCACCTTCCTGATGGTCTTCCGCGAAGGCATGGAGACGGTGCTCTTCCTGTCGGCCCTGTCGCTGACCACAGGCGGGCTCGAGACCCTGCTCGGCGTGCTGGGCGGCCTGATCGCCGCCTTCGTCTTCGGCGTGCTCTTCGTGCGCGGCAGCCTGCGGGTGGATCTCGCGCGCTTCTTCAAGATCACCGGCATCGCGCTGCTGATCTTCGTCGCCCAGTTGCTGGTGAACGGCTATCACGAGCTGGCCGAGGCAGGGTGGCTGCCCGCCAACCAGACCTCGATGGCGACCATCGGTCCGCTGGTCAAGAACGAGCTCTTCTTCGTCGTGGCGGTGCTGGCGCTGC
>DATDGZ010000402.1:0-4644 GCA_036521795.1 Thermoanaerobaculia bacterium | reverse complement strand
AGCAGCTCCCCGCGCAACGCGTCCTGGAAGCCCGAGATCACCGCCAGCGACAGCACCAGGGCCATGACTCCGAGCGCGATGCCGCAGGCCGCCACGGCCGACAGGAAGCTGGCGAACGCGTCGCGGCGGGTGCTGCGCACGTAGCGCAGCGCCAGGGTCACCGGCAGCGGCAGGTCGCGCAGCAGCAGCTTGCTGGGGCTGGAATGGGAGGATCGCACGATGGACGGCTTCAGGGTTCGCCCGCGGCCGCCGGCTGGGGAGGCGCCTCGGGACGCAGCAGCGGGAAGAGGATGACGTCGCGGATCGAGGTGCGGTCGGCGAACAGCATGGTCAGCCGGTCGATGCCGATGCCCTCGCCGCCGGCCGGCGGCATGCCGTGCTCGAGCGCCCGCACGTAGTCGTGGTCGAAGAGGTGGGCCTCGAGGTCGCCGCGCTCGCGCGCTGCCAGCTGCTGGCGGAAGCGCTCGGCCTGCACGTCGGGATCGTTCAGCTCGGAGAAGCCGTTGGCGATCTCCATGCCGCCGGCGTAGAGCTCGAAGCGCTCGGTGAAGCGCGGATCGTCCGGGCGCTGCTTGGACAGCGGCGAGACCTCGACCGGGTAGTCGACGATGAACGTCGGCTGCACCAGGTGCGGCTCGACCAGGTGCTCGAAGAGCGCCATCAGCAGGTGGCCGTAGGCCGAGCTGCCCGCCGGCCGCGGCAGCCCGCGCGCCGCCAGCTCGGCGGCGAGCGACGCCGCGTCCTCGAGCCGGGCGGGGTCGATGCCGCCGTGATGCGCCAGCGCTTCGCGGACGCCGAAGCGCCGCCAGGGCCGCGTGAAGTCGAGCTCCGCGCCGCCGTAGGAGATGGCCGGCGCTCCCAGGATGGGCAGCGCCCGCTCGGCGAGCCCGGCCAGCATCTCCTCGGTCCACTCCATCATGGTCGAGAAGTCGGCGTAGGCGGCGTAGAACTCGAGCATCGTGAACTCGGGGTTGTGGCGGGTGGAGATGCCCTCGTTGCGGAAGTTGCGGTTGATCTCGTAGACGCGCGGGATGCCGCCGACCAGCAGGCGCTTGAGATAGAGCTCGGGCGCGATGCGGAGGTAGAGATCCAGGTCGAGCGCGTTGTGGTGGGTGCGGAACGGCCGCGCCACCGCGCCGCCCGGCACCAGCTGCATCATCGGCGTCTCGACCTCCAGGAAGCCGCGGGCGTCGAGGAACTCGCGGATGCCCTTGACCAGCGCCGCCCGCAGCTCGAACACCCGCCGCGACTCGGGATTGGTGGCGAGGTCGAGGTAACGCTGGCGGTAGCGGGTCTCGACGTCGGCCAGCCCGTGCCACTTCTCGGGCAGCGGGCGCAGCGCCTTGGCGAGCAGCGCCAGGTCGTCGGCGCGCAGGGTCAGCTCGCCGGCGCGGGTGCGCATCAGCTGGCCGGAGGCGCCGGCGACGTCGCCGAGATCGAGGTTGTCGAGCGCCAGCCGGGCCGCCTCGGGCAGCTGGTCCTTGCGCACCAGCAGCTGCAGCTTGCCGCGGCCGTCGTGGAGGTCGAGGAAGGCGGTCTTGCCGTGCTCGCGGATCGCCCGCACCCGCCCCGGCACCTTGAGCCGGATGCCGGCGGCGTCCAGCTCCTCGGCGGTGCGCCCGCCGTAGAGGTCGTGCACCGCGCTCGGCTCGACGCTGCCCGCGAAGCGGTGGGGATAGGCGTCGATGCCGGCCGCGGCGAGGCGCTGGCGCTTGGCGCGGCGGTTCTGGATCTGTTCGTCGAGCTCAGACACCTTCGGGGCACCCTCCGGCCGGTCATCTAGGGGGGAGGCGGAGATCCCCTCTGGCCTCCCTTGGGCCGTCCTCCCCCCCTCCGGCTACCGGTCTCTCCGGCGACCGGCCTCGCTCAAACGGCGGCAAGAGAACAAATCCGCCTCCTTGGGCCGGCCTCGCCCAAACGACGGCTAGAGACGCCGGCGGTCCGGCGCCGCACACGATAGCTCATTTCGCTGGGCTGATAGCATTCTGGCAGGGATGATCGAGAGCGAGATCGAGGCCGTGGACCCGCTCGGGGAGCCGCTCAAGACGGCGGTGGAGAGCTGGGATGGGCTCGGCTGGCCACGGCCGCGGGCGGCGGTCGTCTCCGGCTCCGGCCTGGGCGTCCAGCTCGGCGAGCCCGAGCGCGGGCCGATCGACCTCTCGTACTTCTTGCCGTTCGCGGCCCATCCGCTCCCCGGGCACCCGCACCAGGTCGAGCTGCTGCGGCCGCGGCCCGACCGCGCCGTCGCCTACTTCCGCGGCCGCCTCCATCCCTACCAGGGCTACGACGCCCACCAGACCGTCTTCCCGGTCCGCCTGGCCGCGCAGCTCGGGGCGCGGGTGCTCGTCCTGACCAATGCCAGCGGCGCCCTGCGCCCCGAGCTGCCGGCAGGCGCCCTGGCGCTGGTGCGCGATCACCTCAACCTCACCGGCCTGAACCCGCTGCGCGGCCAGCTGCCGCCGGAGTGGGGGCCACGCTTCCCGGACCTGACCGGGGCCTACGACGAGCGCCTGGCCGCCCTCGCGCGCCGCCTTGCTGGCGAGCAGGGACTGGCGCTCGGCGACGCCGTCTACGCCGGTCTCCTCGGACCCAGCTACGAGACCCCGGCCGAGGTCAGGATGCTGCGAGCCCTGGGCGCCGACCTCGCCGGCATGTCCACGGTGCTCGAGGTGATCGCCGCCCGCCAGATGGGCCTGCCCGTCCTCTGCCTCTCCCTGGTCGCCAACCCCGCCGCCGGCCTCGCCGCGGCCCCCCTGACCCACGAAGCAGTCCTGGCCACCGCCGAGGCCGGCGCCGAGCGACTACGGCAGCTCCTGAAGGCCCTCATCGAAGATCCCGACCTCCTCGAATAGCAGGAGATCAACGGAGAGATCGATCGCCGGAGGGGCGGAGGAAGGGCCCGGGGGGGCATGCCCCGTAGGCTCCGGAGCGAGTTAGTAGTTGGAGGCGAGCCGGTCCCGCACCAGCCAGATCTCGGGGAAGAACCGCATGCCGAGCGTCGTGGACAGGTACTTCGCCCCCGACGAGCCGCCGGTGCCGGTGCGCGAGCCGATCATGCGCTCGACCATCTTGACGTGATGGAAGCGCCAGATGGCGAAGCGCTCGTCGAGCTGCAGCAGGTGCTCGGCGAGCCGGAAATGCGCGTAGTGCCGGCCGGGCTCCTGGTAGAGCACCAGCAGCGCGTCGACCACGCCCTCGTCCGGCTGGTGCGGCAGCGTCACGTCGCGCGCCAGCACCGCCGCGGGGATGGGAAAGCCGCTGCGCGCCAGGTGGCGCAGGAAATGGTCGTACAGAGTAGGCTGCCGCAGCGCCTCGGCGAGATCGCGGCGCGACTCCTCGTCCTCGCCCACCAGGTCGATCATGCGCGGGTTCTTGGCGCCGCACAGGAACTCGAGCCGGCGGAACTGGACCGATTGGAAGCCGCTCGCCGGGCGCAGGTGATCGCGGAACTGCGCGAAGTCGACGGCGAACATCGTCTCGAGCAGCGGGATCTGCTCGATCAACAGATGTTGGATGGCGTGCAGGCGATCGAACAGCTGCGCGGCGCGCAGCGGCTCGTCGCGGTCCAGCCAATCGCACACCGCCGCGACCTCGTGCAGCAGCTGCTTGAACCACAGCTCGTAGACCTGGTGACTGATGATGAACAGCAGCTCGTCGTGGTGCGCCGGCTGCGACAGCTCGCGTTGCAGCGACAGCAGCTCCGGCACGTGCAGATAACTGCCGTAGGTGAGCCGCCGGGAGGCGTCGGTCAGGGTCGTCATTTTGCTATCCTATCCCCATGGCGGTGCACGACCAGCGCTTGCTGATCGAGGTGCTCTCCCCCAGCACCGAAGCCTACGACCGCGACACGAAGCTCGAGCATTACCGCACTCTCGACTCGCTCCGCGAGTACCTGCTCGTCTCCCAGAGCCGGCCCCAGGTCGACCACTTCATGCGCCAAGATGGCGGCCCGTGGCTGCTGTCAGCGACCAGCGACCTCGCGGCCACCATCGTCCTGCCCTCGATCCAGTGCCAGCTTGCGATGGCCGAGATCTACGACAAGGTAAAGTTCGGCGAGATCGAATCGTAGACGCACACCGCAGCCATCACCGGTCCAGTCGGAAGCTCTCCCGGAACGCGCCCTGGCCGTCCGGCGCGGGCGGCCAGGCCCGCTCACGCCATCGTGCCGCCGGGGTTGCGCTTGAGCAGCGGCTTGTAGGCGAGCAGCCAGAGGCCGGAGTAGTCGCGCATCAGGCGCATGCGCAGCAGCTGCAGCTGCCGGCCCTCGGTGACGCTGCCGGCCAGCACGGCCTCGTCGAGCACGTGATGGAAGCGCCACAGGAAGGCGTCGGCGGTGCGCGCCGTCCAGCGCGCGCGGGCGAAGACGATCGAGTCGCCGGTCACCGAGGTCTCGTCGAGGATGCCGGAGATCTCCTGCGCCTCCTCGTTGATGCGCATGCGCAGGGCGGCGCCCTCGAGCAGGAACTGCTCGAGCTCGCGGTCGCAGTTGGCGCGGCCGTAGAGGCGGCGGTAGGCGACCACCTCGCGCGGCTCGATGCGCAGCGGGAAGACCTCTTGCAGCACCACCACCCGCTCCGCCGGCAGCTCCGGATCGACCTCGCGCAGCGCGTCCACCAGCTTGCGATAGAACTCGCCGAGCAGGTC
>DATDGZ010000401.1:0-17137 GCA_036521795.1 Thermoanaerobaculia bacterium | reverse complement strand
GCCGC
Organism: Thermoanaerobaculia bacterium; assembly: GCA_036521795.1. Lineage (GTDB taxonomy): Bacteria > Acidobacteriota > Thermoanaerobaculia > Multivoradales > UBA5704 > JASLEW01. The sequence continues at coordinate 17,132 of DATDGZ010000401.1, read as the reverse complement.
CCGCCGATAGGCCGCCCGCGCCGCCCGTGCCGCCGCCCGCGCCGCCCGGCGCCCGCTCCGCCAGCCCGAGGATCTGCAGGATGCCGGCCAGCGGGATGCGCACCCAGCCCGGGCGGTGGTTGAGCTCGTAGGCCAGCTCGTAGATCGCCTTCTCCAGGACGTAGGCGTCGAGCAGTGTGGCCAGCTCGGAGCGCCGGGCGGGCACGAAGGACGCGGTGGCGGCGCGCTCGAGATAGGCGCCGAGGAAAGCGGCCGACACCCAGCGCTGCCAGTACAGCGCCCAGCTCTCGAAGATCGGCGCCTCGGACGGCGGGATGATGCCGCTGCCCGACTCTTCGAACAGGCGTGCGTAGGCGGCGTACTGGAACGAGCGCAGCATCCCGGCCACGTCGCGCAGCGGCGAGCGTTTCAGGCGCCGCTCCGAGAGCGGGCGCGCCGGCTCGCCCTCGAAGTCGAGGATCACGAAGTCCCGGCCGGTGTAGAGCACCTGCCCCAGGTGGTAGTCGCCATGAGTGCGGATGCGGGTGGCCGTCACCTTGGGGCCGAGGAGCAGCGCGAAGCGCTCGCGCACCCGGTCCTGGGCGGCCAGCAGCGCCGCCGCCGCGGCGCGCGCCTCGGGCGCCAGGTCGCCCAGGCGCTGGCGGAGCAGCTGGAAGGTGCGGCCGGCGCTGGTGCGCATCGACTCGTAGACCGAGCGCTGGTGCAGGGTCGAGAACGGCTCGGGAGCGAAGGCCGGCAGGTCGGCCGGCGCCGAGGCGAGCGCGACGTGCAGCTCGGCGGTGCGCTCGCCGAGCAGGCGCACCGCCGGCAGGTAGGTGCCGATGCGCTCGTAGAGGTCGGCGGGCGGGCGGGCGCCGGCGGCGATCTCCGCCAGCTCGAGCAACGGCTGGTCCGGCACCTGCGCCCGGCCGAAGTCTCCCCGCCCCCAGCCGGTGCGGACCCGCTCGAAGTAGCGTCCGAGAGCGTCGAGCGTGAAGCTCCAGGCGTCGCCCTCGTTGGCGACGTACCCCTGCAACACGGCCAGCGTCACCGGCTCCCGGCCGCGGCCGCCGTCGCGCAGATCCAGTCCGCCGGCGACCGGCGGCACGTGGCTGAAGTTGGTCGACCGGGTCAGGAAGCGGCCGATCTCGAGGTCGGGATTGATGCCCGGCTCGAGCTTGCGGAACAGCTTCAGCACCAGCCGATCGCCGTAGCGGATCGAGGTGTTGCTCTGCTCGGCGCCGAGCGGCCGCGGCTGGATCTCGGGGGCACCGGCGCCGGGGGCCGCCGGCTCGGCGGCGGCGAGCTCCTCGAAGCCGGCGTCGGTCCAGGCCGCCACCTCGTGCGCCGGGCCGCGGAAGCGGTGCCCGGCCGCCATCGCGGCCAGCAGGGCGCGGCCGAAGGCGGCGTCTTCGAACGGATCGTAGAGCACACCGGACGCCCCCACTCCCTCGCCGCCACCGCTACCGCCACCGCTACCGCCACCGCTACCGCTGCCACTCACGACCCGCGCCACGATCCGGCGCGGCTCGCGCGGACCGCTGTCGCCGGGCGCGAAGGCCAGCGGCAGGACATAGCGCTCGGCCTCGCCCTGCTCATAGGTGACGTCGAGGAGCAGCAGCCAGGCGCCGCCGTCGAGCGGGATGGCCTCGGCGACCGTCACCGTGCGCAGGAGGCGCGCCTTGGCGGCGAACCAGCGGAAGACCGGCAGCCGGACGGCGAGCACCGCCTCGAGGGCCGCCTTGCCGGGAGCGGCAAGGAGGCGCAGCCAATCGCCGGGGTTGCCGGGATCGCCTGCGTCGCCTGCAGCGCGGGCGTCGCCCACCGCGGGGGCGGCGCCTGCCGCGGAGGCGCCGGGCAGCAGCACCACCGGCACCTCGCCCGCCGGCGCCTCGGGGCCGACCGCGCGGCCGCGCGGCTGGCTGGCGCGGGCCGGCTCGCGCTCGAGCGCGAACCAGTAGAACGAGTGCGGACCCAGGATGAGCGGATAGCCGCGGCCGGCGGCGATCGGCGGGAACCGGGTGCCGCCGTAGAGCTCGACCGGCGTGCTGCCGGCGTGCGCGGCGAGGTCGAGCTCGACCGGCTGCACGAAGCGCGACAGGTTGGCCGCCACCAGCAGCGTCTCGTCCTGGGTGCGGCGCAGGAAGATCAGCACGTGGTGGTTGTCGGGGTGCAGGAACTCCAGGCTGCCGCGCGAGAAGGCGCGGTGGCGCTTGCGCAGCGCGATCAGCCGCCGCGTCCACCACAGCAGCGAGTGCGGGTTGCCCTGTTGCGTCTCGACGTTGATCGCCTGGTAATGGAACTCGGGGTCGGTGATCACCGGCAGGTACAGCCGCTGCGGGTTGGCAGTCGAGAAGCCGGCGTTGCGGTCGCCGTTCCACTGCATCGGCGTGCGCACGCCGTTGCGGTCGCCGATGTAGATGTTGTCGCCCATGCCGATCTCGTCGCCGTAATAGAGCACCGGCGCTCCGGGCAGCGAGAACAGCAGGCTGTTCATCAGCTCGATGCGGCGGCGGTCCTTGCCCATCAACGGCGCCAGCCGGCGGCGGATGCCGACGTTGATGCGCGCCTGCGCGTCCTGGGCGTAGACGCGGTACATGTAGTCGCGGTCCTCGTCGGTGACCATCTCGAGCGTCAGCTCGTCGTGATTGCGCAGGAAGGTCGCCCACTGGCAGCTCGCCGGGATCGGCGGCGTCTGCTCGAGGATGTCCACGACCGGGTAGCGGTCCTCCATGCGGATCGACATGTACATCCGCGGCATCACCGGGAAGTGGAATGCCATGTGGCATTCGCCGGCGCCGTGGTCGGGGTCGCCGAAGTAGGCGATCGCATCCTCGGGCCACTGGTTGGCCTCGGCGAGCAGCATGCGGTTCTGGAAGCGGGCGTCGACGTGGGCGCGCAGCCGGCGCAGGTACGCGTGGGTCTCCGGCAGGTTCTCGCAGTTGGTGCCCTCGCGCTCGTAGAGATAGGGCACCGCGTCGAGGCGCATGCCGTCCACTCCCATCTCCATCCAGAAGTCGAGCGCCGCGAGCAGCGCCTCGTGCACCGAGGGGTTGTCGAAGTTGAGGTCGGGCTGGTGCGAGAAGAAGCGGTGCCAGTAGTAGGCCTTGGCGACCGGGTCCCAGGTCCAGTTGGAGGTCTCGGTGTCGGTGAAGATGATGCGCGCGTCGGCGTAGCGCTCGGGGGTGTCGCTCCAGACGTAGAAGTCGCGCTCCGGCGTGCCCGGCGCGGCGGTGCGAGCGCGCTGGAACCAGGGGTGGCGATCGGAGGTGTGATTGATCACCAGCTCGGTGATCACCTTGAGGCCCCGGGCGTGCGCCGCGTCGAGGAAGAGCTGGAAATCCTCGAGCGTGCCGTAGGCGGGATGGACGCTGGTGTAGTCCGCGATGTCGTAGCCGTCGTCGCGCCAGGGCGAGGGATAGAACGGCAGCAGCCAGATGGCGGTGACGCCCAGGTCGCGCAGGTAGTCGAGCTTGGCGGTCAGGCCGCGGAAGTCTCCCATGCCGTCGCCGTCCGAGTCGGCGAAGGCGCGCACGTGGATCTCGTAGAGCACCGCGTCCTTGTACCAGAGCGGGTCGCCGCCGGCCGCGGCGGCGCGCCGCCGGGTGTCGTCGTCTCGACTCATCGCATCTCCGCGGACCGCATCATCTGGGACACTGGGAAAAGCCTACTGGAAGTAGTCGAAGTCCTGCTCCGACCGCACGCGGCGCCGGACGCGGAACAGGTGCGCCGGCGTCTGCTGCGGGTCGAGCTGCACGAAGTTGCGGCCGCCGCTCCAGAGGTAGCGCGCGCCGGTCAGCAGGTCGTGCGCCTGGAACGGCCGGCTGCCGTCGAAGCCGAGCTGCGCGAGGTCCAGCTCGAGCCATCCCGACTGCACGTGGTGCGGGTCGAGGTTGACCACCGCGACGATGACGTTGTCGGCGGCGGGCGCCGACTTGCTGTAGCAGAGCAGCTGCTCGTTGTCGGTCGGATGGAAGCGCAGGCCGCTGTCGCTCTGCAGCGCCGGGTTCTCGCGGCGCACGCGGTTGACCAGGGCGATCAGGTCGCGCAAGCCTTGCGGCGCCGCGACGTCCCAGTGGCGCAGCTGGTACTTCTCGGAGTCGAGATACTCCTCGCTGCCGCGCTCGCGCGCGCGGTTCTCGAGCAGCTCGAACGGCGGCCCGTAGATGCCGTAGCTGGCGCCGAGCGTCGCCGCCAGGATGAGCCGCTGCATGAACACCGGGCGGCCGCCGAACTGCAGCTGCTCGGTGAGGATGTCCGGCGTGTTCAGCCACGAGCTGGGACGGAAGTACTCGGCGATCTCGGTCGTGGTGAGCTCGGTGAAGTACTGGGTCAGCTCCCAGCGGTTGGTGCGCCACGGGAAGTAGTCGTAGGACTGGGTGAAGCCGAGCTTGGCCAGGCGGTACATCAGCTTCGGCCGGGTGAACGCCTCGGCCAGGAAGATGACGTCGGGATGATCGCGCTTGATCTCCCCGATCAGCCACTCCCAGAAGACGAAAGGCTTGGTGTGGGGGTTGTCGACGCGGAAGATGCGGATCCCCTCGCCGAGCCAGTGATCGAAGATGCTCTTGAGCTCCTGCCAGAGCTCGCGCCACGCCTCGCATTCGAAGTCGAAGGGATAGATGTCCTCGTACTTCTTGGGCGGGTTCTCGGCGTACTGGATGGTGCCGTCGGGGCGCTTCCGGAACCATTCCGGATGCTCGTGCACGTAGGGATGGTCGGGCGAGCACTGGAAGGCGACGTCCATGGCGATCTCGAGGCCGTGGTCGCGCGCCCTGGCGATCAGCTCGCGGAAGTCCGCCGCGGTCCCCAGCTCGGGCAGGATCGCCTTGTGCCCCCCCGCCGGGCCGCCGATCGCCCACGGGCTGCCGACGTCGCCGGGCTCGGCCACGGGACTGTTGTTCTTGCCCTTGCGGTGGGCGAAGCCGATGGGGTGGATGGGCGGCAGGTAGAGGACGTCGAAGCCCATCCCGGCGACGTGGGGCAGGCGCGCGACGACGTCGCGGAAGGTGCCGTGGCGGCCGGGCTCCGGCGAGCACGAGCGTGGGAACATCTCGTACCAGCTCGAGAACCGCGCCCGCGCGCGCTCCACGACCACCGCCAGCTCGCGGTAGGTGCAGGCATGGGCGCGATCGGTGTGGCGGTCCATGAGCTGCGCCAGCTCGTCGTCGAGCGCCAGCCGCAAGCGGGGCTCCATGTCCCGGGCATCGCGGGCGTCGCGAGCATCGCGGGCGTCGCGGGCGTCGCGGGCGTCGCCGCGTCCCTGCTCGAGCCCGCGTGCCAGGCCGGCCAGGACCCGGGCGTCGGCCTTGCGCCCGGCGGTTCGGGCCCGCTCCGCCGCCTGGTGGATCAGCGCGGCGCCGGCGAGCAGATCGAGGGCGACGTCCTGGCCGGCTTCGACCCGCTTCCGCAGGTCGCGGCGCCAGGTCTTGAAAGGATGCACCCACGCCGTCACGGTGTAGCGCCAGCGTCCGACCCCGGTGACGGTGAGCTCCGCCCGGAAGCGGTCGTTGCCGAGCGCCTCCATCGCCACCTCGCTCCACGCCGCGGCGCGCTCGTCGCGGTGGAGCAGCAGGCAGCCCAGGGCATCGTGACCGTCGGTGAAGACGTCGGCCTCGACCGCGATCTTCTCCCCCACGATGCGCTTGATCGCGAAGCGGCCGCCGTCGATCTCCGGCCGCACCCGGTCGATCACCACCCGCTGTCTTCCTTCCACGTCGATCATGCGCTTCCCCGCTCTCCACTCTCCATCCGGCTGTCCATCCAGCGGCCCGCCGGCCGCCCCCCTGGGATCGCCAGGGGCCGGACCGGGTGGGCGGGCACATGCTATACCGGGAGCGGGACGGGAGGGGCGGGAGGGGCGTGAGCCACCACCCAGATAAAGGTGTTGCTCAGGGGAGAAGCGGAAGGGGCACCATCGTCGTCGGCCACCCAGTAACCCACGACGTTCAGATGGTGCTTGGCGAGCAGCTTGGAAGTCGTCTCTCGGAACCGCGACACCAGCGCCGGCAGCTTGCCCGGCACTGCATGATCGATACGCAGATCGAAGACACGATCGCCGTCGGCGCTTGCCCTATGTCCCGACTGCGACGGCAGCGGTTCAATTCTCCTCGGTCCGGTATTCCGCTAGGGCCGGGCGGCGAAGCGCGGCCTGCCGCGCGAACTCCGAGGGCGTGGTGCCCAGGATCGCCCGGAAATCGCGGTTGAAGTGCGCCTGGTCGGCATAGCCGAGGTCGTTCGCCAACCGCGCCCAGTTCGCCACGCGGCCCTTCGCGGCCTCGTCGGCGGCGGCCTGCAGGCGGTACTGGCGGATGACCCGCTTCGGGCTGGGACCCACGTACTCGCGGAAGAGCCTCTCGATGGTGCGCCTTCCCAGGCCGATGCCACGGGCGAGGTCCTCGACCCTGAGGACGTCGCGGTCCGTGGCGATGCGCCCGACGATGCGGTCGATGAGCTCGACCGCCGGGTTCGGCACCGGTTGTCGTTCGCGCAAGAACTGCTCGAGCGCCCCGACCATCGCCGGCTCGTCGGCCTGCTCGCCGGCCAGGCCGAAGACCGCGCTCTCGACCGGCCCGCTCTCCACGCCGAACGCCTCGGGGAAGCCGAGCTCGGCGTCCATCAGCTGCCAGGCCGGCCGCTCGTTGAAGGCACAGAAGGCGCCCGGCCGGAGCCGCGCGGCGACCACCCGGCCGCGGCCGGCGAGGGTCCGCGAGAACCTGCCCTTGACCGGGCCGTGAACGAGCGATCGGCCCCGCTCGACGACGACGTTGACGCACGGATGCGGCAGCGTCTCGACGACCATTGCCTCGCCGGGCTCGAGGTCCCAGCGGGCGATCCAGTAGAGATCGACGAAGGCGCTCAGGTCGGCGGCGGGCGGGAACCGCATCGGGCTTCCCGGCGGCTGCGTCGCCGGGCGCAGCACGCCGCGGGTCTCCCATTCCGCGGAGCCGAGGGTCAGCGTGCGTAAGATCGCGGGTACGCGCCCGGGCCGGCCGGTCATCGTCATCGCCGCGAGTGTCCCGGAGGCGTCCCGGAGAGTCAAGCTCGGGAATGTCGCGTTTCTTCAATTCCGCGGCGGCCGAAGGCGCTACGGTTGGCTGGACGGCGCCCGCACGGGCAGAACGAAGGAGGGAGCAAGATGAAGCATCGATGGCGCGGTATCGCGGGAGGTGTCGCCGTCGGGGCGGCTGCCTGCCTGTCCCTCGGAGCGGCATCTCCGGCATCTCCACAAACCCATGAACCGGGGCCCAGCCCGGTCCGGAAAGAGGCGGCCATGACGAAGCATGCAAGCGGAGCGTTCGACGTGAAGGCGACCCCACTGCCGTCAGAATTCAAGGCCGACTCGGGCCTCGGCAGGATGTCCCTCGACAAGCAGTACCACGGCGACCTCGAGGCCACCGGCAAGGGGGAGATGCTGTACGCCGGCGGCCCCGCCAAGGGCTCGGGGGGATACGTGGCGATCGAGCAGGTCAGCGGGACCCTCCAGGGGCGCAACGGCAGCTTCGTCCTCCAGCACAGCGGCACGATGACTCCCGGGGCCACGCACATGACGATCACCGTGGTGCCGGACTCCGGCACCGGCCAGCTGGCGGGTCTTACGGGAAGCCTGACGATCAAGATCGACAACGGACAGCATTCCTACGAGCTCGAGTACAGCCTCCCCGAGACCCCCTGAGGAGCGCGCTCCCCTTCCGGCAGGCGGCGTCGCGGCGCGGCCCGCGACGCGCCTCCGGGCCCGAGCCGGGTGGCACGTGGGGAGAGTCTTCCGACGCGGTCTTGAAACTTCCGCGGCCGAGCGCTCGTTCTCTCTAGTAGCAGCGCCGGGCACCGGCGCCAAGGAGACGGCGATGACGTGGAACAGCGTGATGGGTATAGCCCTGCTCTTGATGGGCGCGGCGGCGGCGGAGGCGAAGACGAATCTCTGGCTGCACATCAAGGTACACGACGGTAACGACGACAGCCGGGTGAGCATCAACCTGCCGCTGTCGGTGGTCGAGGCGGCGACGCCACTGATTCCCGAGGAAGCGCGCACCGCCAGCCAGCTGCGGGTCGACGGCCACGACCTCTCGGTCCATGACCTCCGGCGCATCTGGCGGGAGGTGCAACGCCAACCCGACGCCGCCTACGTGACGATCGACGACGGGCATGCCAGGGTGCGGGTGGCGCGCAGCGGCGGCTACCTGCTGATCCGCGCGGCGGACCGGGACACCCCGGCGCCGGCGCCGGAAAGCGGCGGCGGCGGCGCGCGCGACCGTCGTAGCGCGGGCGATCACGTCGAAGTGCGCATCCCGGTCCCGGTGGTCGATGCGCTCCTGCAGGGAGCCGGCGACCGCTTCGACCTGGCCGCCGCCGTCGCCGCGCTGGCCAGGACCGGCGAGGGCGAGCTGGTGACCGTCAACGGCGGTCACGAGACCGTCCGCATGTGGGTGGACGCCGACGCCGAAGGGCGCTGAGCGGGCGGCCCGCAGCGCCGCGAAGAGCGCGCCGGCCGCGAGCGCCGCGACCGGACCCGGACCCCTCGGGGAGGTGGTCATGCTGGCTCGGGTAGCGAGCAAAGTACGCTGGCCGCCTCGCGGGCTGGGCGCGGCACCGAGCGCACCCGAACCGCACATCTTGCCACCAGCTGGTCATTCGCCTTTGGCGTGCAATCTACCGTTGCGGCGGAGCCGGGTGGAGGGCGCGGCGGAGATCTTCATCGCGGTCGAAGACTCGCCCGAGGTGCTCGAACATGGAGAGCTTGCCGGTGGCGAAGAACGGCTCGCCAGGGTCGCGGACGAGGACGGGACGCAGGAAGGTGGCAACTTGGAACGAGACAAGGCAGAAAAGCAGTAGCCAGGGGAGCATGATGCCGCGGCCACCCGCTTCACGGAGGGAGAGACGGAGGAAGCGCCAGCCGAAGGCGAGGGTGAGGAGCCAGAGGAGGACGTGGAGCCAGACGGCGGCCGCGAGGTAGCGGCTGCTGACCGAGAAAAGCCAGACGACGGGCACGAGGCCGACGAGGAGGAGCCCGAGAGTACCGGCGAAGCCAGCGGCCAGGGCGAGGAGGAGGCGCGGCGACCATTCGACGCCGGACAAGGCGCCGAAAACGTAGAGGCTGGGGAGGCAGAGCAGAAGGGTGAGCGCGATGACCAGTGGTGCCTTGGCCGCTGCCAACAAGAGGTCTTGGCCACCGGTGAAGCAGCCCGCCGCCAGGCCGTAGAGGACGTAGCAAACGAGAGCGCCGGCGAAGAGCTTGCCGGTGCCGAGGCGGTCGCCGCCGCGGGCGCGCTGCACGAGGGCGAGCGGGCGGTTCAGGAGCTCGTTGAACGCTGCGAAGAGGCTGCGCGGGGCATCGGCCGCCGGGATATCGGAGGCGAGGGCGCCGAGTGGCAGGGCCTTTGCCGTGGACACACCACCTGCGAGCGTCGTCTTGGCCGCGGCCATTGCCGCGCGGGCCTCCGGCAGCCGGGAGCTGGCCGGTGCCAAGGCGGTGCTCTCGGCAGGAGCGGCGGGATCGGTCTCTTCAGGAGTGGACATGGCATTGTCTCCGGATCACAGTTGGCGCAGAAGGTGGGGAAGGATGTCGGTGAACACGAACTCGTAGACATTCCCATCGAGCGCGTCGTGGCGCAGGAAGAGCACCGGCTCGTAAATGCTGCCGACGAAGGGGCGCAGGCTCCAGGCGACTTCACCGCCGACTGCAGCGTAGGCGAGGACCCAGGCCAGATAGACGGCGCGGAGCGTGCGCCGAGGCGAGGGCAGGCGCTGTAGGATGCACCACAAGATGCGACTTCCGGCGAGGCCGCAGGCGCCGACGAAGGTGGTGTGCATCAGGTAGAGCAGGTTGTGTGCGGTGCGCGCGTTTTCGTCGGGGGGAGGCGCCGCGAGCGTGAAGAGAACAGCGATGGGTGCGAGGGAGGCCATCAGGACGGCGCCCGCGGCGAGCGCCAGAAAGGTGAGCACGGCGACCTGGCCGAAGCGCAATGGCAGGCCGTAGAGAGCCGCGACCATCCAGGACAGCACGACGGTGAAGGTCGAGGTCAGCAGAAGGGCCAGCGGCAGCTTGATCGCCACGTAGGCAGCAAGGCGAGCACCGTTCCACATGCCGCAGACGGCACCGTAGATTGCCGCCGCGGCAGACATGACAAGGCACAGGCGCAGCCAGGTGGCACCGATGCGCCTTCCGGCGAGAATGTCGTCGAAGAGCTCGCCAGGCGCCGCGATCTCGCTCATGAGCTGCCTGACTGCCCACACGCTCTGCCTGTCCTCTCGCCGGACGATCCTTCCCCTACATCGAGGCGCTCAGCGCGGGCGCCTTCGGATTCAGGTCAAGCCCGCGACAGCACGTGCACCGGTCCGCCTCGCTCAGGGCTGCAGCCGTTCGATGGCCCAGCCGCCCTCGGCGTTCCGGCGGTAGGCGATGCGGTCGTGGAGGCGGCTCTCGCGGCCCTGCCAGAACTCGACCCAGGTCGGCTCGAGGCGGTAGCCGCCCCAGAAGTCGGGGGCCGGGACCTCGCCGCCGGCGAATCGCTGGGCGGCGGCGGCGAAGGCTTGCTCCAGCGGCTCGCGGCCGGCTACCGGCGCGCTCTGCCGTGAGGCCCAGGCGCCGAGCTGCGAGGCCGGCGGGCGGGTCGCGAAGTAGGCCGCGGTCTCCTCGCGCGAGGTCTTCTCGACCATGCCCTCGACCCTCACCTCGCGATCGCTGGCCGGCCAGTAGAAGACCAGCGCCGCATGCGGGTTGGCGTCCAGCTCGCACGCCTTGCGGCTGCCGTAGTTGGTGAAGAAGACGAAGCCGCGCTCGTCGTAGCCCTTGAGCAGCACGACGCGCGCCGACGGCCGCCCCTCGCGGTCGGCGGTGGCGAGCGTCATGGCGGTGGGATCGAGCGGAGCGGCGGCGAGCGCCTCCGCGAACCAGGCGCGGAACTGCGCGATGGGTTCGGGCGCCAGATCGCGCTCGTCGAGAGCGGCCCGGCGGTAATCGCGGCGTACCTCGGAGACGTCCATCGGGGCGTTCGATCCGTGACCCGCGCGGTTCATTCGCATGTCCATCGTCCGTCGAGCCATCCACGCTCCTGGGGGTGACCGGGCAGGGTCAGCGGTCGAGCAGCACGCCGACCATGCTGCGCTTGCCGGCCTTCTCGTAGGTGCCGACCAGCTCGGCGTGGGCGAGCACGTGCCCTTCTATGGCCTGCTCGAGCCGCCGCTTGTCGAGATGGCCGAGATCGGGCAGCTCGGTGTCCAGGGCGTACAGCTTGAAGAAGTAGCGGTGCCGGCCGACGGGGGGGCAGGGCGCGCCGTAGCCGGTGCGGTTCCAGTCGTTCTTACCTTCGCGGGTGCCGGGCGGCAGATCGCCCGGGACGACGCCTTCGGGCAACCCGGTGGCGGTGATCGGCAGGTCGTAGAGCACCCAGTGCACCCAGGTGCGCTGCGGCGCCCTGGGGTCGGGAGCGTCCGGATCGTCCACGATCAGGGCCAGGCTCTTGGCGGCGCCCGGCACGCCGCTCCAGGAGAGGGGCGGAGAGACCTCGCGGCCCTTGACCTCGCAGCTGTAGCGAGCCGGCATCTCTCCCTGGTGGGTGAAGGCGACAGACGTCAGGTTCATGCTCATCGCTCTATCTCTCATCGCGCCGGCGGCCGGCGGCGCGGCGGCCACGGCGGTGGTCGCCGCGGTGGTCGCGGCCGGCGCCGCGGGGGCCGGCAGGGCGGCCAGCGCCACCATCGCCAGCGCCGCCAGGACCGCCAAGATGTGGGGGCGGCCGCGCATGGATTCATTCTATGCCCGGCAGCGCGCGATGGCATGGCGGCGCGGGATGGCGCCGCGGTTCTGCTTTCACGCTACCACGGAGGGCGCCGGCCGAGGATTTTCGACGGGCGGATGCGCGGTGCTCGGGCATTGTGATCGATTTACGCCAAGCGACTGTAAGAACACATATTTACGTCATTTATCGGTTTTTACCGCAGCTTGACTTACGCTTTGTTAACGCCTTAGATTGAGAGCCATGCCAGGCCTCCTCCATGTCCGCGAGACCCTCGCTCCCATCGCCGATGCGCCCCCGCCGCCGGCGCCGGGAGCATCCGCCCTCGAACGCCTGCGCGGCAAGCTGTCGCAGCCGCTCGACCCGCGGGACCCGCTGAGCTCGCTCGCGCCGTTGATCGACAGCCTGCGCAGCGCCAGCGAGTACGGCCGCACGGGCCGGGAGTCCCAGGAGAACCCCCGGGAGAGCCCGGCGTTGCCACACCGGAGGGCACCCCTGAAGACCTTCCCCGCCCTGGACGAGCTGCTGGGGGGCGGCCTGCCGCGGGGGAAGCTGGTCGAGATGATCGGCGCCCGCTCGAGCGGGCGGTTTTCCATCGTGCTGGCCGCCATCGCCGCGGCCACCGCCGCGGGCGAGGCGGCGGCGCTGGTCGATCTCGGCGACGGGCTCGACCCGGAGGGCGCCGTTGCCCTGGGGACGGATCTCCGCCGCCTGCTCTGGCTGCGCCCCGGCACCCTGAAGCAGGCGCTGGCCGGAGCCGAGATCCTGCTCGGCGGCGGTTTCCCGATGGTGGTCCTGGACCTCGGCAACCCGCCGGTGCGCGGTGGGCGGGGGCGCGAGGCGGGCTGGCTGCGCCTGGCGCGGGCCGCCCAGGCGCAGGGCGCCGCCCTGCTGGTCGCCAGCCCCTACCGGATGAGCGGCACGGCGGCGGCGGCGGTGCTGCAGGCGGCGCGCGGACGTGCCCGCTGGCAGGGAGCGGCGGGAGGCCCTTCCTGGCTGCTCGACGGCCTCTCCTGCCAGGTGACGCTCGAGAAGTGCCGCGGCCGGCGGCTGCCCGCGGGATCTCTGGGGCTGGAGCTGCGGCTCTCGCCGGTCGTTCCCGCGGCCCCGGCGACCCCGGCAACCGCCGAGACTCCGGCGGCCATCGCGGCCTCGGCGGCCATCGCGCCCCCGGTGGCCATCGCGGCCTCGGCGGCCATCGCGGCCCCGGCGGCCTTCGCGGCCCCGGCGGCCTTCGCGATTCCGGCTGCGGCGGTCCCGGCAGCCGCGGCGGGGCAGGCCGGCCGGACCTGAGGATGCGCCGTGGCCCTGCCCCGCCTTGCCTGCATCGCCGTCTCGCTCTTCCCCCTCGCGGCCCGCTTGCGCAGCGAGCCCGAGCTGGCGCGCGAGGCGGTGGTCATCGTCGAAGGCAACGGCAGCGCCGCCCGCGTCCTCGCCGCCTCGCGGCTGGCGCGCCGGGCCGGGGTGCGGCCCGGCCTCACCCTCCCCCAGGCGCGGGCGCTCATTCCCAAGCTGGTGGCGCGCCCGCGCGACGCGGAGTGTGAGCGTGCTGCCCAGGAGGCGCTGCTCGAGATCGCCGAGCGCTTCTCGCCGCGCATCGAGGATGCCGGGGAAGGGGTCGCTTATCTCGATGCGGACGGGATCGATCGCCGCTTCCGGCCCGCGGGCAGGGCTCCGCGGGGCGCGGCCGCCCCGCCTGCCGGCGCCACGACGCCGGCAACGCCCACGACGCCGATAACGCCGGCAACGCCCGCGATGCCCGCGAGCCCTGCCGAGACGAGCCTGGCCTGCGCCCTGGCCGGTGCCGCCGAGGCGGCTGGCCTGCCGGCGAGAGTCGGCATCGCCTCGAGCAAGCTCGCCGCCCGGATCGCCGCCACCCTGGCGGAGTCGCCCGCCATCGTGCCGGCGGGGGAGGAGGCGGCCTTCCTGGCGCCGCTGCCGCTCGCCCGCCTGCTGCCGACTCCGGAGACCCTGGGCACGACGGCGGGTGCCGCGACGGGTGCCGCGACGACCCGGACAATCCGGGCGACCGGTGGGGCCCCGGCACATCCGGCAGCCGCGGGCATCCTCGACATCGTCGCCACCCTCGCCCAGTGGGGCATCAAGACGATCGGCGATTTCGCCCACCTGCCCGTGGCGCGCGTCACCAGCCGCCTGGGGAGCTCCGGCCGCGAGCTGCACGCCACGGCGCGGGGAATCGATCCCCGGCCGCTGATGCCCAGCCCGCCGCCGCCCGCGTTCCACGAAGGGATGGACCTGGAATGGCCGCTGGTGGCGCTCGAGCCCTTCCTGTTCGTGTGCCGGGCGGCTCTCGAGCGCCTCTGCCTGCGCCTGGAGGCGAACGGACTTGCCTGCGCCCGCCTGGAGCTGACCTTGCGCCTCGAGCCCGAGGGCCACCAGCCGCGCACCATCGATCTGCCAGCACCCACCCGCGACGTCAAGACGCTCTTGACCTTGCTGCGCCTGGACCTCGAGGCCCGCCCGCCGGGCGCGCCGGTCGCCGGCTTCACCCTGGCGGCCCACCCGGACCGTCCGCGGGAGGCGCAGCTAACGCTGTACGGCCCGGCGGCGCTGTCGCCGGACAAGCTGGCCGCCACCCTCGCCCGCCTCTTCGCCCTGCTCGGCCCCGGCCGCGTCGGCTCGCCGCGACCGGTCGACGGGCACCGGCCGGAGCGCCTGGCGCTCGTCGAGTATGCCCCGCCGCCACCGCCGCTGGCTCCGGAGATCCGGCGCGACCTGCGGTCCACGGCGGGACGCGGCCTGCTGGCAGTACGGGTGGTGCGGCCGGCGACGGAGATCGAGGTCCTCGTCCATGACCCGAGAGACCCGAGAGATCCAAGAGGCCCGAGAGGCCCGGAATGCCCGGAAGCCTCAGGAGGGACCGCGGCACGGACCTCCCCGGCTCCCGCCACCGTTCAGCCCCCGGAGACCCCAGAGATTTCAGAGCCCCCGGAGCCCTCGGAGACTCCGTGGCCCCCGGAGATCCCTGCCCCCCCGGAGACCGCTGAGCCCTGCCTGCTCGCTCCCGTCGAGATCCGGCCCGTGACTCGCGAAGACACTGCCGGGCGGCTGCGTGTCACCGGCAGGGTGAAGGTGGCCGCGGGCCCCTGGGGGCTGGAGGACGAATGGTGGACCCCGAACCCGACCGGACGCGACTACTGGGACGTCGAGCTCACCACCGGCGGCATCTACCGCATCTTCCGCGACCGCGCCTCCGGCGCCTGGTACGTGGACGGCGTCTACGACTGACCGCGGCTGATCGTTGCCATCCTGGTAGCACATCCCGCGGGCTGTAGCGTCCGGCTCATGGATCGACCGTCACGCTCCCCTGGCTCCATAATCAATTCCTAATCGCCCGATCACCGAGAGCTTACCCGGAACGAGGCTTCAGGTACGGGCTGCCACTTGGCGCTGTCGATATTCTCCCAATCCGCATGCCAGATCGGATCTCCGACGCGGGGGCCGGCGAGATAGAGACCATACCGTCCGGCAACGAGATCGACTGACACCCGCCCAAGCGGGATCGTCGGCAGCAGCAGGCGGTCGAGGGCCCGCGACTTCGCATCCCATCGATCGAGTGCTAGACCCGTCGAGCTCTCGATTGCGAGGTATACCTGGTCGTCGCGAGCGGTCAAGCCTCGCACCACCTTCAGCGCCTGCACGTTCGCGAGAGTAGATCGATTGAATGCCACGCCGCCGGATCGCGCCGCATCTCCCAGGCTCTTCCAGTCTTCCGCAGTCCGCTCCCGCCATTGCACCCCACCGCCGCCGACTGCAAGGGATTCGAGAAGCGCCCCGGAACGGGAGTAGTGTCTGAGCAGATAGGCATCCTTCTGTCCAACCCAAAGCGTTCCTTTCGCACCGACCGCCAACCTCGTGTCGCGTTCCGCCGTGATCTCCTGCAGGCGAAGCGGGCGCTGATCCCGGCTTACGAATGGCTCGCCTGGAACAAGCGTTTGCCACTGCTGATCCTCCAGCCGGAGGAGCAACGGCGGATGGTTCCAGTCCGCTTTCGTGGGCGGTGCGCCGGCGTCTTCTGCCCCTACCCGCAACGGGCTGACCGCGACGATCGGACCGTCGATGCTGTAGGCGAGGGACGAGATCACCCAATGGACCGGCGGCAGATCTCGCAATCCGTCGCTGGTGAGGAGCGCGATACGCTCGGGCCCGCTCGCGAGAAGCCACGCGCTCCCGTCGGGACTGACCAAGGCATCCGAGATTGGCTTGATATTGCCCACTTGGACGTTTGCCGGCTTGCTCCGCGTGACGAGCTTCCCGGAAGGCTGGATCTCATCGATCTGCAGAGTGTCCCCGTGAAGAAGATAGAGACGCCCTTTCAGATCGCTACGCAAGAACTGCGAGGCGCTGGGAATCTTGGGCGACCCTTCGATCGCGAGGCGCTCCAGGACCAGGTTTGCGAAGGATGGATTGCTGTCCGCTCCGCGCAGGATGGGAAGGATCAGCAAGGGGCTCATCAGAGCCGCGGCTGTCGCGAGCTTGGTGCGTCGCATTGGAGGTCTTCCTTAGTTCTGGTCGCACACCGGATCGGTACAGGACTCCGACACGAGCTCCTCGGTGTCTGTATCGTAACAATAACGGCAGAATTGCTCGCAGCAGATCCCACAGCAACGAGCAAGTTCCTACTTCAACAGCAGCTTATCATGTGAAAGATCGTTGTCAAGAGCAAGAAGTCTCCGCCCGACTCGCGGTCGGGACGGCCCGATGCCAGCGGCGGTCTCTGAAGCGGTGCCACCACCGGCACCGAGGGTGCCCGACCTGCTCCCTGCCCGCGCAGCGACAGCACGGTGAAGGGAGGAGCGCCTGGGCCCCGGGCGTTTGTGGTCCCGTGGCCCAGGCAAGTGTCTCCTTCCTCTAGCAGCAGTCGGTGTGGAGTGTCGTCGTGTCGCAGACCAGCGGCGGCACGCTGGCGCAGGGGTGGGTGAGGCCCCCCACGACCTGCTGCAGCTGCGAGAGGCTGCGCAGGGTCTCGCGGTGCAGCTTGAGCGCCGGCCTCTTCTTGGTGACCTTCATCCGTAGGCTCCTTTCTCCAAGATGGTGCCGCGCCGGGCGTCATGCCCGACGCGACAAGTCTCCATAGATTCAGGTGTGGCGCCGCCCGGGAAAGGGGCCCCAGGCCTACCGTCGATCGAGTACCCGCCCCCGCGCCCGGACCGCCTGTGGTAGCCTCGTCCCCTCGCAGACACGGCTGCTGAAGCTGCCGCGGCGATTGCCGAACGCCGGCATTACCCGGCGGCATGGAGGGCGGGACGATTCGGGGAAACCCTCGCGCAGACGAGCCCACGCAGCGCCACCGCGATCTGCGGACCAGCCTCCTCCTCGGGATCGTCTGCCTGCTGGTCTACAACGCCAACCTGCGTTCGATCAGCTCCGGCGACACCTACCCCGCGCGGTACCTGC
>DATDGZ010000400.1:0-2161 GCA_036521795.1 Thermoanaerobaculia bacterium | reverse complement strand
AGAGGCTGGTCGAGGAGCTGGCCCCCGAGCGCAGCCTGGCGCGGACGCCGCTCTTCTCGGTGCTCTTCACCCTGCAGCACCCCCAGGTCGCGCGCCGCGAGCTCCCGGGGCTCGTGCTCGAGCCGTTCGGGCTGGCCAGCCCGACCGCGCAGTTCGAGCTGGCGGCGGTGCTCACCGAGGAGGACGGCGCGGTCCGCGGCCACCTGCTCTACCGAGCCGGTCTCTTCGATCCCGCGACCATGGCGCGCCTGGCGGGGCACTTCGCGAACCTGGTCGCGGCCGCTGGCGCGGCGCCCGGCACGCCGCTCGCGGCCTTGCCGCTGCTCGCCGCGCACGAGCTGCAGCAGACGCTCCGGGAGTGCAACGACACCGCCGCGGAGCTGCCGCGGACGGCGAGCCTCGACCAGCTTTTCGAGCGCCAGGTCGAGCGCACGCCGGCGGCGGTGGCGGCCTGCTGCGGAGCGGCGTGGATGAGCTACCGCGAGCTGGACCGGCACGCGGACCGGCTGGCGCGCCGGCTCGCCGCGTCGGGCGTGGGTCCGGAGGTGCCGGTCGGGGTCTGCCTGGAGCGCTCGCTCGCCGCCCTGGCGGCGGTGCTCGCGGTGTGGAAGGCCGGCGGCATCTACGTGCCGCTCGATCCCGGCTATCCCGGCGAGCGGCTGCGCACCCTGGTGGCCGACTCGGGCTGCGCGGTCGTCGTGACCAGCGGCGAGCTCGCAGGACGGCTCGGCGGCGGCGCGCCGACGCTCCTGCTCGAGGCGCTCGACGGACCCGAGGCGGCGGCGCTCGCGGGCCCTGCCGCGGCCCGCGGCGAGGGCGGCGAGGGCGACGAGGGAGAGGAGGCCGCCCGGCTGGCACTGCGAGGGCGCGCCCGGCGGCGCGCCGCCGTCCTGGGAGGCGAGCACGGCGCCTACCTGCTCTACACGTCCGGCTCGACCGGCCGGCCCAAGGGAGTGCTGGTGACGCACGGGGCGCTCTGCCACCGCCTGCTCTGGGGGCAGAGCGTCCATCCGCTGGCCGCCGGCGACCGGCTCCTGGCGACCGCGTCGTGGAGCTTCGACATCTCGCTCTGGGAGCTGTTCGCGCCGCTGCTGGCCGGCGCCTGCGTGGTGCTGCCTCCCGCCGGCGCGCCGCTCGATCTCGCCGGGCTGGCGCGGTGGATCGCCGCGGAAGGGATCACGGTCGTCCACTTCGTGCCCTCGCTGCTCGCCCGCTTCCTGGCCGGCTGCGGGCTCGGCGACACGCGGCTGCGCCTGGTCTTCTGTGGCGGCGAGGCGCTTGCCGGAGAGCTGCGGCGGCGCTTCGCCGAGCGCGTCGGCGCGCCCCTCGTCCATCAGTACGGCCCGACCGAGGCGACGATCACGGCGAGCGTCGACGCCGGCGACCCCGGGCGGCCCGAACGGGTCGACCTCGGGCGGCCGATCGCCAACCACCGCCTCTACCTGCTCGACCGCGACCTCCGGCCGGTCCCGCTGGGCGCGGCGGGAGAGGTGTGCATCGCCGGCGCCGGCCTGGCGCGCGGCTACCACGGCCGGCCGGCGGCGACCGCCGAGCGCTTCCTGCCCGATCCGTGGGCCGAGGCTCCCGGCGAGCGCCTCTACCGCACCGGCGACCTCGGCCGCCGCCTCTCCGACGGCCGCCTCGAGTTCCGCGGCCGCGCCGACGGGCAGGTCAAGATCCACGGTATCCGCATTGAGCCCGGGGAGATCGAGGCGGCGCTGGCGCGCCACCCCGGAGTGGCCGCGGCGGCGGTGGTGGCGCGGGACGAGGACGCTGGCGAGCGGCGCCTGGTGGCTTACCTGGTGCCGCGGCGGGAGGCCGGCCTCGACGCCGCGGCGGCGCGCGAGTTCCTGGCCGCCAGCTTGCCGCGGCACCTCGTCCCCGCCGCGTTCGTCCTCCTGCCGGCGCTGCCGCTGACGCCGAACGGCAAGCTCGACCGCGGCGCGCTGCCGGCGCCGGAGCGGACGCGCCGGGGCGCGCAGGTGGCGCCTCGGACGCCGGCGGAGGCGGCGCTTGCCGCGGTCTGGCGCGCGGTGCTCGGGCTGCCGGCGGTCGGGGTGGAGGACAACTTCTTCGCCGCCGGCGGCGACTCGATCCGCGCCATCGAGGTGGTCGCGGCCGCCCGCGACGCCGGGCTCGCGCTCACCCCGCGCCAGCTCTT
>DATDGZ010000399.1:0-3939 GCA_036521795.1 Thermoanaerobaculia bacterium | reverse complement strand
GATGGTGCGGGTCTTGGGGCTGGACGGGGCCGGGCGCTATGAGCTCGCAGCGATTCCACGCGAGGAGGAGATCGCATGAGGAGAGGACGGAGGGGCCACACGGCCGGGGCGGGCAGGCGGGACGGGGGCAAGGCGGTGCGGATCGCCGCCGTGGCGGCCGCGGCGGCGATGTTCCACGGCGCGGCGGCCTGGGCCGGGACGGGCGGGACGGACATGCCCTGGAACGGGCCGATGCAGGCGATTCTCGACAACATCACCGGGCCGACGGGCAAGATCATCGCCGGGCTGCTGATTGCCCTGGGCGGCATCGTCTGGGGGTTCACGCGCCACGAGGAGGGATTCAAGCGGGTGGCGCAGGCGATCGTCGCCATCGGGCTGATCCTGGGCGCCACCAACCTGGTCACCACGCTGGGCTTCCAGGGATGTGTCTTTTGAAGACCCCGGAGGCGCACGTGATCCATTCGGCGTTGCACCGGCCGGTGCTGATGGCGGGGGTGGACCGGGGGCTGGTGATCGTCGAGGCGACGCTGGTGACGGCGCTGGTCGTCATGGGGGGCCTGGACTGGCGGACGCTGTCGGTCGCGGCGGTGCTGGTCGTGGCGCTCCATCCGGCGATGGCCTGGGCGACGCGCGCCGACGCGATGATCGCCGAGGTCTACGTGCGGAGCCTCGGGGCGCAGGACTTCTATCCGCCGGTCGCGGGCTTCAGGGCGCGGCCGGCGCCGGTGCGGCCGGCGATCCCGCCGCGGCGGGGCTAGGCGATGGCGGCGGCACTGTCGCTCGGGCTGGGCTGGATGGGCGGCGCGCTGTCGTGGGCTCTCCTCGGCCGGCTGCGGGAGCACCGGACGGAGCCGGCCGGGCTGTGCGACTGGCTGCTCTGGGCCTACCTGGTGGACGAGGGCGTGGTGCTCGGCAAGGACGGGAGCCTGCTGGCCGGCTGGAGCTATCGCGGCCCGGACACGAGCGCGGCGACGGCCGAGGACCTCGACGCGCTGTCGAGCCACGTCAGCCAGGCCCTGCTGCCGCTGGGCGACGGTTGGATGCTGCATTGGAACGCCGTGCGCCACGCGGCGCCGGGCTACGCGCCGGCGGGCGCCTTCCCGGACCCGGTGACGGCGCTCCTTGATCTCGAACGGCGGCGCACCTACGAGGCGTCGGCGGCGCACTTCGAGACCGATACGTTCGTGACGCTGTCGTACCTGCCGCCGCCGGACATCTACTCGCGGCTGGCGCGGTGCTTCGTGCAGGGAGAGCGCAGCGGCCTGCGGAGCTGGGAGGAGGTGCTGCGGGCGTTCCTACAGGGCGCGGGCGAGTTCGAGCGCCGGCTGTCGGCGGTGCTGCGGATCCGGCGGCAGACGTCGGACGAGGTGCTGACGCTGCTCCACGGCTGCCTGACGGGGCTCGACCACGTGGTCAGGGCGCCCACCTCCGGGACGGAGCTCGACAGCTTCCTGGCGGACCAGGAGGCGGTGGGCGGCTGGCGGCCGCGGATCGGCGGGATGGCGATCCGGGCGCTGGCGATCCAGGGGTTCCCGGCGGCGAGCTGGCTCGGGATGCTGGACCGGCTGAACAACGTGCCGTTCGCGCTGCGGCTGTCGCACCGGGTGATCCCGCTCGACGGGGCGACGGCGGCGCGCTTGATCCGGCGCCACCAGGTGCAGTGGTTCATGAAGCGGCAGGGAGCGACGGACCTGGTGCGGGGCGCGGTCAGCCGGCAGCGGCAGGCGGCGACGGCGGAGCAGGAGGCGGAGGCGCGGCTGTTCCAGGACCAGGACGCCTCGCGGATGGCCGGCGACGCCGCCGCGGCGGCCGGGGAGAACGCCTCGGGGCAGGTGCGGTTCTGCTTCTACACGCCGACGGTCGTCGTGATGCAGCCCTCGGACGCCGCGGCGGATCAAACTGCCGACGAGCTGGTCAAGCTGCTCGCCGACCGCGGCTTCACGGCGCGGATCGAGACGATCAACGCGCTCGAGGCGTGGCTGGGATCGCTGCCGGGCCACGGCTTCCCCAACCTGCGGCGGCCGCTCGTGCACTCGCGCAACGTCGCCGACCTGGTGCCGCTGACCAGCGTCTGGCCGGGGCTCAAGACGAATCCCTCGGCGTACTTCCCGGAGGGGAGCCCGCCTCTCCTGTGGGCGGCGACCAGCGGCGCGACGCCGCTGCGGGTGAATCTGCACGCGAGCGACGTCGGGCACTGCCTGGTGGCGGGGCCGACCGGTGCCGGGAAGAGCACGCTGGTCAATCTGTGCGTGGCGCAGTTCTTCCGCTACCGGCGCGCGCAGGCGTTCGTGTTCGACCTCGGCTACTCGGGGTACGTGCTGGCGCAGGCCGCCGGCGCCAGCCACTACGCGATCCGCGCCGGCGCCGGCGAGGAGGCGACGGCCTTCCAGCCGCTGGCGGCGGTGGACGACCCGGGCGAGCTGGCGGCGGCGGCGGAGTGGCTCGAGCTGCTGCTGTCGCTGCAGGGCGGGGTGGTCGTCGGGCCGGCGGCGCGGACGGAGATCGTGGCGGCGCTGCGGCAGCTCGCCGGCGAGGGGCGCGAGCACCGCACGCTCGGCAACTTCTGCGTGCAGCTGCAGAGCCTCGAGCTCAAGGACGCGCTGGCGCCCTACCGCCGCAGCGGCAGCCTCGGGCGCCTCCTCGACGCGGACCGCGACGATCTCGACTCGAGCTGCTACCAGGTGTTCGAGATGTCGCATCTCTGGGAGATGGGGACGAAGACGGTGGCGCCGGTGCTGCGCTATCTCTTCCACCGCGTCGAGGGGCGGCTCGACGGCCGGCCGACGCTGATCGTGATCGAGGAGGCCTGGCGGACGCTCCTGGATCCGTCGTTCGGCCTGCAGCTGAAGCAATGGCTGCTGACGCTGCGCAAGAAGAACGCCGCGGTCATGGTGGTCACGCAGACCCTGGCGGACCTCCACGGCTCGGCTTACAAGGCGGCGATCGTCGAGAGCTGCCCGACGCGGTTCCTGCTGCCGAACGCGATGGCGGCGAGCCCGGGGACGGCGGAGCTGTACCGCGACCTGGGGCTCAACGAGGCCGAGCTCGAGCTGCTCGCGGGCGGCCGGCCGAAACGCGAGTACTACCTGAAGAGCCCGCACGGCAGCCGGCTGTTCGAGCTCGGCCTGGGGCCGGTGGCGCTGGCGTTCCTGGCGGCGCCGGAAGGCATGACGCCGCAGGAGACGATGCAGCGCGTCGACGAGCTGCGGCGGGAGCAGGGGGCGGACTGGCCGGCCGCCTGGCTCGCGGAGCGGGGGCTCGGGGACTGGATCCCCGGTTATCGGCGCTTTGCGGCAGGCAAGACGGAAGGCAAGACGGGAGGCAAGGATCATGCGCAGGACAGGACGGAAGAGCTGCGCGCTCGCGGTTAGCGCGGTGCTGCTGTGGTCGTCGCTCGCGCTGCTGGCGCCGGCGCCGGCCGCGGCGGTCATTCCGGTGACCGACTACGCGCACATCCTGGTCAACCAGTACTGGCACTACGTGCATTACGTGCAGTTCGCGCTGCAGATCTATCAGCACTACCAGATGCTGACCAATCAGTACCGGCAGATCGTCAACCAGCTGACGGCGCTCAAGAAGCTGGCCAATCCCAACTGGCGGGAGGTCTACGACCTGCTGGCGAATCTCGACCGGATCATGCGCCAGGGGCAGGCGCTGGCCTACTCGTACAAGAACATCGACGCGCAGTTCCAGCAGGTGTTCCCGGGCTGGGCGGAGGTGCAGAACTGGCCGGTGCAGCGGCAGGCGCAGGCGGTGCGGACGCTCGACACCATGCGCACGGCGCTCGACACGAGCTCCGAGCAGTTCCGCCACGACATTGCCGATCAGCTGTTCCTCGAGCGCATCAAGGGCCAGATGGACGGCATCCACGGCCACCAGGAGGCGCTCGAGCTGCAGAGCACGATCCTGATGTACACGGCGCAGGAGCTGGGGGTGATC
>DATDGZ010000398.1:0-8591 GCA_036521795.1 Thermoanaerobaculia bacterium | reverse complement strand
GACACCACCAACAGCAGGTCCTGGTCGGGCAGCAGGATGAGCTGGCCGCTGCCGTAGCGTCCGCCCTCCCACTTGCGGGTGCCGTGCTCGAGGTCGACGCACGCGAGGGTGCTGCCGTCGAAGCCGTAGGCATGGCCGCGGTGCACGACGAGGTCGTTGAAGTAGGGGGACAAGCCGTCCGACGTCCAGCGCTCGCGGACGGTCCAGCCGCCGGGCCCGTGCACGACCCCGAGGCGGCGGATGCCGAGCCCGCCGGTGCCGCCGGCCGTGCTGATCAGGACGTCGCCGCCCGCGATCAGCGCTGGCTGCACGATGGTGAAGCCAGGCCACTTGTGCTCCCAGAGCACCTTGCCGTCGGCCGGTGCGACGCTCGTCGCGCCGATCTCGCTCAGCAGCAGCACCTGCTCCACGCCGTCGATCGTCGCCCGCTGGGGCGAGCTGTAGCTGCCGCCGTGAGCGGGGCCGGACCACCGGGGATCGCCGGTGGCGCGATCGTAGGCGACGAGCTTGCCGATGGCGGCGACGATGACGACGTCGTCGAGCACCAGCGGCGAGCTGGCGAAGCCCCACATGGGGACCTTCGTGCCGGTGTCGGACGCCACGTTGCGCGACCACGCGACGGTGCCGTTGCCGGCGTCGAGCGCATTCAGGATGCCGGTCGCGCCCATGGTGTAGACGCGGCCGTCGCTCAGGGTCGGCGTCGCGCGCGGGCCGGCGCCGCCGTTCGACTCCCAGAAGCGGACCGCGTAGCCGTGCCGCCACACCGGTCGGCCGGTGGTCACCTGGTAGCAGGACACCACCTCCTCATCGCCTCGCTGCTCCTGGGTGTAAAGGAGGTCGCCGCGGACCGCGCAGGACGACCAACCCGGTCCGATCGGCCGGCGCCACAGCTCGACCGGGGGCGACGCGGACCAGTCGGTGGCGATCCTCACGCCGCGGGCGACGCCGTCGCGACCTGGTCCACGGAAGCCGGGCCAGTCCGCGCGTGCCACCGCCGCTGCCGCCGGAGTCGAGACGAGCGCCGCCGGCACGGCACCGGCGTGGGCCGCCGGCCGCTGCTGGGGAGTCGCCGCCGCTGCCGCTGCCGTGGCCGCTGCCGGCGGGACCGCCGCCGTCTCGTCGCCGGCCTGGGCCAGGAGCCGCTGCTCGGGCGTCTCCGTCCAGCGCCAGGCCCACAGCGAACCGGCGCCGCCGGTGATGCCGTCGGTCCGCAGGAGCGTCATCGCTCCGCAGGCGAGCAGGATGGCCGCGGCCATCGCGGCGCGCCGCGGTCCGTCCGAGAGGCGGCGGCTGACCGCCACCCCGGCGACGAAGGCGGCGCTCAGGGCCGGGATGGCGTAGAACATGAACATCATCCCCATCATCCCCGTCGCCACCGACACGTGGACGAGGCGCTTCGTCGCGACCAGCGCGACGACGGCCAGGGCGAGGGCGCCCAGGCGCTCGGACCAGGGTGCCCGGCTGAAGAAGACCCACCACACGACGATCGCCAACGCGCAGACGAAGCCGCCCATCGCCCCGAAGAGGAAAGCCCTGGGCACGACGACGGGGAGGACGTACCTCACCACGCACAGCAGCACCGCCGCGGCGACACCGGGCCACAGCCGGAGCGGCTTCCGAGGAGGCGGGACATCGGTCGGTGACATGGGCATGTCGGTTGCTCCGCGGGGCTTGCCCGCCGGACGGTCCGCTGCTGCTCGCTGTTTGCTCTACGCCGCGCGGTGGGCGAATGTTTCGAGAAGGGGGCCGGCTTGCTGCGGGCGCCAGTCGGGATCTTATTCCGCACCCGTATGCCGGCACACTGCGCTGGGCCGCTTCATCGTGACGAGCCCAGGACGAATCTCGCTCTCTCGTGCCGTAGCATCTCAAATGGACTCACGCACTTGACGCCAAGGCCGATGCAAGCATCGGGAATCTTGATCCTCTTCGTCGAGGTTGACGCTATCTCGTGGGTCACGACCGTGTGACCGTGCGCGAGTGCGTGGGCTACGAGATAGTAGTCTGCGACCTGCAGGAACGTGCTGACGGCGGCGGCATCGTAGCGTTGACCCGTCGCCCAGGCGCTTACCGAGGTGAGCGCGGGCAGCATCGCGGGATCGGGCTTGAGGAAGAACCCAGGTCCACGCTGCTCGGCCCAAGTAGAGAGCCCGTCGGCAACCGCGTCGACCTCATCGCCGACCTTCTCGATACTGAAGACGCTCTGCGCTGCATTGCTCGCAACGAGCCAATCCCAGAACGCAGGGCAGAAGTCCAGACCGTAGTGGAGATTCTTCGCTTGAATGAATGAACACGTTGGCGTCGAGGAGGTACGCCATCAAGCGACTCCCAGGCTGTGACCGAGCTCGTGGAAGGTCGAGAGCTTTGAGAAGCCGAGCAGTCGAAGAGCATCGAGGTGGAGCGTCCGGCCCTCGAGCGTACTGGCCACCAGAGCGCGCGCGAAGCGCTTGCTGACTCTCGTTGCCAGGGTCAAGTAGAAGTTCCCACCCTCCCCCTTCGGCAGCGACATCAGCCGAGCCAGTTCCTCGCGATAGGCCTGCCAGAGCTGCTCCCGTGTGAGTCCTCCGAGGTCGTGAATACGACGCAGGATGACCAGCGTGCTCACCTTGAACCACCGGGCCAGCCGTTTGAGCTCTATGGGTAACTCGGTCCCTGCTCGATACTCGTCTCGAATGGAGGCGAGAGGAACGAGGAGCTCGGCGGCGACGCGATTGCACCAGATCTCGACCTGGTGCGATGGCAAGGAGACCGGCCCGACGTCCGAGAGTGCAGACAGACCGAGGCAGAGGTGTGCCAGTTCATGGGCGAGCGTGAACATCTGCGCCGCCTTGGTGTCGGCGCCGTTGATGAACACGAGTGGCGCGAGGGGGTCGGAGAGCGCGAAGCCTCGGAACTCCTCCGGATCGAGCTTGCGCCGGTTGTTGCTGCCGACGACGCCACTGACCATGACGAGCACGCCCAGCTCGTCTGCCTTCTCGATGAAGCGGCGCAGCGCCTCGGTCCAGGTCGGCATCTGGCGGCGCTCGTGAACGTCGAAGTCGAGCGCGCTCCGGATGCTGGCGGCCGCACTCTCGACATCGCTCTCGAGATTGGCGGAGCCAACGAACGGCAGCGGATCTTCCCGCTCGGAGCGCATGAAATCGCGATACCATTCCTGACGCTGCTGGCAGATGTAAAGAGTATCGAGCAGATCCGGGCTCGGCCGGTCGATGTGCTCGTTGCCAACCGTGCGGAAGTCCGGAATGGGAACCTGCTCGACTGGCGGCTCCGCCAGGAAGAGGAAGCCGACCGGAGTATGCGTGGCTTTCGCGAAGCTCTCCAGCTGGTTCAGCGTTGGGCGCACCTCGCCACGCTCCCAGGCCGGAAGCCGCGGAAATCGATGGGTCAGCGCACTGGTATCGATCGCGGCACGCCCGCGCGCCCAACGGAGCAGTTCCGGCTTCACTTCGACGCGGATCATTACGCGGCCTCGCTCGCCTGTAGATGACCTTACCATCCCCGGACCTCGCCGCGTGAGAGCTGCTCGCCGAGATCCTACCGCCCGGCGTCAAGGTCGCGGTCCAGGTCGAGGGTGCGGTCGAGGCGAGGCAGGGTCCGCCGCGGCCGCCTCTACTTGAGATATCCGAGAGCGCGCAGGCTCTTCTCGAGCCCGGGATCGAGCGGTGCCACCGAGACCGGGCCCCGCGGCCGCGGCTGGAACGCCAGGAGGTCGGCGAGCAGGGCTCGCGCGGCGCTCCTGCGCTCGCCGAAGATGTCCCGGACCTGTCGCGGGTCCCGCGCCACGTCGTAGAGCTCGATCCGCGTCAGGCGCCGTCCCCTCACCTGGAAGGCGTAGCACCGGGGCTCTCGCTCCGTGTCCTCGTCGGGAACCGCGCAGCCGTCGGCCTCGAGGACGACGCGTTCCGGGCCCGCCAGGACGATCCGGATCGGCGTCCACTCCGGGGTCAAGGCCACGGTGACGGCCGGCTCCCTGCTTCGCAGGATCGACAACCGGCGCCGCTCCTCGAACGAACGGGCCTCGAGTGCCAGGGTCCCGCCCGGGGCATCGAAGGCGACACGGCGCGGGAACCAGTTCTCCGCGGGAGGGTCGAAGAGCAGCAGGCTCTCGAGGTCACGATGCTCGCCGCGGTACACGGCCCGCATCCCGTCCTGGGCCTCCGACCAGGCCGTGGCGGCAAGCGGCGGCGGCGGCGGCCGGCCGAGACGCCGGGCCAGGCTCGCGCCGCTCGGCCGTCCGCCCGGCTTCAGCCGGGCCAGCTCGTAGAGCGTGGGGGCGAGGTCGATGAGCTGCACGATGCCGCCTTGCCGCGCGGCGGACCGCTGGTCGGGGTGAACGACCAGCAGCGGCACGTGCAGCGTCTCGCGATAGAGCTGCGTGTGATTGAACCGGCCGTGCTCCATGAGCTCCTCGCCGTGGTCGGCGGTGATCACCACCGTGGCCTGGTCCGCGAGCCCCAGCCGCTCCAGCTCCGCGAAGAAGTGCCGCAGGACGTCATCCGTCTGGCGGATCCCGGCGTCGTAGCGTGCCATGAGCCAGTCGATCACCGCCTGCCGCGGGCGCTCCCCGGTCATGTTCTGGCGGCTGAGCGACGGGCCGTTCGCGGGGATCGCATCCTCCGGCGGATCGCCGCGCCAGAACAGCCGCTGGTATTCCTCCGGTGCATCGTAGGGCGTGTGCACGGCGTAGGTGTGGAGGAACAGGAAGAAGCGGTCGCGCGGCGCCAGGTTGGCGACGAAATCGAGCCCGCGGCGGAAGGTCCTCGCAACCAAGCGGTCCCGGTGGCGGTCGCGGCTGACGAAGACATCGAAGCCGCGCCGGAAGCCGAAGCGCCCGCTGACGAACCCCCCTTCGGTGAACCCCCCCGTGCGGAAGCCATGCCGTTGGAAGACCTCCGGCAGCGTTTCCACCGCCGGAGAGAGCACCGAGCTCGCCGGCAGCACGCCGTGCTCCCGGGGATACAGGCCGGTGAAGATCGACATGTGGGAGGCGAGCGTGCTGGGGTACTGAGCGTAGGCCTCCTCGAACAGGGTGGCCCGGCGCGCCAGCTCGTCGAGGAAGGGGCTGGTGGGACGCGGGTACCCGTAGCAGCCGAGATGGTCGGCGCGCAGGGTGTCGATCGAGATGAGGACGTAGCCGCGCGTGGCCCGCGGCAGGGGGAGCGCACTCTCGCCCGGCGGGCGGCTCGCGGCGCCGCCGCCGCAGCCGCAGCCCGGCAAGACGGCAAGCGCCAGGCTCGCCATCATCGCGCCCGCCGAGGCGGCTCCTGCCGAGATCGGTCGCATCCAGCCGATGAAGATATCAGGGGAGCGACCGCCGGAAGGGGGCACGACCGGCGGCGCGGCTTCGCGGTCAGGCGGGGCCTGCTCGAACAGCAAGACGTCGAATCTCGGGCGACCGCTAATCCATCTGCTTCCTCAACACCGTCGGGATGTCGTAGTCGTCGACGTTCGACCAGTTCGGGCCGAAGCCGTTCGGGTCCTCGGGGCGGGCGTGCGCGATCGCCTTGCGGTAGAAGGGCACGTCGGCGGGCGAGGCCTCGGGCTCCTCGCGCTGCGGCGCGGCGGGCGCCGCCGCGGCGTTGAGCGGTGCCGGGCGCGCCGCGCCGGCGGCCGTTCCGGTGCCGCCCGCGGGAGCCCCGGCGGCGGCGAAGCTCGAGAGGCCGGTCACATGCACGCGCGGCGGGCGGTCGGCCATGGCGCGGTCGAAGCCGGTGGCGATCACCGTCACCTTCATCGCGTCCTCGAGGCCGGGCTCGATCACCATGCCGGAGATGATGTTGGCGTCCGGGTCGACGGCGTCGGAGATGATGCGCGCCGCTTCCGCCACCTCGTGCAGGGTGAGGTCGTGGCCGCCCGAGATGTTGATCAGCACGCCGCGCGCGCCCTGGATCGAGGTCTCCTCGAGCAGCGGTGAGGAGATCGCCCGCTGCGCCGCCTCGAGCGCGCGGTGCTCGCCCTTGGCCACGCCGGTGCCCATCAACGCCATGCCCATGCCGGTCATGATGGTGCGCACGTCGGCGAAGTCGACGTTGATCTCGCCGGGAATGGTGATCAGGTCGCTGATCCCCTGCACCGCCTGGCGCAGCACGTCGTCGGCGATGCGGAACGCCTCGAACAGCGGCGTGCCGCGCTCGACGAAGTTGAGCAGGCGCTCGTTCGGGATGGTGATCAGCGTGTCGACGGCGCCGCGCAGCTCGTCGACGCCGCGCTCGGCGAGCTGCATCCGCCGCCGGCCCTCGAAGCCGAACGGCTTGGTCACCACCGCCACCGTCAGGGCGCCGATCTCGGCGGCCAGCGAGGCGATGATCGGCGCCGCGCCGGTGCCGGTGCCGCCGCCCAGGCCGGCGGTCAGGAACACCATGTCGGCGCCCTCGAGCGTCTCGAGGATGCGCTCGGTGTCCTCGAGCGCCGCCTTGCGGCCCACCTCGGGGTCGGCGCCGGCGCCCAGCCCCTTGGTGAGCAGGTTGCCGATCTGCAGCTTGACCGGCGCCCGGCACTTGTGCAGCGCCTGCAGGTCGGTGTTGGCGGCGATGAACTCGACGCCGCGCAGCTGGGCGTCGATCATGCGGTTCACCGCGTTGCCGCCGCCACCGCCAACGCCGAGCACCTTGATACGAGCGCCCAGCACGACCGCTTCCGCGGCGGCCGCCGCGGAGCGCTGGGCCTGCGCCGCCTCCTTCTCGTCGTGAGCTTCAGGGTCGTCGAACAGGATCATGTTGCACCCCCTTTTTTGTTGAAGCGGCGTTGAAACGGCGTTTGAAGCGGCTCTTCATAAGAGGTCCGAGAACATTCCGCGCAGGCTGCCGACGACGCCGCGCACGCTGAAACCCGATCGCTTCTTCTGGACCTTGCCCTGGGTCTCCTCCGCGGCCTGCGCATAGAGCAGCAGGCCGGACGCCGTCGACCAGGTCGGGCTGCTGATGACGTCCACCAGGCCCCCCAGGC
Source organism: Thermoanaerobaculia bacterium (assembly GCA_036521795.1). Classification (GTDB taxonomy): domain Bacteria; phylum Acidobacteriota; class Thermoanaerobaculia; order Multivoradales; family UBA5704; genus JASLEW01. The sequence goes on along the minus strand of DATDGZ010000398.1, from coordinate 1,649 downwards.
CGCGCGGCAGCCCGTAACGCACGCCGGCGTCGAACACCTGCTCGGCCAGCTCGAGCAGGCCGTCGAGCTGGGCGCCGCCGCCGGTCAGCACCACCCCGCCGCGCAGCCCCTCGTCGGAGGCGTGCTTGCGCAGGTCGTCGCGCAGCATGTTGAACAGCTCCTCGGCGCGCGGCTGCAGGATCTCGCACAGCTCGCGTTTCGGCACGACGCGGGCGCTGCCGCCCGCCACCGTGGGCACCGAGATGCCCTCCTCCTCCGTCACCATGCTGGGCAGGCAGCAGCCCTGCTTGATCTTGATCCGCTCGGCCTCGGCGAACGGCGTCCGCAGCACCATCGCCAGGTCGTTGGTGAAGTGGCCGGCGCCGATCGGCGCCACCGCGCTGTACTGGATCTCGCCCTCGCAGAACAGCGCGTACTCGGTGGTGCCGGCGCCGACGTCGACCAGCAGCACCCCCAGCTCGCGCTCGTCCGGCGACAGCACCGCCTCGGCGGTGGCGAGCGGCTCGAAGACCATCTCCACCACCTCGATGCCGGCGCGGTTGACGCAGGTGAGCAGGGTGCGCGAGCGCGTGATGTTGCCGGTCACCAGGTGGACCATCACCTCGACACGCGTGCCGAGCATACCTAGGGGCTCGTCGATGCCGCCCTGCTCGTCGACGATGAACTCCTGCGGCACGGCGTGCAGGATCTCGCGGTCGGACGGCAGCGCCGCCGACTGCGCGGCCTCCAGCACGCGCTGGATGTCCTGGCGGGTGATCTCGCGGTCCTTGCGCGACACCGACACCATGCCGCGCGAGTTGACGCTGCGGATGTCGGCCCCGGCCACGCCGACGTAGGCGCGCGAGATCTCGACGCCAGCCATCACCTCGGCCTCCTCGCTCGCCTGCTTGAGCGCTTCGACCGTCGCCTCGACGTTGACGATGTTGCCTTTGCGGGTGCCGCGGTTGGGAGCGAGCCCCTTGCCCACCACTTCCATGCTCCCCTTGGCGTCGCGTTGCCCGATGAGCACGCCCACCTTCGAGGATCCGATGTCGATGCCCACGAAGTAAGGTTCCGGTTTGGCCATGTCTCGAACCTCCAACCGACTAAAGATTGTCTGATCCCCGGCTACTTGTCGGCGCCGCCGGACTCGGCGGTGCCATCGTCTTGGCTGCGGGAGCCGGCGGCATCGGCTTCACGGCCTGCGCCGGCGGTACCGGCGGCGCCGCCTTCACCGGCTGCGCCGACCTGACCGGCTCGACCGGCTGTGCTGCCTTCACCGGCTGGATCGCCGGCGCCCCCTTCACCGGCTGGATCGCCGGCGCCCCCTGCGCCGGCTGGATCGGCGGCGCCACATGCGCCGCCTGTACGACAATGCGCCGCGAGAAGCGCAGGTCCACTGTAGCGAGCGCCGGGTAGCGGCGCCGGAGCTCGGGCAGCAGCTGCTCGAAGCGCACCAGGTTGTCGGCCAGCCGGCTGCCTCGCACCAGCAGCGGGCACGGCAGGCCCTCGACGCGCAGCTGGTAGTCGTCCTCGTCCACGACGTCGATCTGTGACAGCGCCGCCGTCCAGCCGGGCCGCAGCCGGCGCAGCTGGGCGGCCAGCCGCAGCGCGCCCGCGACCGCGGTCGCGGCGGCGGCCGGCATGGCGTCGCTCCCCGGCGGCGCCAG
>DATDGZ010000397.1:0-1794 GCA_036521795.1 Thermoanaerobaculia bacterium | reverse complement strand
CGGGATGCCGCCTACGTCGTGCGCACGGTCGGCGACGAGAACGAGCCGCGCCGATTCTCGACCTGGGCGGCCAAGGCAGTGGCGCTCATCGGCCACCTGCCCGACACGCTCGCCGATCGCAGCCTGGTCGTGCCGATGCGCCGCCGTGCCGCCGGCGAGCACGTCGAGCGCCTGCGGCTCGACCGGGCCGGCGGCTTCGAGGATCTGCGCCGGCGCGCGGCGCGCTGGGCCGGCGATCACCTGGGCGAGCTGCGCGGCGCCGATCCCGAGGTGCCCGGCGAGCTGGGCGATCGGGCCGCCGACAACTGGCGCCCGTTGCTGGCCATCGCCGACCTGGCCGGCGGGGAGTGGCCGGAGCGGGCGCGGCGGGCGGCGCTGGCGCTGTCGGGCACCGGCAGCGAGCCGCGGGACAGCGTGCGCGAGCAGCTGCTGGCCGACATCCGCGAGTCTTTCGCCGAGCGCGGCCCCGGGCGCCTCCTCACCGAGGACCTGCTGCAGGACCTGCGCGCGCGGGAGGACCGGCCCTGGGGCGAGTGGCGCGGCGGGCATCCTCTCTCGGCGGTCCAACTGGCGCGGCTGCTCAAGCCGTTCGGGGTGCACCCGCGCTTGTTCCGGACCGGGCCGAAGGTCGCCCGAGGCTACCTCCCGGAGAGCTTCGCCGACGCCTTCTCGAGGTATCTGCCCGGCGAGCCGTCGAACCCGTTACAAGTCAATGCCGATGCGGGTTTGGCCGACGGTGGGAGCGATGACCGTAGCGGCTCTGTAACGGCTCCCGAAAACGGCGCAAAGCCGCATGGGGATTGCGTTGTAGCGGGTGTAGCGGCTCAGCGCCCCGGGGCTGGAGGCGGGGAGGGGGGGTCCGGTGGCAACGGGGCCGGCGGGGCCGGTGCGACCGGCGCAGACGATGCGGACGATGCGGACGATGCGGACGACGATAAGGAGGTCTTCGACCTGTGATGATCGCCGAGGAGCTGCTCGAGGAGTTGCGGCGCTGCGGCGTTCAGGTGGAGGCCCGCGGCGAGGTGCTCCACGTCGAGGCGCCGCGGGGGGCACTGTCGCCGGAGCTGGTGCGGTCGCTGCGGAAGCTCAAGCCGGCGCTGCTGCGGCTGGTCGCTCCCGAGGTGTCGCGGACGGTCGGCGAGACGCTAGGCGGCGTGGCGGAGGTCGGTGCCTCGCTGCTGACTGCCGACGTCTGTGCGATGCGGCTCGAGGAGTTCGCCCGGGCGGGCCTGGTCATCGAGGTGTGGAGCTCCGTGCTCGACGAGGCGGTCGTGTTCGCGAGCGACGATGCGCGGGTGGATCCGGGGGAGCTGCGGACGGTGTACCGGGCGCACGAGCTGCGGGTGCTGCTCGGGCTTACGACGCCGCGGGAGCTTAGAAGGGTTCACGAGGTCAAGAGACTGATCCGCGGGACGATCACGGACGCCTCTCCTGTCGGCGCCAGGAGTGCACCCTAGACCTCTCTTCTCTAAGACCCCAGCGGTCGCGCGGCGACCGCGCTCGAGCGCTGGCCACGCGAGCGCGAGCAGCTGCACGCGGCGGCGGCTCGCGCCGACACCGCAGCCGTCCGCGCGATCGTCCAGCGCTCCGGCCAGGCGGCGCGCCCCGACCCTTACCCGGAGGCGCATGAGCTGCCGCGTGATCTGTGCGCGGGCTTTCACTGCGGGAGCTAGATGACCCCGAATCCGCGAGAGCAACTCAGCCCCTGAGTAGAATCGACCTAAACGGAACCTGCGACATCCGAGTAACCACATCCCTGTACCCTCTATGCTCCAGCAGTTCCTTGATTCCACG
>DATDGZ010000396.1:0-6433 GCA_036521795.1 Thermoanaerobaculia bacterium | reverse complement strand
ACCGTGTAGCCGCTCTCGCCCGCGAGCGCGGAGTGCGCGGAGTCAGGCGCCCGGCGGGGCCCCGCGCCGCCGGCGGCGAGACCGGCGCCGGCGCCGAGATGGGCGCCGGTGCCGGACGAGGTGCCTTCGGCGGCGAAGGCGGCGCCGCCCCGGCCGGCAGCGGCGAGCCGGGGCACCAGCTCGCGCACCCGGGCGCGGAGCAGCGCCAGGTCCTCGAGCTTCAGCTCCTGGCTCTGCAGCTGCGCCTCGAAGCGCTCGACCTCCTGGCGGAACTGGATCAGCTCCTGGTCGAGCTCGCGATCCACCGGTACCTCGCGCTCGAGCTCGAACACGCGCTGGTACTCGTCGACGATGCGCCTCTCCTCCTTGGCATAGAGATTCTGGATGCGGCTCTTGAGCGCCAGGTTGGTTTCCTGGATCGCCAGGAGGAGGGCGGGCTCGAAGAGCAGGCTGCCGAGGTCGTGCTTGAGCTGGCGGTAGCGCGGGATCAGGTTCACATCGCTCACCCTGTCGAGGGTCTCCATCTCGGCGGCCTCTTGCCGGATGCCCTCGATCTCGCGGCGCTTCTCGGTGACGAACGCGGTCTCCGGCAGCGGCGCCCCCACCATCGCCCAGAGACCGTGGAAGATCTCCCCCAGCCGCCGGTGATCGCGCAGCCGCGGCTCGCCGGTGCGGTCGTCCTCCTCCTCGCTCAAGCGGGCGAGCAGGAAGTCGACCTTGTCGAGGCGCTCGGTGGGCCAGATCTCGCCCTGCTGGGCGTAGACGTAGAACTTGACGAGCTGGGTGAGGATCTTCTCGTCGTAGGTCTTGACCCGGCGGAAGAACTGGCGCAGGTAGTAGGGCGCCACCCTGGCGTCCTCCTGGTCGAGGGCCTCGATCAGCTCGCCGAGGCTGCGGTCGATGCCGTCGAGCCGCCCGCGCAGGCGGTCGCTTTCCGACGTGTTGAGGTTCTGCGAGATGTCCTTGAGCTCGGCATAGAGGTTCTGGAACTCGAGCGAATGCGCGTCCCTGATCTCCTGCTGGCCGGTCTTGCCCAGGCTCTGCAAGAACTGATGGAATGTCCAGGCGGCGCGGAATCGGTGAGAGGTGTCGGCGTAGCGCCGATGGACGGCGCCGAGCTCCTGAACGGTATTCATGGCAGCCTCGGATGGGGCCTTGGAGTCCGAATTTCACCGAGGATATCATGCAACCGGACAGCGGGATCTCGGAGACAGGCCGCGCAGCCCCCGAGCCTCGGGCGTGGGGCGAGGCTCTCAGGTGAGACGACGGTGGACCGCGTTGGCCTCGCCCCAACGGCGGCCGGGGGGCAGATCCCCCCGCCCAGGGCGCGGCCGAGAGCCGCCCACCAGGGCGGGAAGCAGGAAGGAGGACCGTCATCGCGATCACCAAGGAGCCTGCCGCCATGCGGGTGCTGATCCCGGCGGCCGAGCTGGGCCGCCGGGTGGCGGAGCTGGCGGGGCGGATCGACGCCGATTACCGCCTGGTGGGCGGCGGGCGGGGCGGCGGCCGGCCGCGGCCGCAGGACGATCCGCTGATCGCGGTGGGAGTGCTCAAAGGCTCGGTCTTCTTCCTCGCCGACCTGCTCGAGCGCCTGCGCGTCCCGGTGGCGGTCGACTTCCTGCAGACCGCGAGCTACGGCGCCGGCGGCGAGCACCGCGGCGAGATGCGCATCCGCAAGGACCTGGACCTGTCGATCCGCGGCCGGGACGTGCTGCTGGTCGAGGACATCGTCGACACCGGGTTCACCGTCCGCACCATCCTCGACCTGCTGCGCTTCCGTGGCGCGCGCAGCGTGCGCCTGTGCGCGCTGCTCGACAAGACGGCGGCGCGCCAGGTCGAGGTGCCGATCGACTACCGCGGCTTCGCGATCGAGAACGTCTTCGTGGTCGGCTACGGCCTCGACCACGATGAGCGCTATCGCAATCTCCCGTACATCGCGGTGTGGCAGGCGGAGGGCGAGCCGCCCGCCACGCCGACCACGCCGACCCCAGAAAGGAGCATGTCCGGCATGCAATTCCACCACACCGACCAGGCGCCGGCGGCGATCGGCCCGTACTCGCAGGCGGTCTCCGTCGACGGCTGGCTGTACACCTCCGGCCAGGTGGGCTTGGACCCCGCGACCGGCGAGCTGGTCGCCGGCGGCTTCGAGCCCCAGGCCCGGCGGGCGCTCGAGAACCTCCGCCAGGTGCTGGCCAGCGCCGGCTGCGGCTTCTCGGACGTGGTGAAGGCGACGGTCTACGTCGTCGACCTCGCCGACTTCCCGCGCCTCAACGCTCTCTACGGCGAAGCCATGGGCGAGCACCGGCCGGCCCGCTCCACGGTCCAGGCGGCGGCCCTTCCCCGCGGCGCCCTCGTCGAGATCGACCTGGTGGCCCGGCTACGCCCCGGGGCGTCCTGAGACCAGCCGGGCAAGTGCACTGCGAGGCGAGGCTCCGTGCCCGGCGCCTGCCCGGCGCCGGCGACCGCCGAGGAGCGCGCGGCGCTCGCTCTTGCATGGGCAGACTGCCGCTCGGAGCGACGGCGCCCTGCGGGGGCGCGCAAGTCGAGGTGCGACGCGTCCGCACCACCCGGCACCTCCTGATTCAGCCGGCCAGTGCCAGAGCCTTCCTCATACGATCGATCGCCTGATCAATTCGCGGGCGCGGGGCGTCGCGATGGGTCACCATCCGCACCTCGTCGCGGCTCACCTGGCTGGCGAGCACCCCGGCGGCGCGGAGGCGGGCGAGCACGGCGGCTGCCGGGCCCTCGGGCGGCGGCGCGCCGCCGCCCAGCAAGCGGGGGGTGACGCGAAAGACGACGATGTTGGTGCGCACCGCGGCAGGATCGATCTCGGCGCCCGGCAGCTCGGCGACGGCGGCCGCCAGCAGGCGGGCGTTGGCGTGGTCCTCCGCCAGCCGGGCCGGCCCCCGGCGCAGCGCGACGAGCCCCGCGGCGGCGAGGACACCGGCCTGGCGCATGCCGCCACCGAACATCTTGCGCACCCGCCGCCCCTCGCGCACCAGGTCGCGGCTGCCGCAGAGCAGCGATCCCACCGGCGCACCCAGGCCCTTCGAGAGACAGAACATGGTCGAGCTGAAGCCCGCGGCCAGGGCGGCGGCGGAGGTGCCGAGCGCCACGGCGGCGTTGAAGATGCGCGCGCCGTCGAGGTGCGCCGGCAGGCCGTGACCACCCGCGACCGCCAGCAGCGCCTCGAGGTGCGGGCGGTCGTAGACGCTGCCGCCGGCCAGGTTGTGGCTGTTCTCGACCGCCAGCAGGCAGGTGCGCGACCGGTAGCCGCCACCCGGCGAGACGGCGGCCGCCACTGCCGCCGGGTCGAGCAGGCCCCGCGGCGAGTCGAGGGTCCGCGGCACCAGTCCGGAGAGAGCGGACATCGCCCCCATCTCCAGCACCATCATGTGGCTGCGGGAGTCGCAGATCACCTCCTGCCCCGAGGTGCCATGGAGGCGGAGCGCGATCTGGTTGCCCATCGTGCCCGACGGCACGAACAGCCCCGCCTCGTGCCCCACCGCGGCCGCCGCCTCCTCTTCCAGGGCCGCGACCGTCGGGTCTTCGCCATAGACGTCGTCACCCACCTCGGCCTCGGCCATCGCCCGGCGCATCTCGTCGTCGGGGCGGGTCACCGTGTCCGACCGCAGGTCGATCGGAGGCTCGCGAAGCGGGCCGGCAGGTCCGGGCGGCAGGTCGCCGGTCATCGGATCGGCTCTCCGGGTCACGGCCCCAGGTACTCGGCCAGCAGCTCGCCGAGGAGGGCCGGCTCGCCGCCGCCGGCCGCCTCGGCCACGATGCGCCGGGCGAGCGGGTCCAGGGCGGTCACCACCGCCAGGTTGCCCTCGCGTCTCAGCGCGTCGACGTCGTAGGGGGTGGCATCCAGCCAGCGCGCCGCGCGGAACAGCGACTGCGCCTGTTCGACCGGCCGCCCCAGCCGGAGCCAGAGCTCGGCGGCCAGGGCCAGCCGACCCGCGATGCGCCGGTTCTCGACCCGCTGCCACGGCGGACGGGGGAGCGGGCGCGGCAGGAAGGGAGCCAGTCCATGGCGGTGTGCAATGCGCGCGAAGTCCCGCTCGGGCGGCGGCTCGCGGTGCCCGCGATGGAAGAGCGCTTCGAAGGCCCCCTCTCGAGAGCCCTGCGCCAGCCGCCGGCGGTCACCGGGGCCGAACGCCGGCGCCAGCGCCTGCAGGCACCCCAGGCCGGAGGCCGCGAGCCGCTCGCAGGCGCGCTCCCAGTGAGCCGGTTCGTCGGTGAGCCCCGGCAGCAGCGGCCAGACCGCGGCGGCGATCCCTGAGAGATCGACGGCCAACGGTTCCGCCGGCCCGTCCTCGTGCAGGAAGCCGCCCGGGAGCAGCGCCGCCAGGAGATCGACGACGACGACGGCGCCGGCCGCGCCCGGCGCCGTCGCCCGCGGCAGCCGCGTCTCGTCGCCGGGCAGCAGCTGCACCAGCACCGGCGTGCCGCCGGCCAGGGCGCGCTCGGCCAGGGCGTCACGCCAATCGGCCAGGTGCTCCGGCACCGGCGGCAGGTAGAGGACGTCGTCGAGCGGCGGCTCGCTGGTGCCCAGGAGATCTCCAAGACTGGGCTGGCCATCTTCGTCGCTGCCACTGGCCGTGTCCGGCCGGCTGCTCTTGCCCGGCCGGCCTGCCGCGAGATCCAGCCACAGCCGTTCCGGCCCTTTCCATCTTCCGGGCGCATAGCGGATCCAGAAGCGCCCGGGCTCGGGCAGACGGGCCGTCCAGCGCGGGATGGCCGGCGACCGGACGGCAGGCGATGTCGCCGCCATCGCTCGCGTCGCCGGCACCGCCGAGCTTGTCGACATTGCCGGCGTCGCCGATCGATCCGCTGTCTTCGCGGTCACCGACGTTGCAGGCATCGCACCTGCCGGCGACGTGGCCTGCTTCTCTGGCGTCTCTGGCTTCTCTGGCGTCGACACCATCACCGACGTTGCCGGGGGCCGGCCGGCAGGGATGGCTGTCACCGGGAGGGACCTGCTCCGGCGGGCGCGGCGGCCGGCGCGGGCTCCGCGGGCGCGGCGGCGGCGGCCGGCGCGGGCGCCGCCGCGGGCACCAGGCCGCGGGCGGCGAGCATGCGGTGGACGTACTTGGCCAGCACGTCCACCTCGAGATTGACGGCGTCGCCCGGCGCCAGCGCGCCGAGGGTGGTCACGGCCAGCGTGTGCGGCAGCAGCGCCACCTCGAAGCGGTCAGGCGCCAGTGCCGCGACGGTCAGGCTGACGCCGTCGACGCTCACCGACCCCTTCTCCACCAGGTAGGGAGCCAGCGCCTCGGTCAGCGAGAACGCGAGCACCCGGTGCGCGGCGAGATCGCGGCGCGCCACGACGGCGGCGGTGCCGTCGACGTGCCCCTGCACCAGGTGGCCGCCCAGCGGATCGCCGGCACGCAGCGGCGGCTCGACATTGACCGCGGCGCCGGACCGCAGCCCGCCCAAGGTGGTGCGGGCCAGGGTCTCGGGAGCCAGCTCGACGGTCACCGCGTCCTCCGACCTCGCGATGACCGTCAGGCACACCCCCGCCACCGCCAGGCTCGCGCCGGCGCCGAGCTCGGCGGCGAGCCCGGGGCTGACCGCGACCACCAGCCGCACCCCTCCCAGCCCCGACGGCCGCGGCTCGCCGAGAATCCGTCCGCGCTCCTGGATCAAGCCGGTGAACATGGGCTGCCGCGTCTCCTCCGCCCCCACCCACCCCGGGACAGCCGTGAATGTATCCAGATCGGCTCGATCCGTCCACCACGGCAGGTCCGCCGGCGAGAGGCAGACCTCCTCTCTGGCCTCCGACGGACATGCCCTCCTCCTAGGGATTGTCCAGGCCGTCGAGCAGCCAGGCCGCGGTCGGCACGGCGCTGGCGCTGCCGGTCGAGCCGACCAGGGCGGTGTCGATCGACGCCGCCACCGCGCCCCCGAACCGCTCTCCCGCCGCTGGCGCGGCCAGGCCGAAGGCGCCCTGCAGCTGCCAGCGGCGTTGCTGGCGGACGAAGACATAGGCCGCGCCGCTGGCCTGCACCCGCCGGCGGGAGCTGCCCGGGGCGCCGACCTCGAGGAGGTCCTGGGACAGCGCGATGGCGCTGCCGAACTCGCCGGCCTGGGCATCGGGCGGCGCCACGTCGGCCTGGTGGAACCAGCCGGCGCTGGTATGGATGAACAGCGAGACCTGCTGGCTCGAGGGATCACCCACCGCGACGGTCTCGATCGAAGCGGCGGCCGAGCTGCCGAAGCCGGTGCCCATGTCGCTGCCATGGAGCGCCGCGGCCCGCTTCCAGGTGCCGTTCAGCAGGTCGAAGATCTCGGCGAACCCCGACCCGCCCGCCACGAGGTGCTGGTGAGCCACTCCCACCGCCCGGCCGAAGCGGTCGGCCGGCGCCGGCGTGGCGGCGGTGAGAATGGCCTGGCGGCTCCACGTGCCGCCGGTCCGCGCGTAGACGTGGAC
>DATDGZ010000395.1:0-25035 GCA_036521795.1 Thermoanaerobaculia bacterium | reverse complement strand
GGCCGCGGCGCCGCGGGTCAGCACGACCGAGACGTGCGCGTCCTCGAGCATCGCGCCAAGGCGCTCGGCAGGCGCGCCGGGGTCGAGCGGCACGTAGGCGCCGCCTGCCAGGAGGACGCCGAGCAGGCCGACGATCGCCTCCACCGACGGCTCGACGAGGAGACCGACCGCGACCTCGGGGCCGACGCCGAGACGCCGCAGGCGCAGCGCCAGGCGCTCGGACTGCTCGGCGAGCTGCCGGTAGGTGAGGCAGCGCTCCTCGCAGCGCACCGCCGGAGCGTCGGGAGCACGCGCCGCCTGGGCCGCGAACAGGTCGCCGAGGTCAGCCTCCGGAGGCGCCGCCGCAGCCCGGCCGGTATCGTTCCATTCGACCACCAGCTGCGCCAGCTCCGCCGCGGCGAGCAGCGGCGTCTCCCAGACCGACCCCTCGTGGACCGGCTCCCCGCGGTCGGCCGCCAGGACCGCGAGCGCCCGTTCGAAGTGCCCCAGCCAGCGCGTGACGGTCGCCGCATCGAACAGAGAGGTCCGGTAGGAGAGCGCCACCGCCAGCTCGGACCCTGTCTCCGTCACCGCCGCCGTGAGCTCGAAGCGCGCCGTCTCGGCGGGAATCTCGAGCCGGGAGACCGCGAGCCCGGCCAGGGCCGGCTCCTCCCGCGGCGTGTTCTGCAGCACCAGCATGACCTGGAAGAGCGGGCTGTGCGACAGGTCGCGGCGCGGCGCCAGCTCTTCGACCAGCTTCTCGAACGGCAGATCCTGGTGGGCGTAGGCCTCCAGGCAGACCTCGCGGTCCCGCGCGATCAGCTCCCGCCACGACGGCTCGCCGCCGAGATCGCCGGCCAGCGCCAGCAGGTTGACGAAGAAGCCGATCAGGCCCTCGGTCTCGGCGCGATCGCGGTTGGCGATCGGCGTGCCCACGATCAGCCGGCGCTGCTGCGCATGGCGCGCGAGCACCGCCTGGAAGGCGGCCAGCAGGAGCATGAAGAGGGTCGCCCCTTCCCGCCGCCCGGCCCGCCGCAGGCCGGCGGTCAGCTCGGCGCCAAGCCGCAGCTCGCGCCGCGCCCCGCGGAGATCCGGCGCCGGCAGGCGCGGCCGGTCGACCGGCAGCTCGAGCGCCGCCTCGATGCCGGCGAGCCGCCGGCGCCAGCAGTCGAGCAGCCGCGCGAGCGCGTCGCCGGTGAGCCAGGCGCGCTGCCAGCAGGCGAAGTCGGCGTACTGGACCGCCAGCTCGGGCAGGCTGGCGGGCCGCGCACCGGGGCCCGCCAGCACCGCGCCGTAATGCGCCGCGACCTCGCGGGTGAGGACCGCGATCGACCAGCCATCGCACGCGATGTGGTGCACGACGAAGAGCAGCAGGTGGTCGGCGGCGCCCAGCCGCAGCAGGCCGACCCGCAGCAGCGGCCCGCGCGCCAGGTCGAAGGGGCGGCGCGCCTGCTGCCGCGCGAGGCGCTCGGCCTCGGCTCCCTGCCGCGATCCGGGCAGCGCCGCGAGATCGATCGTCGTGATCCCCAGCGGCGTCCGCTCCGGCGGCGCGATCACCTGCACCGGTTCGCCCGCGACGACGCCGAACGAGGTGCGCAGCGCCTCGTGGCGGCGGACCGTCGCGACGAACGCCGCGGCCAGCGCCGCCGGCCGCAGGTCCCCGCGCAGCCGCAACATGGCCGCGAGGTTGTAGACCGCGTTGCCCGGGTCGAGCTGATCGAGGAACCAGAGCCGCTCTTGCGCGAAGGAGAGCGGCAGATCGCGGTCGCGCGGCGCCGGCGTGATGGGCGGCAGCCGGGGCGCTCCGTCCTCGCGGCGGGCAAGCGCCGCCTCGAGACGCGCCGCCAGCCTCCCGAGCACCGGGTGGGCGAAGACCTCGTGCAGGGGGAGCTCGACCCCGAAGGCCGCGCGCAGGCGCGACACCAGCTGCGTGGCCAGCAGCGAGTGCCCGCCGAGAGCGAAGAAGTCGTCCGCCGCCCCGACCTGCTCGCGGCTCAGCAAGCCTTCCCAGATCCCGGCGAGCATCTCCTCGACCGTCCCGCGCGGCGCGGCGAAGGGCGTGGCGCCGTCGCTCGGTCCCTCGTCCGGCTCGGGCAGCGCGCGCCGGTCCAACTTGCCGTTGGGGGTCAGCGGCAGCGCCGCCATGACGACGAAGGCGGCGGGGACCATGTAGGCGGGCAGCCGCTCCTCCAGAAAAGAGCGGAGGGCCTGCGTCGACGCGCCGGAGCCGGCGCCGATAACCACGTAGGCCACCAGCCGCCTGCCGCCGCTGCCTGCCGGCGCCGCTCGCTCCTCGCGATCGACGACCGCCGCCGCACGCACCGTGGGATGGCGCACGAGGACTGCCTCGATCTCTCCCAGCTCGACGCGGAAGCCGCGGATCTTCACCTGCCTGTCGACGCGGCCGAGGAACTCGAGCACGCCGTCGGAACGCCAGCGCGCCAGGTCCCCGGTGTGATAGAGACGCTCGCCCGCAGCCGCCGGGACGCGCGCGAAGGGATCGGGACGGAAGGCCGCCGCCGTCAGGTCCGGGCGCCCGAGGTAGCCGCGCGCCAGGCAGGCGCCGCCGATCGCGAGCTCGCCAGGCAGGCCCGCGGGCACCGCTTGCCCGGGGTCGTCGAGGTCGAGAAGGTAGAACCGCGCTCCCGCGATCGGCCGGCCGAGCGGCACGCTCCTCCCTTCCGGCGCGCGGCCGCAGCGCCATTCGGCGACCGACACCGTGGCCTCCGAAGGGCCGTAGCGGGACACGAGCACGGGCGGCGCCGGCGCGGCCGCGCCGGGCGCCGCGCCGGCGGGCGGGAATGCCGAGAAGAAGCGCGCCGGCAGGTCGCCTGGCACCCGTTCCCCGCCGGTGACCACGCGCCGCAGCGAGCTGGCGCCGCGGAAGGCCTCCTCGGCGAGCAGCGCCGGCAGCAGCGCCGGCGGCAGGTTGGCATTGGTGACCCGCTGCGTGGCGATCCGTCGCGCCAGGTAGGCCGCGTCCTGCTGGCGCGCCCCGTCGGTCAGGACCACCGCGGCTCCCGCCCAGAGCGGCGCGAAGATCTCCACCACCGCGACGTCGAAGCCGAGGCGGGTGCGCTGCAGCACGCGGGCCCCCGGCGCGAGGTCGGTCGCGACCTGGAAGCGCAAGCGGTTGACCACCGCGCGATGGGAGACGACGACCCCTTTGGGCGCGCCCGTCGAACCCGAGGTGTAGATCACGTACGCGGCGTTGTCGGGGTGGGCGGCCGGAGCGCCGGTTGCGCCGGGTGCGGTGAGCGCGGTAGGAGCGGTAGGAGCGCCGGGAGCGGTGGGAGCGCCGGGGCCGGTGGCAGCGCGCGGTCCGCGGCGGCGCGCCTCCGCCGAGCTGCCCGCGCCTGCGAGCGGGAGGATGCGGGCGAAGCCCGGCAGCCGCGCGGCAGCCGACGCGTCCGCGAGCACCACCGCCGCGCCCGCGGCGGCGACCAGCTGCGCCAGCCGTTGGCGCGGCAGGGAGGGGTCGAGCGGGAGATAGGCCGCACCCGCCTTCAGAATCGCGAGCAGGCCGATCACCAGCTCGCACGAGGGCTCGGCACAGATCCCGGCGATCCGCTCCGGTCCCAGGCCGATGGCGCGCAGCTCGCGGGCCAGCCGGTTGGCGCGCGCGTCGAGCTCGCCATAGGTGAGCGTCCGGGCGCTCCCGCCGCCGTCCGTCGCCTCGCCGTCGTGCCCGACGAGCGCCACCGCCGCGGGGTCGCTGGCCGCCCGGCGCTCGAACGGCTGGTGCACGAGGTCGCCGCCACCCTGCGGCCGGCCCTCCAGGCTCTCCAGGCAGCTCTGCCAACTCTCCGGGTCCGTGGCGCCCCATTCGATCACCAGCTGGTGCCGCTCGGCCGCAGAGAGCAGGTCGAGCTCACGGAGCGGGCGCTCCGGAGCGGCGACGATGCCGGTGAGCAGGGCATGCAGGCGGGTCAGCATCCGCAGGGCCGTCGCCGCATCGAAGAGATCGCTGTTGAAGCGCAGCGAGAGGCCGAGCCCGTCACCCGACCAGCGGCTCTCGGCCGCACTGACTCCCGCTCCCGGCAGCGCCGGCATCGCCTGCAGCGCCGGTATCGCCGGTATCGCCCGCAGCGCTGGCATCGCCGGCATCGCCGGCAGCGCCGGCAGCGGGGCCACCGCCGCCGCCACTAGACTGAGATCGAACTGCACGGCCCGGCGTTGCAGGGGAACCGATTCGAGGACCTGGCCGCCCAGGTCGAGGCCTGCTCCCCCTTCGCCGAGCGCGAAGCCAGCGAGGCCGCGCTCGCCTGGCCGGCGCTCACGGTAGAGCGTGAACATCACCTGGAAGATCGGCGAGCGGCCGGGATCGCGCTCCACGCCCAGGCGCTCGGCGAGCAGCGGGAAGGGGAGATCCTGGTGGGCGAAAGCCGCGAGCGCCTCCCGCCGCACCCGGCGCAGCAGCTCGGCGAAGGTAGGCCTGCCGCGAAGGTCGCCGCGCAGCACGACCGGATTGACCAGGTAACCGACCAGGCCCGCAAGCTCCGGCGCGCCCCGGCCCGCGGCCGGCGTCCCCACCAGCAGCTCCTCCTGGCCGCTGGTGCGGTGGAGCAGCGCCAGGAAGGCGGCGAACAGCGTCATGAACGGGGTGGCGCCGGCGCGGTTGCCGAGGGCGTACACGTCGAAGGCGAGATCGCGGTCGAGCCAGAGCGAGCGCGAGCCGCCGCGGCTGCTTTGGCGCGGCGGCCGCGGCCGGTCGGTGGGCAGCTCGATGGGCGGCGCCCGCGGCGGCAGCACGGCGCTCCAGTAGGACCACAGGCGCTCCCCCTCCGGCCCTGCCAGGCGCTCGGCTTGCCAGCGCGTGAAGTCGAGATAGGACGCGGCGGGCGCGGGCGGCAGGGTCTCGCCGCGCAGCAGTGATCCCAGCTCGCCGAGCAGCACGCCGAGCGACCAGAAGTCGGCCACGATGTGGTGCACGGCGAGCACCAGCAGATCGCCGGCCGCTGGTCCGACGGTCGGGCGCCGGAATCGCGCCACGCGCAGCAGCGGCCCCCTGGCGAGGTCGAACGGCCGCTCCGCCTCCGCCACCAGCCGCGCGCGCAGGCGCTCCTCGCTCCAGCCTGCCGCGTCTTCGTCGCTGAAGGTGAAGGCGGCCTCGCCGTGCACGACCTGCTCGGCACCTCCATCCTCGCGATCGTGCGGTGCGAACGTCGTGCGCAGGCTGGGATGGCGCGCGACCAGCTCCCGGAGCGCGCCGCGGAGACGCTGCCCGTCGAGCGCACCGCGCACCCGCGCCGCGCCGGCGATCACCAGCGAAGGGTTGCCCGGCGCCAAACGGTCGAGGAACCAGAGCGCCCGCTGGCCGTAGGAGAGCGGGCCGCGGCTGGCGCCGCCCGCGCTTCCCGGCACCCGCTTCTCCCGCGGTGTCGGCGGCGCCGCGGCCGCGAGCAGCTCCCTCACCCGGGCACACAGCTCGGCGAGGGTCGGGCCCGCGAGCAGATCGTCGAGCGGCACGTCCACGCCCACTTCGCTCGCCAGCGTCCCCGTGAGCTCGGCCGCGGCGAGCGAATCGAGGCCGAGAGCGAGCAGCGAGCGGTCGAGCGGAAGGTTCGCCGCCTCGACGCCGAGCGCCCGTGCCGCCTGCCGGCGCAAGGAGGCCATGAGCGGCGCGTCGCGGTGGCGCTCGTCCTCGGCTGCTTCGCTGATCACCGGCGGAGACTTTCCTGTCGGGAATGCGACCATCGATCAGCGTCGATCGGTGGCCGCGGCTCGCGTGGCGGCAAGACTTCCAGGGTCTTATTTTACCAACGGCAAGATAGAGCATGGCGGCTCCAGCATGGGACCTGGCGTCACCTTTCGGCCGCGATGCGTCATCTTTCGTGCCTCGCGCTCGCTGCGCGGAAACCTGATCTATATTGCAAGACCATGCAGCTCGCCCGGGCGCGGAAGGCAGCCGCCGCCGAGAGGAGCGGCCAGGACACCATCCATGGTCAGTTCGCGGCGCAGGCGGCGGCGACTCCCGATGCCACCGCGGTCGTCTGCCGTGGCAGCTCCCTCACCTATGTCGAGGTCGACCGCCGGGCGCGGGTCCTTGCCCGCCGCCTGCGCCGGCTGGGGGTCGGGCCGGAGGCGGTGGTCGCCGTCCTCGTCGAGCGTTCGCTCGAGCTACCGGTCGCACTGCTGGGAATCCTCGCGGCGGGCGGCGCCTACCTGCCCCTCGATCCAACCCACCCGCCCGGCCGGCTGGCACAGCTCCTCGCCGCCGCCCGGCCGGTAGCGGTCGTCGCCCAACGCTCGCTCGCGCGGCGCCTGCCGCCGCGGGTCGCGCCTGTCCTGGTGCTCGAGGATGCCGCTGCCGCGGAGCCTGCGGGCGCCGGCGGTGGGCCGGCGCCGGTCGCCGAGAATCTCGCCTGCGTCCTCCCTGCCTCGGGCGCTGGCGGCGCGCCGCTGCGGGCAGTGATGATCACCCACGGCAACGTGGCCGCCTTCTTCAGCGCGCTCGATCGCTACCTCGGGGCGGGCGGCGGCGGCGGCGCCTGGCTGGCTGCGAGCGGCGCGAGCGGCGCGAGCGACGCGAACGACGCCGGTGACGCGAGCGACGCCGCGTCCGGCGGATCGGGGCTCGAGCTGCTGTGGACGCTGTGCCGGGGCTGGCGGCTCGTGCTGCACGACGAGCCGAGGCGGACCCTCGACGCGACGGCTGTCGCTCCTGGATCCACCACCGCCCCCCGGAGGGAGATGGCCTTCAGCCTGTTCTACTTCGGCAACTACGCGGCCGGGCGGGCGGCGGACCACTACCGGCTGGTGCTCGAGGGAGCGCGGTTCGCGGACCGCCACGGCTTCAGCGCCGTCTGGACGCCGGAGCGGCACTTCCACGAGTTCGGAGGGCTCTTCCCCAATCCCGCCGTGCTCAGCGCCGCCATCGCGGCGGGCACCGAGCGCTTGCAGATCCGTGCCGGGAGCGTCGTGCTGCCGTTGCACGACCCGCTGCGCGTCGCCGAGGAGTGGGCGCTGGTCGACAACCTCTCGGGAGGCCGGGTCGGCGTCTCCTTCGCCTCGGGCTGGCACGCCAACGACTTCGTCCTGAACCCCGGCGCCTACGAGGACCGGCAGGAGGTCATGCGGCGCGGCATCGACGCCGTCCGCCGGCTGTGGCGCGGCGAAGCCCTCCGGCTGCCGAGCGGTGCCGGCAACGAGGTGGAGGTGCGGATCTTCCCTCGTCCCGTGCAACCCGAGCTGCCGGTCTGGGTGACCGCCGCCGGCAGCCCGGCCACCTTCCGGCTGGCAGGCGAGCTGGGAGCGGGGGTGTTGACCCACCTGCTGGGCCACGAAGAGGCGGAGCTGGCAGCCAAGATCCGGGTCTATCGCGACGCCTGGCGCCAGGCCGGACACCTCCCCCCCGGCGAGGGCCGGGTCACGGTGATGCTGCACACCTTCGTCGGCGCGAGCCGGGAGGTGGTCGATGCGGCGGTGCGAGAGCCGCTCAGCGCTTATCTCAAGACGTCGTTCGGGCTTCTCCGCTCACTGGCCGAGAGCGCCGGCCTGAAAGAAGATCCGCGCCAGCTCTCCCCTGCCGAGCTCGACCTGCTGGTCGCTCGCGCCTACCAGCGCTACGTGGCGGCAGGCGCCGGCCTGATCGGCACGCCCGACTCGTGCGCCGCGACCGTCGAGCGCCTGCGGTTGCTGGGCGTGGACGAGGTGGCCTGCCTGATCGATTTCGGCGTTCCCGCCGAGCAGGCCTTGGCCAACCTCACCCACCTCGACGAGCTGCGCCGCGCGGCCGCGGCATCCGGCCGGCCGCGGGTCTCCCCCGGCGGGGCAAGCCCCGCTGTCGCCGAACTGATCGCCCGGCATGGCGTCACCCATCTCCAGTGCATGCCGTCGCTGGCGAGGCGGCTGGTCACGGACCCCCAAGCCGCAGCCGCCCTCGGCGGGCTCCGCGAGCTGCTGATCGCCGGCCGAAAGCCTCTGCCCCCCTCCCTGGCCCGGCAGCTCGCCGCCCTCGGCGGCGTCGAGGTGCGCTCCCTGTCCGGGAGGGCCGAGACGACGGGCTGGTCGAGCGCCGGGCGGGTGCGAGACGGCTCCGACGGCCCACGGCCCGGCACGCCGCTCGCCCACGCCGAGCTCCACGTGCTCGATCGGGAGCTGCACCCGGCACCGCCGGAGGCGCTCGGAGAGATCTGCATCGGCGGCGGTGGCGTGGCGCGCGGCTACCTGGGCAGGGCCGACCTCACCGCCGAGCGCTTCGTGCCGGATCCCTGCAGCGGCCGGCCCGGAGCGAGGCTCTTCCGCACCGGCGACCTCGTGCATTGCTCCGCGCTCGGCGTCGCCCCGTCCTGAGCACGCCAGCCTGAGCACGGCGGTGGGACGGCCGTCCTCACCGCCAGCCGGAGTGACGATCCGAGAAGGGTGCCGCTCCCCTGCCTCCCGCCGCCTGTAACACTTTTCCGATTCGCACCGTAAGGTGACTGAGACGAGGTTCCGGTCGGGCCCGCAGGTCGGGTCCTGCAAGGAGGGCGGTCATGGGTTCGTTCTGGCGCGACATCCGGTATGGCGGGCGCATGCTGGCGAGGGCCCCGGGGCACACGGCGGCGGCGGCGATCGCCCTCAGCCTGGGCATCGGGCTGACCACGGCCACGTTCAGCATCGTCTACGGCGTCCTCTGGCGCGGCCTGCCCTATCCGCAGTCCGGCCGCTTGATGGACGTCAGCACCCAGAACCTCTCGCGCGACCTCCACAACCAGGGTGCCGAGGTGCACGACTACCTCGACTGGTGCAAGCGCCAGCGCTCGTTCGAGGGGCTGGCCGGGTACACCAGCACCACCGTCACGGTCAGCGGCGGCGACCGCCCCGAGCGGCTGGACGGCGGCGCCCTCACCGCCAACGCGCTCGACCTGCTGCGCGTCAAGCCGCTGCTCGGGCGGGGCTTCCAGCCCGGCGAGGACCGGCCCGGCGCGGCGCCGGTGGTCCTGCTCAGCTACCAGCTATGGCAGAACCGTTTCAACGGCGACCCCCTCATCGTCGGCAAGGCGGTGCGGGTCAACGGTCAGCAGGCGGCGGTCATCGGCGTCATGCCCGCGGACTTCCGCTTCCCGTTCAACGAGCAGCTGTGGACGCCGCTGCGGCTGGACCCGGGCGCCAGCGAGCGCGGCAAGGGTGAGCCGTTCATGGTCGTCGCGCGCTTGCGGCCGGGGGTGACGCCGGAGCAATCGGCAGCCGAGATGGCGGCGATCTCGAGCGCGCTGGCGGTCGAGTATCCGCGCACCAACCGCGGCTTCTCCGTCGCGGCAGTTCCGATCATGCACCACTTCATGGACGACTCCGCACGCTCCCTGCTCTACACCATGCTCGGCGCCGTCTGCTGCGTGCTGCTGATCGCTTGCATCAACGTCGCCAGCCTGATCCTGTCGCGCGCCTCGCGGCGCACGCGCGAGATCGCCATCCGTACCGCCCTCGGCGCCGCGCGCCGCCAGGTCATCGCCCAGGTCCTCACCGAGAGCCTGATCCTGGCGCTGGTGGCGACCGGCGTCGGACTGGGACTGGCGTGGGGAGGGATCACCCTGTTCAACCGGGCGATCGTCATCAAGGACCCGCCGACCTGGATCCACATCGCCCTCGACACGCCGGCGCTGCTCTTCGCGCTGGCGGCGACCTTCGCCGCCGCAGTGATCTCGGGCCTGGTGCCGGCGATGCAGATCTCGCGGACCGAGCTCAACGAGGTGCTCAAGGACGAGGGACGTGGCTCGACCAGCCTGCGGCTAGGCTGGCTCAGCCGGACGGTGGTGGTGGCCGAGCTGGCGCTCTCCTGCACCCTGCTGGTGGCCACCGGGCTGATGCTCAAGAGCATGGTCCTCGCGCGCTCCGCCAACGTCGGCTTCGCCACCAGCCACCTGCTCACCTTCCGGGTGCCGCTGTTCGAGGCGAATTTCCCACGGCCGGTGGACCGCGGCGCCTTCTACCAGCGCCTGGTCGAACGCCTGCGGGAGCAGCCCGGCGTCGAGGCCGCGGGCGCCACCACCAGCCTTCCCTCCATCAGCTCGGACAGCGAAGCCTTCGCCGTCGATGGGCGGGCCTACGCCGCCGACGCCGACTACCCGGTGGCCCACAGCGACGTGGTCTCGGAGGGCGTGTTTGCCGCCCTCGGCGCCAGGCCGCTCGCGGGGCGGGAGCTCGGGCGCCTCGACACCGCCGCCTCGCAGCCGGTGGCGATCGTCAACCAGAGCCTGGCGCGCAAGATGTGGCCGCACGAGGACCCGATCGGCAAGCGGTTCAGGCTGACCAGGTCGAAGACTCCCGACATATGGCGGACAGTGGTCGGGGTGATCCCGGACCTCCGGCTCTACGGCAGCACGGACAAGAAGCCCGAAGGCTTCTTCCTGCCGGTGACGCAGGTGGGGGCCGTCCGGCTGAGCTTCGTCATCCGGACTCACCAGGACCCGCTGTCGCTGGTGCCCATGGTCCGCGCCCAGGTCGCGGCGCTCGACAAGGACACCCCCATCTATTTCGTCAGGACGATGGAGGGGGCGATCGGCGAGGACCGTTACTTCAACGACCTTTTCAGCGCGGTGTTCGCCATCTTCGGCGTCGCCGCCCTGGTCCTCGCCGCGGTGGGCATCTACGGCGTCATCGCCTTCTCGGTCCAGCGCCGCACCCAAGAGATCGGGCTGCGGATCGCCCTCGGCGCGCAGCGCGGACACGTGATGGCGATGCTCCTGCGCCAGGGCGCCATCCAGCTGGCGCTGGGCCTGGCCCTCGGCCTGCCGGCAGCCCTCGCCATCTCGCACGGGCTGACCGACTTCGTCTACCCGGTCGACCCGGGCGATCCCGCGGTCTTCGCGATGGTCGCGGTGGGCCTGTCGCTGGTGGCGCTGCTCGCCTGCCTGGTGCCCAGCCAGCGGGCCATGGACGTCGACCCGAACGTCGCCCTGCGCTGCGACGCCTGAGGGGCCCGGTCCGTGACCGGACTGGCACGACGCGGAACCTTTCCCTGCCTCGCAACGTAAGGGGCTCATGGTGACCTTCTGGCGGGACCTTCGGTATGGCGGGCGGATGCTGGCCAAGGCCCCGGGGCATACGGTGGCGGCGGCGGTCGCCCTCAGCCTCGGGATCGGGCTGACGACCGGCATGTTCAGCATCGTCTACGGCGCGCTCTGGCGCGGCCTGCCCTACCCTCAGTCGGAACGGCTGATGGCCGTCGACACCGAGAACGTCGCCCGCGACCTGCTCTTCCAGGGGGCCGACGTCCACGACTACCTCGACTGGTGCCGGCGCCAGCGGTCGTTCGTGGGGCTGGCGGCGTTCGGCAACGGCACCGTGACGCTGAGCGGCGACAACCGGCCCGAGCGCCTGGACGGCGCCTCCTTGACCGCCAACGCGCTCGACCTGCTCGAGTCCAGGCCGGCGCTGGGGCGCGGCTTCCGGTCCGGCGAGGACCGTCCCGGGGCGCCGCCGGTGGTGCTGCTCGGCTACCGCTTGTGGCAGAACCGCTACAACTCCGATCCGGGCATCGTCGGCCGCGGGATCAGGGTCAACGGCCAGCAGGCCACCGTGATCGGTGTCATGCCCCCGGACTTCCGCTTTCCGAGCAGCGAGCAGCTGTGGACGCCGCTGCTGGTGGACCCGGGCAAGAGCGAGCGCGGCAAGGGCGAGCCCGTCGCCGTCTTCGGGCGCCTGCGGCCGGGAGTGACGCCGGAGCAGGCGGGTGCCGAGATGGCGACGATCGCCCGGGCGCTGGCCGCGGACTTCCCGCGCAGCAACCGCGGCTGGAGCACCACCGTGACGCCGATCGTCGACCGTTTCATGGACCGGTCGATCCGGCTGATGTTCTACACCATGCTCGGCGCCGTCTGCTGCGTGCTGCTGATCGCCTGCATCAACGTCGCCAGCCTGGTCATGGCCCGCGCCTCGCAGCGCACGCGCGAGATGGCCATCCGCGCCGCCCTCGGCGCCGCGCGCCGCCAGGTGATCGGGCAGATCCTCACCGAGAGCCTGATCCTGGCGCTGGTGGGAGCCTTGGTGGGGCTGGGCCTGGCGTGGGAGGGAGTGTCGCTGTTCAACGCCGCGATCGTCGACAAGAACCCACCGGCCTGGATCCACATCGCCATCGATCCGCCGGCGTTGTTGTTCGCGCTGGCGGCGACCCTCGCCGCGGCGGTCATCTCGGGCCTGGTGCCGGCGTTGCAGATCTCGCGCACCCAGCTCCACGAGGTGCTCAAGGACGAGGGGCGCGGTTCGACCAGCCTGCGCCTCGGCTGGCTCAGCCGCATGGTGGTGGTGGCCGAGCTGGCGCTCTCCTGCGCCCTGCTGGTCGGCGCCGGCCTGATGGTCAAGAGCATCGTCGCCGCCCGCAACGCCGACTTCGGCTTCAAGACCACCCATCTGCTCACCGTGCGGGTGCCGCTGTTCGAGGCCAACTTCCCGCGGCCGGCCGATCGCGCCGCTTTCTATCAGCGGCTGCTCGATCGCCTGCGAGAGCGGCCGGAGGTCCAGGCGGTTGGGGCCACCACCTCCCTGCCCAGCATCGGCTGGGGCAGCGAAGCCTACGCGGTCGACGGCCGGGCCTACGCGGCCGACAGCGACTACCCGGTGGCCCACAGCGACGTGATCTCGGCCGGCCTCTTCGCGACCCTCGGCGTCAGGCCGATCGCCGGCCGCGAGCTCGAGCGCCTCGACACGGCCGGTTCCCAGCCGGTGGTCATCGTCAACCAGAGCCTGGCGCGCAAGATGTGGCCGCACGACGACCCGCTCGGCAAGCGGCTCCGCCTTGCCAAGTCCAAGACCGCCGACACCTGGCGGACGGTGGTCGGCGTGGTGCCCGACCTGCGGCTCTACGGCCTCGCGGACAAGAAGCCCGACGGCTTCTTCCTGCCCGTGTCGCAGGTCGGGGCCGAGCGCTTGAGCCTGGTCCTCCGCACGCCCCTGGCGCCCCTGTCGCTGGTGTCCATGGTGCGCGCCGAGGTCGCGGCGCTCGACAAGGACACGCCGATCTACTTCGTCAAGTCCATGGAGAAGGCGGTCGCCGAGGACCGCTTCTTCCCCGACCTGTTCGGCACGGTGTTCGCCATCTTCGGCCTCAGCGCGCTGGTGCTCGCGGCGGTCGGCATCTACGGCGTCATCGCCTTCTCGGTCGAGCGCCGCACCCAGGAGATCGGTCTGCGCATGGCGCTCGGCGCGCTGCGCGGCGACGTCCTGGGCATGTTGATGCGGCAGGGAGCCATCCAGCTGAGCGTCGGGCTGCTGCTCGGCCTGCCGCTGGCTTTCGGCCTCTCGCGCGGGCTGTCCCAGGTGCTCGTGGCAGGAGTCCAGCCCGGCGATGCGTCGGTGTTCCTGCTGGTCACCGCGGGGCTGTCGCTGGTGGCGCTGGTCGCCTGCCTGGTGCCCGGCCAGCGGGCAATGGGCATCGACCCGAACGTCGCCCTGCGTTACGACGCCTGAACGGGTAGTGTCCTCGGCAATCAGGACACTACCCGCGCGCCGTCACGTCTTCGCCACGCGGCCGTCACCGGCGCTCGCCCGCCACGCCACGCCGTCTCCATTGACTGCCGGAGGGTGCCGTGCAAAGCTCAGCCGCCCGACTGCGCGCGCCGCCGGCGGCGTGTGGACGGCGAGCATGTCCGCCGCCGCTTCCGGCGCGCGGCTCCCGACGCGAGGACAGCATGGCGGCGGCCGAAGCGATCGTCGAGACGCGCGAGATCGAGAAGTACTACGTTCAGCCTGAAGGCAACCGCATCGAGGTGATCGCGCCGACCAACCTGGCGATCTACCCCGAGCAGATCCTCGCGCTGCTGGGGCCTTCGGGCTCCGGCAAGTCGACGCTCTTGCGCATGCTGACCGGCCTGGTGCCGCCGTCGGCCGGCGAGGTGCGCTGGCACCGCAGCCCGCCGGCCGCGGAGCAGGCGAACGTCTCGATCGTCTTCCAGAACTTCGCGCTCTTCCCGTGGCTGACCGTGCTCGAGAACGTCGAGGCGCCGCTCGCGGCCCGCGGCATCGCCGACGTCGACCGGCGCAAGCGGGCGTTCAAGATCCTCGACACCGTCGGGCTCGACGGCTTCGAGACCGCCTTCCCGAAGGAGCTCTCGGGCGGCATGAAGCAGCGCGTCGGCTTCGCGCGGGCGCTGGTGGTCGAGCCCGACGTGCTGTTCATGGACGAGCCCTTCTCGGCGCTCGACGTGCTGACCGCGGAGAACCTGCGCGGCGAGCTGCTCGAGCTGTGGACCAGCCGCAAGATGCCGACCCGCGCCATCTTCATGGTGACGCACAACATCGAGGAGGCCGTGCTGCTGGCCGACCGGGTGGTGGTCCTGGGGCGCAACCCCGGCCGCATCCGCGCCGACTTCGAGGTCGACCTGCCACGCCCGCGCGACCGCAAGTCGCGCCGCTTCCTCGAGCTCGTCGATCACATCTACAAGGTGCTGACGCAGCCCGACGTCGAGCATGCGCCGCCGACCGGGCCCGCCGCCAGGCAGCAGGCGGCGGCGGGACAGACGCCGGCCTACCAGATGATGCCGCACGCGCGTCCCGGCGGCATCGCCGGCCTGCTCGAGATCCTCATCGACCGCGGCGGCAAGGAGGACCTCTACAACCTGGCCGACGAGCTGGCGATGGAGGTCGGCGACCTGCTGCCGATCATCGATGCCTGCAGCCTGCTCCACTTCATCCGCGTGCAGGAGGGCGACGTCGAGATCACCCCCGAGGGCAAGGTCTTCGCCGAAGCCGACATCCTGACCCGCAAGAGCCTCTTCCGGGAAGCGGCGCTGCTGCACGTCACGCTGCTCAAGCAGATTAATAACGCGCTGCGCGCCAAGGCCGACCGCACGCTGCCCGACGACTTCTTCTCCGACATCCTGGACGAGCACTTCAGCGCCGAGGAGGCCGAGGCCCAGCTGCAGACGGCCATCCACTGGGGCCGCTACGCCGAGGTGTTCGACTACGACGCCAAGACCGGGCGGCTGCACCTGACTGAAGGTTAAGGACTCCTTGCGCTCCCGGGACGCGCCGAGATGATCCAACCGACGCCGGGGCCCGCCGCGCCTTCGATCTTCGAGCAGCGCCGCCCCGGCGCCTCCTGGGCGGACCTGCTGATCATCGGGCTCGGCCTGGCGCTGTTCTACGGCGTGCTGACGCTGGCGCGCACCTGGCTGGGACCGTTCACGCCCGCCGCGGCCATCTCGGAGCGCCCTGCGGCGCTGCCCGGCTACACCGCCTACTCGCTGCTGCGCATGGCCGTCGCCTACGTGCTGTCGCTCGCGTTCTCACTGGTCTACGGTTACGTCGCGGCCTATTACCCGAAAGCCGAGCGCCTGATGATCCCGCTGCTCGACATCATGCAGTCGATCCCGGTGCTCTCCTTCCTGCCCGGCGTGATGCTGGCGATGATCGCGCTCTTCCCGCACTCGCAGCTCGGCATCGAGCTGGGCGCCATCCTGTTGATCTTCACCGGCCAGGTGTGGAACATGGCCTTCAGCTTCTACTCCTCGCTCAAGGCGATCCCGACCGAGCTGCGCGAGGCGGCGCGCATCTACCGCTTCAACGCCTGGCAGCGCCTGGTGCGCCTCGAGCTGCCGTTCTCGGCGCTGGGACTGGTGTGGAACTCCATGGTGTCGGTGGCCACCGGCTGGTTCTTCCTCATGGTCTGCGAGATGTTCGTGCTCGGCAAGCGGGACTTCCGGCTGGCCGGCCTCGGCTCGTTCCTACAGACGGCGGCGAGCGCCGGCGACACCACCGCCATCCTCTGGGGCCTGCTGGCGATGGTGAGCGTCATCGTGCTGATCGATCAGCTGATCTGGCGGCCGGTGATCTGCTGGGCCGACAAGTTCAAGTTCGAGCAGATCGAAGGCACCGACGCGCCGCACTCGGCGGTATTCGACCTGGTGCAACGCTCCCCCACACTCGCCTGGCTGCGGCAGAAGGCGCTGACGCCGCTCGGCGAGCGAATGAACGCGCATTTCGTGCGTCGCGCCCGGCACGAACGGCCGCGGCAGAGCTCGCGCTGGTCCGGCTGGGTGGGCTGGCTGCTGGCCCTCGCGGTACTGGCCGCGGCGGCGTACGCGCTGCTGCACGTCGCCATGCAGTTCGCGGCGCTCGACCGCCGCGAGTCGCTGGACATCCTGCGCGGCACGGGCGCCACCTTGCTGCGCGTGCTGTGCGCCCTGATCATCGGCGCCGCCTGGGCCATCCCTGCCGGCGTCGCGATCGGCTCGAACCCGCGCCTGGCGCGCATCGCGCAGCCGATCGTGCAGATCGCCGCCTCGGTGCCGGCGACGGCCCTCTTCCCGGTGGTGCTGCTGTACCTGATCGGCACCGGCGGCGGGCTGGGCGTGGCGCCGATCGTGCTGATGCTGCTCGGCACCCAGTGGTACATCCTGTTCAACGTCATCGCCGGCGCCATGGGCATCCCCAGCGACCTCAAGGAGGCGGCCCGCGTCTTCCGCTTCCGCCGCACCGAGCGCTGGCGGCTGCTGATCCTGCCCGGCATCTTCCCCTTCCTGATCACCGGCATGGTGACCGCCGCCGGCGGCGCCTGGAACGCCAGCATCGTCGCCGAGTACTTCCACTTCAAGGGGCGCACCCTGCAGACGATCGGCCTGGGCTCGCTGATCAGCGCCGCTGCCGACTCCGGCAACTTCGACCGGCTGCTGATCGCCACGGTCGTCCTCGCCACCATCGTGGTGATCACCAACCGCCTCATCTGGCGCCCCCTCTACCGCCTGGCCGAGACGCGGTACCGGCTGGAGACGTAGGCGCCGTCAGACGTGTCTCCCGAGGCGTAATCTTCTTGCCGTTCGACGTAACCAGTGTTATCCTTCAAGGCATGAAAGTCGACGCCGAGACGCCTATCGCCATGCAAGTGAGCGAGGAGGACTTCTACAGCGAGGAGTACGAGGGCAGTCCTTACGAGTACTTGGGCGGGGAGCTGGTGGTCTGTGAGCCGGTCTCGACCCTGCACGATGATATCGGCGGCTTCCTCTACGCGGTGATGCGGAACGTCTTCGAGGAGCGCGGAGACGGCCTGGTGAAGGGCTCGCGGTTGCCGATGCGTCTCGACCCGAAGTGGTCGCCGGAGCCTGACGTGATGGTGGTGCGCACAGGGAGTGTGCATCGGATCGGT
This sequence comes from Thermoanaerobaculia bacterium, assembly GCA_036521795.1. Classification (GTDB taxonomy): domain Bacteria; phylum Acidobacteriota; class Thermoanaerobaculia; order Multivoradales; family UBA5704; genus JASLEW01. The sequence continues at coordinate 7,994 of DATDGZ010000395.1, read as the reverse complement.
ACACAGCGCATCGAGGGCCCGGCGGACCTGGTGATCGAGGTCGCCTCCCCGGGCGACGTCCGGCGCGCGCTACGGCGCAAGCTGCCGCGCTACCGCGAGGCCCGGATCCCCGAGATCTGGATCGTCGATCCCGACGCGCGGTCGGTGCGGGTGGAGACGCTGCAAGAGACGGAGACCGCCAAGACCTCGGAGCTCCCCGAGACCCTCGCGTACCACAGCCGCGTGGTCACGGCTGGCCGGCTGGACTCGGCCGTGTTCCCGGGATTCTGGATCGACGTCTCGTGGCTGTGGCGGCAGCCGCTGCCGCACACCCTTGCCTGCGTGCGCCGGATTCTCGGCTGAACCCGGCCTCCGCCTCTCACCTATCACCCGCGCAGACGGGTGTCGAGCTCTTCGGGATGGCTGGCGCGGACGCGCGCTTCCTCGAGGTCGATCCTGCCCTCGCGGACGAGTTGCGCGAGGGACTCCTCGAAGGACGTCATGCCCTGGCGCTTGCCGAGGGTGATCTCGTTGTAGAGCTTCTCGAGCTTGTCGCTGCGGATGTGGTGGCGCACCGGGAACGTGGCGAGCATCAGCTCGACGGCCGGGATGCGGCCGCGGCCGTCGGCGCGCGGCACCAACTGCTGCGCGACGATGGCATGCAGCGACAGGGCGAGCTGCTGGCGGATCTGTGCCTGCTGGGCGGGCGGGAAGACGTCGACGATACGGTGCACGGATTGCACGGCATCATTGGAATGCAGCGTCGCGAGCACCAGGTGACCGGTCTCGGCGGCGCTGATCGCCGTCGCCATGGTCTCGAGGTCGCGCATCTCGCCGACCAGGATGACGTCCGGGTCCTGGCGCAGGGCCGCCCGTAGCGCCTCGCTGAACGAGCGCGCGTCGCGCCCGATCTCGACGTGCTCGATCAGCGAGCGGTTCGACCGGTGCTCGTACTCGACCGGATCCTCGATGGTGATGATGTGGGCGGTGCGGCCGCGGTTGATCTCGCCGATCATGGCGGCGAGCGTCGAGGACTTACCGGACCCGGTGGGACCGCAGACCAGCACCAGGCCGCGGCTGGGCTTCACCAGCTCCGCGAAGGCCGGCGGCAGGTTGAGGCTGGCGAGCGTCGGGATGTCGTGCGGCAGGGTGCGCACGGAGGCCGCCAGCTGGCCGCGCTGGCGGTGGAGGTTGACCCGGAAGCGGCCGGCGGGCACGACGGAGGAATCGAGACTGGCTCCCCCGGCGTTCGGCGCCATGGCGGAGGTCGTCGCGGTCGTCGCGGCCGTCGCGGCCGCCCCGTGCCCCCCGGCACCCGCGAGGCGCAGCGAGAAATCCGCGGCGCCGCGATCCGCGATCTCGCGCCGCACCCGGCTGGCGAGCTGCGACTGGAACAGGCGCGCGACATCGTCGGGGTCGAGCGCCGCGGCGTCGCCGCGCTTCAGGCGGCCGTCGATCCGGAAGACCGGCGGCAGGCCGGCCAGCAGCAGGAGGTCGCTGGCGCCGCGGCGGAGGGCCTCCGCCAGCAGCCGGCCGAGCGCCTCCCCGGCCTCCAGGCTGGCACGGGCCGGAGGCTCGGGAAGCTGGTCGAGCCACGCCGCCGCCTCGGCCCGCTCGAGGTCCGGCTCCTCTGCTCTCGGCGCCGCCGGACGCTTGGCGCGCGGCGCCCGCATCGCGATCTTCTCCGGCACCGCCGGCGGCGCCGGCATCGCCGGCATCGCCGGCACGGGGTCGGCGGCCGGAGCTGCGGCGGTGGCAGTGGCGGCACCGGCGCTGAAATCGCCCTCGTCCGCGAGGTCGCCGCCGCTCTCGGCGCTGCCGGGCCGCTCGCGCTCGGCACGGCGGTTCAACTCGTGCACGAGGCGATCCAGCTCCGGGTCTCGTAGATGCTCGCTCATGATGATCGTTCTCGCTCCAACCCGAGCGCTCGGCGCCTGGTTGCTCCTTGCCGATTGGCGTCGCACCGTTCCTTGCCGCTTGCCGCTTGGTGCCTCGCCGCTATCCGCGGCTCCGAACGCCTCTTACGCTCCTCGCCGGCCAAGCGTCTAGCCGGTGGTGGCGGCGGCGCGCTTCGCCCGGTAGCTCGCCAGCCCGGCGGCGGCCTGGCGCCGGATGGCGTTCTTCACCAGCGGCGTCCAGCCCAGCAGGCGGCCCTTCGGGCCCAGGGCTTGCGCCGCCCAGGCCCAGAGGTCGAAGTTGTCACGGTGTTCAAGGATCGTGCCGCCGTCGAAGACGAAGCGGGCGTCGATGCGGTTGTGCACGGCGCGGCCGGTGGCGCCGAAGGTGTACCAGGCCTCCCAGTGGGCGTGGCCGGCGCGGTCGTTGGCCGCCACCGTCCCGAGCTCGACCTGCAGGTCCTTGGCGCGCTCGCACAGCATCTCCCACATCGCCCGTGCCCCCGGCGCGTCGAGCTCGAGGAACACCGGGTCCGAGAACCGCACCTGCGGGTGATAGCAGGCGGCCATGCCGGCGGCGTCGCGCCCCTGGAAGCTGGCGTAGAAGCGGTGGATCAGCTGGGCGTTGGGGTGCATCGCAGGGGCCTCCCTCGGGGCGAGTCCGTTGGACGCTGCATTCTACGCGACGGCAAGGACCGGGGTTTCCGTTCGGGGGCGGCGGGGGACTACCGGGGCGACGGGGTACCACCGGGGCGGTGGGGCCGTGCGGGCGTCTCAGGAGAGCGGCTGCACCGGGCGCAGCCAGCGCTCGAAGAGCCGCTCGACGGGCAGGCCGTAGGTGTCCTTCGCGAGGCGCCAGCGGGCGAGGCGCTGCACCGGCCGGCGCCAGGCGCCGCCACGGTCCCAGGCGAGGTCCTGGTAGAACTTGAAGCGCTCGACGTGGCGGCGCTTGGCCGGGCTCACCCAGGGGCCGGAGGAGCCGATGAAATCGAAGCGCGACCACTCCTCGAGCGTGCTGGGCGGCGCGTAGCCGTCGCGGATGGCGTCGGCGGTGAGCGCCGAGCCGGGGTAGGGCTTGAAGTAGAAGATCGGCGTGGTGAAGCCGGGCGACAGGGAGCGCAGGTGCTTGGCGAGGTCGAGCGACGCCCGCACGCTCTCGTCGCTCTCGCCGGGGAAACCGACGATGAACGGGAAGATGACGTCGACGCCGTGGCGCCGGCACTTCTCGGCGGTGCGCATCACCTGCTCGAGCTTGATGTCCTTCTTGATGCGGTCGATCATCTCCTGCGAGCCTGCCTCGACGCCGACGATGACGCGGCGGAGACCCGACTGCTTGCATTTTGATAGCACTTCCTCCGGGAGGCGATCGCCCTGGTCGGCGCGCATGGTGGCGGCCCAGGTGATCGGCAGGCGGCGCCGCAACAGCTCCTCGGCGACCGCGTCGACGCGCGGGACATAGGTGAAGTAGGTCTCGTCCTGGAACGACAGATCGGCGAAGCCGTAGCGGCGCCAGAGCGCCTCGACCTCGGCGCCGATGCGCTCGGGCTGCAGGCCCACCCAGCGCCGTTGGTAGACGAAGGGGTCGGCGCAGAAAGCGCAGCGGAAAGCGCACCCCTGCGAGGAGATGTAGTCGAGCTGGCGCTTGCCCTTGAGGGCGTAGTAGCGCTCGACCGGCAACAGCGCATAGTCGTGGGCGCGGAAGACGTTGACGTCGGCGAGCGGCCGCGGCTGGTTCTGCCGCACCTCGCCATCCGCGGCCCGGTAGGTGAGGCCCAGGCAGCCGTCGAGAGCGGTCGCCGGCTCGCCCGCCGCCAGCCGCTCGACGATCTCCGCGAAGGTGATCTCGCCCTGCCCCTGGACCGTCACGTCGACGCTCGGCTCCGCCAGGCACTCGCGCCCGAACATCGACGGATGCCAGCCGCCCCACACCACCGGCAGGTCGGGGCGCACCGCCTTGGCGGCCCGCGACAGGCGCACGGCGTCGGCGATCGGCGCGCCGGTCAGCACGGTCACTCCCAGGCAGAGCGCGCCGGCGAGCCGCGCCGCCAGCGCCGCGGCCGGGTCGGTCTCCAGCCGGCCGTCGACGATCGTCACCTCGTAGCGCTCGGGATCGAGGTGGGCGCCGACCGCCAGGACGGCGAGCGGCATGGTGTAGAAAACGGCGCGCGGGTTGTAGAGCACGACGCGCCGGCGGCGCGGAGGGTGCGGATGAGCGATGCCCGAGCCCGGCGAGCGATCCATGGCCGCACCGGTCATGGCATGCCACCTCCCTCGTCACCCTCGACCACATCGCCGCCCTCGACGACGTCGCCGCTCTCGCCAATGCGGCCGGCGGCCTCGCCCCGCCGCAGGCACAGCGAGCACACGCACCGGCGGCAGATCGCGTCCCGCGCGACGTCCAGGCCGCGCCGCCAGGCGATGGCGGAGGGCGAGTTGAGGATCGCGGCGAGGCTACCGCTGTCCTCGCCATCGCCTGCGGCGCCTCCGCCGGCCTCGCCGCCGCCCGCATGCAGCTTGCCCAGTGGCGGCTGGAAGAAGCAGGGCCGCACCGTGCCGTCGGTCTCGATCACCGCCGAGACCCAGGGAGCGTTGCAGGCGTTGGGCGCGAAGCCGGCGCGCCCGAGCAGCGCGGCGAAGTGCTGCAGCAGGCGGCGCTCGAGCTTGCGCGGGCTCTCGGCCAGGAAGCCGCTGGCGAAGTCCGCGGCGTGCTCCCGCGCCAGCGCCGCGAGCTCCGCGGCAAGCGGCTCCAGGTCCTCCTCGCGCAGGGCGACCTCGGCGGCGCTCTCGCGGTCCCAGCCGCCGGGGCGGTTGAAGGCCTCGCTGGTGACGTCGGCGGCCAGGAAGCTCAAGCGTTCGAGCCCGACGTCGCGGGCCGCCGCGACCGTGGCGCGCAGGGCGTGGAAGTTGGCGCGCTGCACCGTGCAGCGGCCGCTGATCCTGGTCCCCGTGCCGCCCGCGGCACGCACTGCAGCGACGCCCGCGGCGCGCACCGCGCCAACGCCGGCGGCCAGGCGGTCGAAGGCGCGGGGCACGTTGCGGATGAGGTCGTGCACCTGGCGCGGGCCGTCCAGGCTCACCACCACGTCGTCGCAGACCGCCACCAGGCGCGCGGCGTCGCGGGCCAGCAGCAGACCGGTCGAGAGCAAGGTGATGCCGATCCCGGCGCCGCGCAGCAGGTCGCAGAGCCGCCACAGCTCGGTGTGCAGGAGCGCCTCGCCGCCCGAGAGCACCACCCGCTCGACCCCCAGCCGCCGCCACTCGGGGAGCCAGCGCGCGACGTCCGCGGCCGCCAGCTCGCGCTTCCCCCGGTCGCGCCAGATGTCGCACATCAAGCACCGGCAATTGCAGCGGCTGTGCGGGTAAAGGACGAGCAGCGGCAGCCGGGTGATCGGGTCCTCGTGCGGCAGGGGCGGCGGCAGGGGCAGCGGCAGGGCCGCGGCTCCCCGGGGCAGCTCGGCGCTCGGCGGCGCCGCGGTCCGTTCGCCGGGCCGGTCAGGCTGCGGGCGCGGCGCGAGCCGGCTCATCGCCGCGCCGTCTCCATGGGGCGGCGACCGGCCGGGGTGTTGGATCTCGCAGCGGTCTGCAAAGCGCTCCCGCCGCGGCGGCCCATCTCGAGCGCGAAGAAGGTGCCGAGCCCGCGGCTCGCGGGCCAAGCGCCCAGCCGCTCCTCCCAGCGGTCACGGCCGCGCCGCCGCCGCGGCCCGGGACCTGCCGCCGGCTCCGCCGGATCGTCGACCGGGCGCAGCACCCCTTGTCCGCTCACCCGCAGCAGCGCGAAGTCGCGCGCGAAGACCTCGCGGTAGAGGCGGCGCGGCGAGTGCAACCGGTGCGGCACCAGCACTCCGCCGATCGTCACCAGCCGGCAGCCGCGCCAGGTCGCGGCAACGCCTGCCGCGCCCGCCTGCCAGCCGCCGCTGCGGAAGCGGCGCGCCAGGGCGGCCAGCGGCAGGCGGTTGAGCAGGTGGACGAACAGCACGCCGCCCGGCTCGAGCAGGCCGGCCGCACCGGCCGCGAAGCCGGCCAGGTCCGTCACGGTGTTGAGCCCCGCGAAGGTCGACAGCACGCCGTCGAAGCGTGCCGCCGGAAACGCCGCCGCCAGCCGGGCGCAGTCGGCCACCCGCGTGGTGATCGCTGGGGCCTTGGCCGCGAGCGTCTCGAGCATGGCCGGGGAGAGGTCGCAGACGGTGACCGCCACGCCGCGCGCCGCCAGGTGCAGGGCGTCGGCACCGGTGCCGGCCGTCGCGTCGAGCACGCGGGCGCCGGGAGCGAAGAGCGCGTCGAGACGCTGCCAGAGGCGCTCGCGCACCCAGGAGGAGCGGGCGACCTGTGCGTCGTAGGTGTCCGCGATGGCGTCATAGGCGATGCGCACCGCCGGTGCCGGGCCGTTCCCAGTCATCCGGCCGTCCGGCTCGGCCCGCGGGCCAGGCTTCCGGGGCCACCCGCCGGGATCGCGCCGGAAAGTGAAGATCGAGCCGGCCATTTCAGGGCTCGATCTCGATCCAGGGGGCTTGCGGCCCCAGGGAATGGTGCGCGAAGTCGAGGCCGGCGACATAGGCGCCGCGCTCGCCGATCCGGCGGTTGGGTCCGAAGCTCACCGGTGCGCCCAGCCCGGCGTCGAATCGGTAGAGCTTCTCGAGCGTCGCGATCAGCTTCTCCCGGCTGAGGTCGCGGCCGGTCCGCTTGAGCCCTTCGATCAACACCTCGGCCGCCGCCAGGGCGGTCATCTGGGCGGCGACGTGGTGCGCGGGCAGCGCGTGCGCCGCCGCCAGGCGCCGGTAGTCCGCTGCCGCTCCGGGGGTGCGGTCCGGAGGCAGCACCGGCAGCGAGAGGAACAGGCGGTCCGCCAGCGCCGCCGGCACGACGGCGAAGGGGTCCTCGCCCGGCAGCGCACCGGGCAGCAGGATGAGCGGGCGCCAACCGAGCGCCTGCAGCTGGCGCAGCAGCTCCTGGACGGCGCGGCCGTCGTCGAACAGCAGCAGCGCCGCGGCGCCGCCCTCTCCCACCCGGCCGGCGAGCTCGGCCGCCTGCGCCGTGGCGGCGCCGGACGCGGCCGTTTCCAAGGTGGTGAAGCCGCGGCCTCGCGCCGCCGCCGCGACCGCGCCGGCGATGCCGGCGAGCTCCGCCGTGTCGGGGCGGATGACGACCAGCGGCCGGCGTCCCGGCGGCAGCTGCCGGGCGGCGAACTCGACCAGCGCGTTCGCCTGCTCCGCGAGCCCGGGTGTCAGGTAGAAGACATAGCGATTGAGCGGGAAATCCTGCCGCGGCCGCGCGGTGAGCGGCCCGATCAACGGGATCGCGGCGGCGGCGACGGTGGCGGCCATCTCGGACTCGGCCCCGGCCAGGTAGGAGCCGACCAGCGCGAAGAGCGGCTCGCGGGCCAGCAGCTCGCGCAGCTTCGCCGCCCGTTCCGCCGGCGGCTCCGGGAGCGCGGCGAAGGACAGCGTTAGGCGGCGGCCGTAGAGGCCGCCGGCGCTCTCGAGCTCGGCGAAGCGCGCCTCGAGCACCGCCCGCACCGCCGCCGCCTGGGCCGCGCTCTCGGGCCGGGCGCCGCCGGGGAGCAAGACCCCGAGCCGGATCTCGCCGGCGGTGAGGCCGGGCTCCGCCTCGTGTCCCAGCCGCTCGAGGTAGGCGAGCAGGTCGGCCGCATCCTGCCGCGTCAGCCGGTATTGCGGCATGGCGACCTGCAAGGCGTTGCCCGCCGGGTCGATCCCCATGGTCATGGCGCGGATCAGCGACCGGTCGGAGTAGGCCGGCCGCCGCCGGCCGTCGCTCCCGCCCGCGGCAGGCTGGCGGAGGGCTTCCCGGGTCAGGTCGGAGGGCCGCACGCCGCCCTCCCTGCCGCCGCGGCCGTCGCTGCCGTGGCAGCCGGCGCAGGGCAGCGCGGAGGCGGGGACCTCGGCGCCGCCCTCGCCGAGCACCGCGGTCATCGCGCCGCCCGCGGGACTGGTGCCGGTGCCGTAGATCTGCTTGCCGCGCGCCGCGGCGGCGGACAGACCGTCGGCCGCCGCCGGCGCCGCGGGCACCGCGCCCGCCAGACCCGCGGGCACGGCCGTCGCCGCCACGCTCCACGGGGCCGCGCCGAGCAGAGCAGTCACCGCTGCCAGGGCTGCCAGGGCGGCC
>DATDGZ010000394.1:0-7902 GCA_036521795.1 Thermoanaerobaculia bacterium | reverse complement strand
GCCTCGGCGCCGGCGCCGAGGCCGAGGAACTGGAAGGTGGCTTCGCTCTCGCCATGGGGCGTCAGCACCAGCTGCAGCGCATAGGAGCCGGTCGCGGGCGGGAGCAGCGCCTCGGCGAAGACCACCTGGCGCAGCTCGGGGGCGCCGGCGGGGAAGCTCCGCTCGGCGGCCCAGAGCGCCATCTCCAGGTAGGCGGCAGCCGGCAGGACGGCGCGCCCGTTCACCTGGTGATCGGCAAGCTCGGGGCAGGAGCCCAGATCGATCTCCGCCTCGAAGAAGTGCCGCTCGGGGTCGCAGGCCGAGCGGAAGCGCTCGCCGAGGAGCGGGTGGCCGGCGGCGTCCCGCGCCCGCGCCGGCGCGCTGCCGCGGCCGGCAGGCGCGAGCCAGAACCGCTCGCGCTGCCAGGGGTAGGCGGGCAGCGGCACCACGACCCGCCGTGCCGCCGCCACCCCCCCGGCATACAGCCGCTCCCAGTCGGGATCGACGCCCGCGGCGTAGAGGCCGGCGAGCGAGCCCAGCAGCACCTCCCGCTCTCCCTCCTCGCGCCGCCCCGACGGGAGCAGCACCACCTCGCGCCCGCCCGGGGCGGCGATCTGCTGCACCGCGCCGAGCAGCAGCGGGTGGGGGCTGACCTCGACGAAGATCTCGTGCCCGGCCTCGAGCAGCCGCTCGAGGGTACCGGCCAGGAGCACCGTCGAGCGCAGGTTGCGCGCCCAGTAGCCGGCGTCGAGCTCCGGCCCGGCGCAGCGCCCGCCGGTGACGGTGGAATGGAACGCCACCGTGGCCGCGCCGGGCGCCAGCTCGGCGAGCCGCCGGCGGATCTCGGGCAGCAGCGGATCCATCTGCGGGCTGTGCGAGGCGTAGTCCACCTTGACCCGGCGGCAGAAGACCCCTCGCGCCGCGAGCTCGTCCAGCACCCGGTCCAGGCTCTCCGGCTCGCCCGAGAGCACCGTCGAGGCGGGGCCGTTGTGGACCGCCACCGCCAGGCTGTCCTCGGAGCCGCGGATCGCCTCCCGCGCCGCGTCGAGCGGCAGGGCCACCACCGCCATCGCCCCGCTGCCGCTGCCTTTGCGCACCAGGCGGCTGCGGCGGCAGATGACCCGCGCCGCGTCCTCGAGGCTCAGGATGCCGGCGACGTGGGCCGCCGCCACCTCCCCCAGGCTCTGGCCGACGACCGCATCGGGCTCGATGCCGCGCTCGCGCCAGAGCGCCGCCAGGGCGACCTGCATGGCGAAGAGCGCCGGCTGCACGACGTCGACCTGCTCGAGCCGGGACCGCTCCGGCGCCGCGTCGAGCTCGGCCAGCAGGGACCAGCCGGTCTCCGCGGCGATCGCCACCGCGCAATGCTCGAGCGTCGTGCGGAAGACCGGCTGCGTGGCGAAGAGCTCGCGGCCCATGCCGAGCCATTGCGAACCCTGACCGGGAAACAGGAACACCACCTTGCGGCGCGGCCCGGCGGGGCGCACGCCGCTCGCCGTCCCCTCCCCCAGCTCACCGGCCAGGAACGAGAACAGCCGCGCCGCCATCTGCTCGCGGCCGGCCGCGACAATGGCGAGCCGATGGTCGTGGTGCGCCCGGCGCACCGCCGCCGTGTAGCAGAGGTCATGCAGGTCGGCGTCCCCCCCGGCGCCGCGCAGCAGCTCGAGGGTGCCATGTGCCTGGGCGGCGAGCGCCTCCGGGCCGCGGGCGGAGAGCGCCAGCAGCACCGGCCCGGCGGGCGCCGGGGCGGGCGCGGGCCGTGGCGGCGCCTCCTCGAGCACCACGTGGGCGTTGGTGCCGGAGATGCCGAAGGAGGAGACCCCGGCGCGGGCCGGCCGCGCGTCGTCGGGCCAGCCGCGGAGCTCGCTGCAGACCGCGAGGCCGAGGCTCTGCCAGGGGATCTCGGGGTTGGGGGTGAGCGCGTGGAGGGAGGCGGGCAGCCGGCGCTCCCTGAGCGCCAGCGCCACCTTGATCAGTCCCGCCACCCCGGCCGCCCCTTCGGTGTGGCCGATGTTGGACTTGACCGAGCCGACCGCGAGCGGCCGCCCCGCCTCGCGTCCCTGCCCGAGCACCGCGCCCAACGCCGCCGCCTCGACCGGATCGCCCACCCGGGTGCCGGTGCCGTGCGCCTCGACGTACTGCACGGCGGCGGGCGGCAGGCCCGCGTCGGCGTAGGCCTGGCGCAGCACCGCCTCCTGGCCGGGACGCCCGGGGGTCATCAGCAGACCGCTCGAGCGGCCGTCGTTGTTGACCGCGCTGCCGCAGATCACGGCGTAGATCGGATCGCCGTCGGCCGTCGCCCGGGCCAGCGGCTTGAGCACCACCAGGCCCACCCCCTCGCTGCGCACGAAGCCGTCGGCGGCGGCGGCGAAGGCCTTGCAGCGGCCGCCCGGCGAGAGCATCCCGGCCTGCGAGAAGCCGATGCTGAACTGCGGCTGCAGGATGACGTTGCTGCCGCCGGCCAGCGCCAGCCCGGACTCCCCGCACCACAGGCTCTGGCAGGCGAGGTGGACCGCCACGAGCGACGACGAGCAGGCGGCGTCGATCGTCAGGCTCGGCCCCTCGAAGCCGAAGGCGAAGGAGATCCGCCCGGAGGCGATGTTGCGCGCCCCGCCGGTGTTGACGTAGAGGTCCACCGCCTGCGGGTCGCCCAGCTCGAGGTCCTCGTAGTCGCCGTAGCACATCCCCACGAAGACCCCGGTGCAGCTGCCGGCCAGCGTCTCGGGCACCAGCCCGGCGTCCTCCAGCGACTCCCAGGCGACCTCGAGCAGCAGCCGCTGCTGCGGGTCCATGCGCGCCGCCTCGCGCGGCGAGATGCCGAAGAACGCGGCGTCGAACAGCTCGATGCCGCCGAGGAAGCCGCCCCAGCGGCTGGCGATCTTGCCCGGCGTTCCCGGCGACGGGTCGTAGACGCGGCGCAGGTCGAAGCGCTCGGGAGGCACCTCGGCGATGGCGTCCACCCCCTCGCAGAGCAGCCGCCAGAAGGCGCGCGGGCCGTCGGCCCCGGGGAACCGGCAGCCGATGCCGACGATGGCGATCGGCTCCCTGCCGGCCGGGCCGGAACGGACGGCGCCCGCGGCGTTCATGGCTGGGCCGGGACGGCCTCCGCGACGCGCTCGGCGTCGGCCCCGAACGCCGCGTCGACGGCGAGGCCGCGGGCCAGGTGCTCGAGCAGCTCCCACCGCGCGGGGCGCGAGGCCGGCAGCCGCTCGACGACCCAGGGCCGCCCGTCGCGCAGGGTGAGGGCGCGGCTCGCCCGCTCGACGAAGGGCTCGAGGTCGTGGGAGACCACGACCACCACCGCGCCGGCGCCGACCAGGCCGTCGATCCAGCGCAGGATGTCGTCGCGGCCGGCGCGGTCGAGCGTCTCGAGCGGCTCGTCGAGCAGCACGTGCCGGGGCGCGCCCACCAGGGCCGCGGCGAGCACCGCCCGCCGCCGCTGCCCCATCGACAGCTCGCGCACCGAGCGGTCGGCGAGGTGCCGCAGGCCCACCTGCTCGAGCGCCTCGCGGCCGCGCTCCCGCGGCTCGCCGCGCAGGCGGCAGACCAGGTCGAGGATCTCGCGGATGGTGGCGTAGGGGGTGAGGTCCGGCTGCTCCGGCACGTAGGCCAGAGCGCGCCGCGCCGCGACCTCCTCGACCCACAGGTCGTGGCCGTCGATGGCGATCGAGCCCGCGTCGGGGATCTCGATGCCGGCCACCAGCTTGAGCAGCGTGCTCTTGCCGCAGCCGTTCGGGCCGAGCAGCAGCGTGAGCCCCGGCTCGAAGGTGAGATCGACCCCGGCGAGCACCGGCTCGCCCCGCCGGTAGCAGAAGGACGCCTGGCGGCAGCGGATCATCAAGCGCTCCAGGATTGGGGATCGCCCACGGCCAGCGAGTGCAGCTCGAGCCAGCGGCTGACCTTCTGCCGGCGCTCCCGCCGCGCCGCCGCCAGCAGCAGCCAGGGGGTGGCGAGCAGCGCCAGGCCGGCGGCCCACGGCAGCAGGGCCGCCAGCAGGGCGGCGAAGCCGCCGTACAAGAGGATCTCGCCGGCGGCGCCGCTGCGCCGCTCCGGCGCCCGCCGCACCGCCCCGGCGGTGACCACGGCGAGCGGCGGCAGCAAGCCGAGAACCGCGAGCGCCGCCGCGGCCGTCTCCCGGCTCCATGGCGCGAGCGCCGCCGTCGCCGCCACCACCGGCAGCGCGTGCGCCCCGAGCAGCAGGGCATCGCTCCGCACGCGCTGCGCCGCCGACCAGGGCAGCGAGCGCGCCCAGGGCCAGGCGGGCCGCAGCACCGCCAGACTGTCACCCAGCGCGGCGAAGAGCAGCGCCACTCCCAGGGCGCCGGCGAGGAGCGCCGCCCGCGCCTGATCCCGGGGCGCCAGCTCGTTGTGGGCGACGAAGGCCCAGCCCATCGCGAGCGGCAGCAGCGCGCTGGCGTAGCCGCCGGCGACCCGCCAGCCCAGCGCCCGCCAAGCGAGCCGCGCCTCGACCAGGCGGTCGGCGCTGCGCCGCCGCCGCGGCGCCTCGCCCACCGGGCGCAGCCGGCCGGCGCCGAGGTCGGCCACGAGCAGCAGCGCGGCCGCCGCCACGAGCCACGCCGCGCTCCTGCCGCCGGCCAGGACGCCGGCGCCGAAGGCGAGCACGCGCGTCGGCCCGCCGCGGGTGACCGGCAGGGCGAACGCCGCCGCGGCGAGGGCGCGCAGCGGCAGCCCCAGCGCCAGCTCGCGCGCCACCCCGCTGCCGCGCGCGGCGAGCACGAGGAAGGCGAAGCCGAGCAGGACCGGCACCTCGACCAGCGCCACCGCGAGCAGCGCCGCCCGCCGCTGCGCCGCCGGACCCGCCGGCAGGTGGCGCACCCACCCCGAGAGCCCGCGGCAGATCCGCGGCGCCGCCGCCTGCGCGACGCCGATCAGCGCGACGAGCACCACGACCCCCGCGCCGATCCCCGCGCCGCCGCCGAAGAGCAGCCCCGCCACCGTGCGGAGGAAGTCCGGGCCCAGGAACATCCCCGCGGCGGCCGCCGCCGTCAGCACCGGCACCACCACCCGCCCGGCCAACCGCGCCCCCGCCCCGAGGTGGAACCGCAACAGGGCGACGAAGGCGGGACTCTCGGTCGACACGGTCTAAAGATCGTACACTATGGATGCCTGCACGAAGCCTCGGTCCCGAGGTCCGCTGAGCCGCTTGGCGGCCCCGGAGTGGGGGCGTTGTCCACTCCTTGACCGCTGGCACCGACCACTGGCCGCTCGCCATCAGGCTCGCCGGGAGAATGCTCCCAGGCGCTCGTTGCAGCGGCCGAGTTCGCATCTCGCGATCATTTCCCGCGCCTCCACTTCCTGATCCATGCGACGACATCTTGATACTCCTGGAGGCTGATCTGATGGACGTGGCGCCGCTGGAATTCTCTGGCATCCGGCGTGAAATACGAGGTGGTCACGAGAAGGGCGGAGCTCGCCTGCTCGTCTGAGAGTACGCCGAACAGGTTGCGCACGAGCTCGATGCCCACGGGCCTGTCCGGGCTGTACCGCTTCGCCTCCACCAGGCAGAGCAACCGTCCGACGTCCAGGTTGAGGAAGGCAAGGATGTCCCTACCGCCATCACGTGTCTGTTGCGTCAAGTGGACTTCCCATCCCATGCCCGCCAGCAATTCGGCGATCACCTCCTCGAACTTGCGAGGCGCCAGCTTGAACAGGTCAGCCGGCTGACGGCCGAGGTGTTCAATGAGCCTGTCGGTGGCGATGACGATTTCTGGCCTGACCGCCTTGACCAGGGGCGCTTGCGATTCCGCGTCACGCTCCAATTCGTAGAGTCTCTGCCTCAGCATCGCGATCAGCTTGGGCGTGGGAGTGGTCTTCGCAAGCTGAGAGGCGATCGTCAACGCCAGGGGATGGTTCCCGAGCTCGGCGGCGAGACGCGAGAGATCTGGATCCTCCCGGTCCAGGCCGAGCCGGCCGAGAAGCTCCACGGACTCCTCTGCCGAGAGCGGCCCCAGAGCGAGCTCCGCGGCATCCAGCGCCATGCTTTCTCTGCTCGTCAAGACGATGGGAGTTCTCGGGAGGATTCTCCGGATCTCCGCAAGGAATGGCGGCAGCGCTCCCCCGGCAAGCTGGTCCACGGCATCGAGCACGATGATCTCCGGTACCGTGGCCGACTCGACGACCCCGTCGATCAGCCGGCGGGCGGCATCTTCGGGGTTTGCCGTCATGGAAAGGTTGAGTCCCACCACCAGCTCCGGACGTGGATGGCGCCGCACGAGCTCTCCAAGGAGAGCGCTCTTGCCGATGCCGCCCACACCGGAGATCAGAATCGGCTTCGGAGCGGGTGATTTGAGCCATTCCGACAACCTGGCGATCTCCTTCTCTCGCCCGACAAACTCATCCTTGGGAAGCTTCATCGTCGTCCGACCTCACTGGGAGCGAGACGGCGGCGATTGGCAAGAGTGCGTGAGTTGCGGATGGTAGTAGACGCCGTTGTTCTCGAAGTCGCCGTATGACCATCGATGCTCGTCATCCTAGAATCCGGCTCCCAGCTTGCGCTCTGATCAAGATCTGCCAGGAGAACGCGTGCATCGTCGGACGACTGCTGGATTCTGGTGCTTATCTGGCTCGCTCCGCCCGCCGATGGGGCGGCGTCGAGCCCAAAGGAAAGCCTCTGGCAGAGAGCCCAAGAGAGGACCGGCGGCAGCAAGAACGGCAACCGGCATGGGGCGAGCTGCCGAGGCAGCGAAGGCTGATCTCGCGCAAGCAGGGCTCTCGAGGCCGCTGCTCGCCCAGCTCTACCGCCTCAAAGAAGGGCCACCTGCCCCTCGGTGGGCTCCGCTCAGCAGTACCAGGGCTCCGTCAGGTAGGGCACCTCCATGCGGCCGGGCGGCGGCTCGAGCGTGCCCAGGCGCAGGCCGTCCGCGGCGCTCTCCTCACAGGCGGCATCGGCCAGCCGCCACACGCGGGCGAAGATCCGGTGCCGGCACTCGCCCGCGTCCTGACCGGCCTGGATCTGCTGCAGGGCCGCGGCGCACAGCTCGTCGACCCGCGGCTCGGGATGGCGCCAGGGGTAGACCAGCCTCTCCTCGTCGAACTCCTCGACCAGGTCGCAGACCGCGGCGAGGTCGAGCAGCTTCGAGCCCTGCGGGATGAGCAGCCGGATGGCGTACTGGATGGGGGCCACCTGGCCCACCAGGTCGAGCTCCTCGAGCAGCTGCAGCAGATCGCGGTAGCCGGCGGCCGTGATCCACGGGGTGAAGGTCACGAAGGTGGGATTGAGCTGCAACCCGGCGGCGCGGAACAGGCCGGCCACCGCGATGAAGTCCTGCCGCGTGTGCCCCTTGGCGAAGATCTGCAGCACCCGGTCGTCGACCGACTCCACCGCCGAGGTCACGAACAGGCACCCCGTGTCGCGCAGGGTCGGGAGGTGCTCGGCATGCCGCAGCAGGTGCTCGACCTTGATCGTCACGTCGTAGGTCACGTCGGGATGGCGCGCGTGCAGCTCCCGCACCAGGTTCATCGCATGCGTCGGGCCGTTCCAGAAGTCGGGGTCGCCGAAGGTGACGTGGCGCGCCCCGGCCGCCACCTGCCGCTCGATGTCGGCCAGCACCACCTCGCGTTCGACGATGCGGAAGCGCCCCTCGTAGACCGGCACGATCGGGCAGTGGCGGCAGAGGTGCTTGCAGCCGCGGCTGGCCTCGGTGTAGCCGACCGTCCGCAGGTCGCCCGGAGCGGCGTGGAGCTGCGCGTACCTGCCGAGCTCCGGCAGGCCGCTGCGGTCGGGCACCAGGAAGCTCTGGCGCGCCAGGGAGACCAGCGGCTCGGGCTGGGACCCGTCCCGGCCCCGGCCCGCGGCGAGCCGTTCGGCGAGCGCCAGCAGGCCGGCCTCGAACTCGCCGCCCAGGATGGTGCCGGCGCCGAGCCGCCGCAGGTAGGCCGCGTTCATCGACGCGTAGAGGCCGT
>DATDGZ010000393.1:0-2108 GCA_036521795.1 Thermoanaerobaculia bacterium | reverse complement strand
TCTCGCCGCCCTTGACCTCGGTGACGAGGCCGCTCTGGGTGAGGGCCACCCATAAGTCGAGATCGCGGCTCGAGGTCTGCTGCAAGACCCGCACCCCGACCTTGACCCGCAGCCGGGGGTGCGACCCGCCCCGGGGCGCGTCGACGATCGCCACGTCCACCGCTGCGGCGGGCAGCTGGGTGCGGGCCTCGGCGATCTTGCTCAGCACCTCGTCCCGCTTGGACCCCACGCTAGCGCCGTGGCCGTCGATCACCAGCTGCGGCGTGGCGAGCCTGTCGCCGGTCAGGGCGTGCGCGTAGCGCTGCTGGCGCTGCGACCATTGCGGCGAGTCGAACGGATCGGTCCAGCCCTGACGGTCCCAGTAGTCGACGTGGAAGGCGAGCGGGATCACCTGGCCCGCCGCGACGCCGCGGCCCAGCTCGGAGAGCAGGTGGTCCGCCGGCGGGCAGGTCGAGCATCCCTGGGACGTGAACAGCTCGAGCACCACCGGGGCGCCTCCCTCCGCGCCGGCGGCGGGCGGGACAGCCTGCCCACCGGCGCCGGCGGCGCTGAGCACGATTGCCAGGATTGATAGGCGGGTCATTGGCAGCTTCGACACTTGCAGCACCTCCATGACGAATGCAGCCGTGCGCCACGGCGCCCGCTGACGACCGACGGGCACGCGGGCTCGGCTCCAAGGGTGATTGTCACCCCTCCGCTGGGCCATGTGGAGATCCAGTTCCGAACAGATCGATATGACCACTCGTGAGGCGGCAAGCGTCTAGCGGCCCCGCCGAAGCCGCCGCCGCGATGAGCAGCGGCGACGCCGGCGAGATGCCTGCTAGGCGCTTCACTGGCCGGCGCGCCGCGCCAGGATCAGGAGCTGCCGCGCCCAGGAATCGCGGGTGCCGGGTGGAACCGTGCGCTCGCGGCGGCGCGCCGCAGCGGCGCCCGGCACGATGCGGGAGCCCGCGGCCACGAAGTGAGCGTAGAGGATCTGGCGCTCCGGCACCAGGCCCGCTCGCCGCAGGGCGCCGGCGAGGTCGGCCGGATCGTAGGCCGTGTAGCGCGGCGCGCCGGAGGGGCGCCGCCGCCAGCTCGAGGCCTTGCTCACCGCGAGCAGCAGGCTGCGCCGGTTCATCGCGCTGACGCACAGGGTACCGCCGGGGCTGAGCGCCCTCGCCGCCTCGGCGAAGAAGCCGGCCGGGGACGCCAGGCAGCCGAGCAGGGAGATCGCCACGATGCCGCCGCACGAAGCATCCGCCAACGCCAGGTGTGAGGCGTCGGCGACCGCGAAGGCGACGGCGCGCGGCCAGCGCCCCCGCGAGTAGCGCGCCATCCGTGGGTCGCGGTCGAGGCCGATCACTCGCGCGCCCAGCGCCGCCAGTGCGCCGGCGAGGTGCCCGGTGCCGGCGCCGACGTCGGCCCACAGCTCTCCCGGGTGGATGCGCTCGGCGCAGGCCTCGACGCACAGCTCGAGCCCGCGCCGGAAGGCGAGGTGCCGGTCCTCGCGGGCGTCGTGGACCCGCGCCCACTCCTCGGGATCGAAGCGCATCAGCAGCCGCCCGCGCCGCCCGGAGGCAGCGGCCGGCCGGGCGGCGGCGGGTCCGACCCGGCGCGCGCCGCAGGCTCGCTCCGCTCCAGCCGAACGAGGCGCCGCGTCTTCGCATCCGGCCCCTGGCGCAGCGGCTGGCGCTCCACCGCCAGCGCCCCGGCGTCGCACCACAGCGCGGCGGCAAGGGCGCCGCCCCCGGCAAGGGCGGGGAGGCGCCGGCGCAAGCCGTCGCGGAGGGCCGCGGGCTCGATGCGGGCCTGCGGCGAGAGCACGACCGTCGGACGGGCGCCGCCGTTCGCGCCGTCGCCGAGCCAGATCTGGAAGTCGTCGGCGCCGCCGCCGAGCTCGCGCACCACGCCGGCGACCAGGTCGGCGAAGTCGACCTCGCCGACCTTGACCCCTTCGAGAGCGATCTTCGCCGGGCTGTGCACCTCGGCCACGCGCCAGACCAGCCCCTCCCTGCCGAGGGCGCAGTCGCAGGCCTGCTGCCGCAGCAGGCCGTGATCGCCGAGCTCGACGTTGAGCAGCACCTTCGGCGCCGCCACCGACAGCGAGGTGAAGGCGAGGGCGCCCT
>DATDGZ010000392.1:0-11776 GCA_036521795.1 Thermoanaerobaculia bacterium | reverse complement strand
GGCCGCGGCTCCGCCTGTCGCCAGTCGCGGCACCCCCGCTGGGAGGCCGCGGCTCCGCCTGTCGCCAGTCGCGGCACCCCCGCTGGGAGGCCGCGGCTCCGCCTGTCGCCAGTCGCGGCACCCCCGCTGGGAGGAACGGATCTTGCTCCAGTATGGGGGTGAACGGCGCGGCGCGGAAGGTGCCGGCGGCGAGAGTGGGATGTCGCGTGAGGGCCGCCGGCGGCCGGTGCCGCATTGGAGGATCCCATGTTGAAACGAGGCTTGATGCTTTCCGCCCTGCTCGCGGCGCTGCTGTTGCTGCCCGCGAGCGCAGCGTCACAGACCGGTACGAGCACGACCTGTCGGATGAGCTACAACCTCCGGGGCTGGTCCCTGGGTCTCAAGTCGGCCAGAGGCGAGGCCAGCATCAGCTGCGACAACGGTCAGACCGCCGACGTCCGGATCCGGGCCAAGGGCGCCGGTCTCTCCGCCGGCAAGTACGAGGTCAGAGACGGTAGCGGCAAATTCTCGCCCGTGAGCGACATCCGCGAGCTGTTCGGCAGCTACGCCGCGGCCGACGTCGGAGCGGGCATGGTGAAGGAGGGCGAGGCCCTGGCGATGACCAAGGGTGACGTCCATCTCGCCCTGGCCGGCAAGGGCAACGGCTTCGACCTCGGAGCCGCGGTCGAGAAGTTCACCCTTACGCCGCTCAGGTAAGCAGGAAGCCGCCTGCCGGCAGGCCTCCAGCACCCGGGAGGGGACGCGAGGCTGACCCGGCACGCACGAGAGCGAGGCGAGTTACGTCGGGGCCTCCCAGGCCCGGCTTGGCTCGCCTCGTCGGTTTTGCCCGCGGCCCAGGTGGGTGGGGCGGTCGCGCCGCGGGCGCCGGGAGGATATGATTCAGAGATGTTGGTCCGCGCCTCATGACCGATTCTCTCCACGCCGTCACTCCGCACGAGCTGGCTCTGTTCTCCGAGCGCATCGCGCGCAGTCTCGCGGAACGGCCGCTCGAGCTCGGGGCGGAGGAGCACCGCGAACGGGTCGCCGCCATGCTGCGGGAGGTCGGCGGCGCGACCTTCTACCAGCTGCTGTCGGTGGGGCCGACCGCTTCGCCGGAGAAGGTCCACGAGGGCTACGAGCGGGTGGCCCGCCTGGTCCATCCATCGCACGCACCCTCGCTGGGGCTGGAAGGCCGGGAGGGCGTGCTCGAGGTGCTGTTCGAGCGCGCCACGGCCGCCTACGTCACCCTGAGCCACCCCGGCAAGCGGCGCGACTACGACCGCGAGATCGGCCCGGCCGGGTGGCCGGAGACCGCCACCGGCAAGAGCCGGGCCGAGGAGAACCGCGATCGTGCCCGCGGCTACTTCAACCGCGCCACCGCCTTCGCCGCCAAGGACGACTTCCACTTCGCCATCGAGCTGCTGCGCGAGGCGGTGCGGATCGACCCCCAGGCGAAGTACTTCGTGCTGCTCGGCGATCTGCAGACACGCAACCAGCACTGGCTGCGGCACGCCGTCGAGAGCTACGCCCGGGCGCTCGAGATCGGCGGTCCCGATCCGCAGGTCGAGGATGCGATCCTGCGGGTCCGGCAGCGCATGACGGACATCGCCGCGGGTCGAGCGCCGCAGGAGGAATGGCGTGCCGCGGGGACCCCGGCGGGCGCCGCCGGGAATGGCGCCAGGCCGGGCCAGGCGCCGGAGGCCCCGTCGCCCCCGGCGGGGGACGATGCCACGCGGCGGTCGTCGAGCTCTCTCCACCCGCTGAGCCGAACCGGGGTCGTTCGCTACGAGATCGAGGCCGATGGCTCCCCTGCGCCATCCCCCGATGACCTGCCTCAGGACGAGCGATAGCGCAGATACTACCAGCTCTGGTGCGCACGGATCGGATCGACACCGGGGGTCCCGAGCCTGTGCCTTCCGGCGCGCCGGACGCGGTACAATGGTCTTGCCGGAGAGGTCCATGCGGTCGCCGCGCCGGCTTCGGCCGGCGGGGAGGAAAGTCCGAGCTCCGACGGGCAGCATGCTCGCTAACGGCGAGGCGTGGTGACGCGACGGAAAGTGCAACAGAGAGTAGACCGCCCGGCCTTCGGGTCGGGTAAGGGTGAAACGGTGCGGTAAGAGCGCACCGCTCCGCCGGCGACGGCGGAGGCACGGCAAACCCCATGCGGAGCAAGACCAAATAGGGGAGCGGAATGCGGGCCGCCCGTCCCGCCCTCGTTCGGCCTGGCCGGACGGGGCCGCTTCCGGGTAGGTTGCTCGAGGCCGGCGGCAACGCCGGTCCTAGAGGAATGACCGCTGGCCGGCGCCTCGGCGCCGGCGAGACAGAACTCGGCTTACGGACCTCTCCGGCACCTTGTCTCTCACCACCCCCCAGCCAGCGGCGCGCCTGCCGCCGCCCGCCGGTCCGGGCGACCGCATCGGCGTGGCGGCCCTCTCGGGACCGGTCGACCCGGAACGGCTGGAACGCGGGCTGGCGGCACTGCGCGGCCTCGGCTTCGAGCCGGTGCTGGCCGACAACGCGGCCTCGCGGGAGGGTCTGTTCGCGGGCGGCGACGAAGCCCGTCTCGCCGCCTTCCACCGCCTGGCCGCCGATGCGGACCTGCCGGCCATCCTCTTCACCCGCGGCGGCCACGGCGTGCTGCGCGTGCTGCCCGGGATCGATTGGGAGCTGCTGCGCCGGCGCCCGCGCGCCTACCTCGGGTACTCCGACCTGACGCCCTTCCTGCTGGCGGTGGTACGGCGGCTGGGGCTGGTCGCCTTCCACGGACCGCTGGTCGGGGGGGAGCTGGCGCGCGGCCTGACCGCCGGCGAGCGGGAGTCGCTGCTCGGGGCGCTCGGCGGCCGCTACCCGGTCGCGATCCCCTTGGCCGGCTGGCTGCGCGGCGGCGCGGCCGCCGGCCCGCTGCTCGGCGGTTGCCTGAGCCTGCTGACGGCGACCCTGGGCACCGCCTGGTTCCCCGAGCTGAGCGGCGCGGTGCTGTTCCTCGAGGACGTCAACGAGCCGCTCTACCGCATCGACCGCATGTTGACCCACCTTGCCCTGTCAGGTAATCTCGATCGCCTCGGCGGGATGATCCTCGGCCATCTCGATGCCCTCGATGGAGGCAGCGCAGCCGCCGCAAGCACCGCCGGCGCAGCCGGCACTGCCGGAGCCGCCGGAGGCGCCGGAGGACATCCCGAGAGCTCGGGCGCCGGCGATGCGAGACGAGCGGGGGTGGAGTTGATCGCGGACAGTCTCCGCAGCTTCGAGTGGCCCCTCGCCTGGGGTCTCGAGTCCGGGCATCGGTCTCCCAACCTGACGCTCCCCATCGGCATGTCCGCGCGCCTTGGCCCCCCCGGGCCGGATAGTTCCGCCCCCGGCCCAGACAGTTCCGGCAGCTCCGGCGGCGCGCGGCTCCTCCTCGGCCCATGAACAATCCCGTCTTCAAGACCACCGGCAACCCACCGCGCAAGAGCCTCGCCGCGCAGTCCGTGGACTTCAGCGCCGGCGAGATCATCTTCCGTGAAGGCGATCTCGGCACCGAGATGTACATCATCAGCGAGGGCAAGGTGGAGATCCTCAACCGCATGGGCGAGGACGACCGGGTCCTGGCGGTGCTCGAGAAGGGCGACTTCTTCGGCGAGATGTCCGTGCTCGAGGACCTGCCGCGGGCGGCCACGGCGCGGGCGCTGACCGATTCCCGCCTGCTCCAGATCAACGGCTCGACCTTCGACCAGATGCTGCAGGGCAACCCGGAGATCGCGGTGCGCATGATGCGCAAGCTGTCGCGGCGCCTGCGCGAGACCGACGAGCTGCTGAAGACGTCGTTCGGCAGCCGGGTGTCGCCGGTCTCGCGCGAGATCCCGAGCCAGTTGGCGCAGGTCCCCGCCGAGGGGCCGGAGAAGCTGGTGCATCTCGCCTCGGGCATGGAGTTCCCGCTCTCCAACGGTCCCGAGACCACCATCGGCCGGCGCGATCCGGTGACCGGCATCTATCCCGACGTCGACCTGACCCCGGTCGACAGCCAGCGGTCGGTGTCGCGGCGCCACGCCAAGATCTACCGGCGGGGAGCGAAGTTCTTCCTCTCCGAGGAGATCGGCACCATGAACGCCACCTTCCTCAACGGCGCCAGGCTCGAGACCGGCGTGCCCGGCGAGGTCCTGCCCGGGGCCGAGGTGCGCTGCGGCGTCGTGGTGCTGCGGTTCGAGGTCCCCTGAGCCGCCCACTCCGCGTGCTGCTGGTGGCGAACACCCTGCCGCCGCGCGACGTTTCCGGGGTCGGAGAACAGGTGCTACAGTTGGCCGCCGGCCTGCGGCAGGAGGGCGCCGAGGTGGAGATCCTGGGGCGCGGGCCGGGCGGGGTCGCCGGCCCCAAGGCGCTCTTTCCGCTCCTGGTGGTGCCCGCCGTGTGGCGGGCGCTGCGCCGCTTTCGCCCTGACGTGGTGCAAGTCCACGAGTCGGACGGCGGCCTGGCCGCGCTGCTGGTGGCCGGGCTGGCGCCGAGCCTCGAACCGCGGCCGCGCCTGGCGGCGCTGCTGCAGGTGAGCTATCGCGAGGAGCGGCGGGCGGTGCGGCCGTTGCGCTGGGGCGCCCGGCTGCTGGGACGTCCGTCGGCGGTCGAGATGCGGTTCCGCCGCTTCAAGGCGCCGCTGCAGATCGCGCTCGGCTGGCTGACGGCGCGCGCGGCCGAGCGGGTGCTGGCGCCGAGCGCCGCCACCGCCGCCGAGCTGCGGCGAGACTACCGGGTCGGCGAGGTGGCGGTGGTGCCGAACGCGATGGGGGAGAAGCGGGCGGAAGGCCCGGCGGACGGCCCGGCGGACGGCCCGGCGGACGGCGGGGAGGGGCCCGCGGCCGCGATGGCAGGTTCGGCGGACGGCGGCGAGGGCGGCGCCGGCTACCTGCTGGTGGTCGGCCGATTGCGCATCCGCAAGGGCGTGGACGTGCTGCTGGCGGCGATGCCCGAGCTGCTGCGACGCCATCCCGCGGCGCGGTTGCTGATCGCCGGCGACGGCGAGCACCGGGCCGCGCTCGAGCGGGTGGCCGCGGCGCTCGGGCTCGGCGCGGCCGTGAGCTTTCTCGGCAGGGCCGATGCGATGCGGGTGCGCCGTTTGCTGCGGGGTGCGGCGGCGCTGGTGGTACCCTCCATCTACGAGGGCATGCCGCTGGTCGTCCTGGAAGCCATGGAGGCGTCGGTGCCGGTCGTCGCCAGCCGCGTCTCCGGCATCCCCGAGGTGGTGGAAGACGGGCGTACCGGTTGGCTGGTGCCGCCGGAGGAGCCCGCCAGCCTCGCTGCGGCGCTCGCGGCGGCGCTCGACGATCCAGCCGCGGCGTCGCGTCGCGGCGCGGCCGGCCGCCGGCTGCTGGCGGAGCGCTTCCGCCCGGTGCACGTGGCGCGCCGCTGGCGCCGGGCGGTGCTCGGCGGCGGCGAGGCAGGGTCGGGAGAGTAGGTTCCTGGAGGGACGAGGACTTCGCGATGATGATGGGACGCGCTCTGCTGGTGATGGGTCTGCTGGGGACGGCCGGCCTGCTCGCCGCGGCGGCGCTCGGCTACGGCCTGAGCGGGATCGCGGAGGCGCAGGTGCGCCAGCACGTGCTGCTGGCCCTGGCAGCGACCCTGGTGCTGATGTTCTCGCACACCTGGATCGTGCTGTACATGCTGGCGACCGGCAAGGTCATCTCGCGGGTGGTGCGCGAGCGCGGCTATCCCGAGGAGCTGCTCGAGACCGCGCGGCGGCTGCGGCTGCGCGTCATTCCCTGGCTGCTGGCGGCGCTTGCCGCGGTCGCCGCCACCTTCCTGACCGGCGGGGCGGTCCTCTCGGGCGCGGTGCCGGCGATCGTCCACCAGCTGCTGTTCTACCTCACGCTCGGCCTTCAGGGCGCCGTCATGCTGGCCGAGCGGCGCGTGCTCGCCGAGCACGAGCGCCTTGCAGCCGATCTCGGCCGGCGCATGCAGCCCGATGCGGCCTGAGCGTCAGCCACGCCAGCTGACCGGCCAGGTGGCGGTGGTGCTGGTCAACTGGAACGGTGCCGCCGACACCCTCGCGACGCTCGCGTCGCTCGACCGGTGCACGGCCGGCCTGCAGACATTGCGGCCGATCGTGGTCGACAACGCCTCGACCGACGAGTCCGTGACGCGGTTGCGTCGCGAGCGGCCGGGCGTCGAGCTGATCGAGAGCGGCGCCAATCTCGGCTTCGCCGGCGGCAACGAAGTCGGGATCCGCCGCGCGCTCGCCGACCCCGAGGTCGCCTGGGTGCTGCTGCTCAACACCGACGTCGAGGTGGACGCCGGCTTCCTGGCGCCGCTGCTGGGCGCCTGCGCCGATCCGGGGGTGGGCGCCGCCGGCCCCAAGATCTTCTACTTCGATCCGCCCGACCGGTTGTGGGCGGCGGGCGGGCGCCTGCGCATCCGCGAGACGGTGACGGAAGAGTTCGGCCGCGGCCAGCCGGATGGGCCGCGCTTCAGCCGGCCGGCCGACGTGACCTATCTCACCACCTGCTGCCTGCTCATCCCGCGCGACGTGCTGGAGCACGTCGGGGCGCTCGATCCGGCCTACTTCATCAACGTCGACGACGCCGACTGGTGCCGGCGGGCGCTCGACGCCGGCTACCGGCTGCGCTACGTGCCGGAGAGCCGCGTCTGGCACAAGGTGGCGGCGTCGAGCGGTGGCGCCTACACGCCCGGCAAGACGTTCCACACCGCGCGCAGCAACGCGGTCTACGTGCGCCGCCATGCCGGGCCGGCCGGGCTCGCGGGCTTCCTCGCCGCCAACCTGGTGGCGCTGCCGGTCGCCTGGCTGCGCGAGCTGACGCGCGGCAACGGCCGCGCCGTCGCCGCCAAGGCGCGCGGGTTGCTGCGCGGTCTGCGCGACCCGCTGCCCGAGCCGCCCGCCGGGGCGCGGGGCGGGCCGGTTGGCCGGGGCTGAAATGCCGAGGAGGAACCGGGAGCGATGGGCACCACCCTGATCTTCACCGCTGTCGTCCAGCTCCTCCTGGTGCTGCTGTCGATCTCCGCCCACGAGGCGGCCCACGCCTGGGTGGCCGACCGCTGCGGCGACTCGACGGCGCGGCTGGTCGGCAGGGTGTCGCTCAACCCGCTGCGCCATCTCGATCCTTTCGGCTCGGTGCTGTTGCCGCTGCTGCTCGCCGGGTTGCCGCTGCTGAGCCCGATGCTGCAGGTGCCGGTCTTCGGCTGGGGGCGGCCGCCGCTGGTGCTGGCCAGGAACCTGCGGCGCCCGTACTGGAACTCGCTGATGGTGAGCGCCGCCGGGCCGGCGGTGAACCTGCTGCTGGCGGGGCTGGCGACGATCGCCGTGGGCTTCGCGGCGGCAGCGATCGGCGCCGACGCGCGCAAGGCGGCGCTGGCCACCCTGGTGTACCAGATCGACGGCGGCACCGGCCGGCTGGCCGGCTTCCCGCTGATGTTCACGCTGGTGCGCCTGGCCACCATCAACGCCTTCCTGGCGGTGTTCAACCTGCTGCCGCTGCCGCCGCTGGACGGCGGCCAGATCGCGCTGCAGACGCTGCCGGCGGACTGGGCCGAGAAGCTTGCCGGCCTGCGCCCCTACGGCCTTATGATCGGCATGGCCCTCGCCATGCTCTGGGTGGTGCCGCTGCTGGTGCTGCCCTTTCATTTCATCCTGCTGCTGGTGATCAACTAGGTGACCCGGTGACCCGGATGGATTGCATCGTGATTCCGTACGCTACGAGGGAGGCGCCTTGAGCGAGGAGAAGCAGGTCGTCCTGTCGGGGATGCGCTCGACGGGCAAGATCCACCTCGGCAACTACTTCGGCGCGCTCAAGAACTGGGTCGAGCTGCAGGACACCTATCGTTGCTACTACATGGCGGCGGACCTGCACGCGCTGACCAGCGACTACGCCGACACCTCGCAGGTGGCCGAGAGCACCGTCGAGATGGTGACCGACTGGCTCGCCGCCGGGCTGGACCCCGAGCGGTCGGTGATCTTCGTGCAGTCACTGGTGCCGGAGCACGCCGAGCTGCACCTGCTGCTGTCGATGATCACGCCGCTCGGCTGGCTCGAGCGCGTGCCGACGTACAAGGAGCAGATCGCGCAGATCGAGAACCGCGACCTGGCGACCTACGGCTTCCTCGGCTACCCGGTGCTGCAGACGGTCGACATCGTGATCTATCGCGCGCACTTCGTGCCGGTGGGGGAGGACCAGGCGAGCCACCTCGAGATGGCCCGCGAGCTGGTGCGCCGCTTCCACCACTTCTACGGCGAGCTGTTCCCCGAGCCGCAGATCCTGCTGACGCCGACGCCGAAGGTGCCGGGGATCGACGGCCGCAAGATGTCGAAGTCGTACGGCAACGCGATCAACCTCGCCGACCCGCCGGAGGTGATCCGGCAGAAATGCATGCAGATGTTCACCGATCCCCAGCGCCTGCGGCGCAGCGACCCCGGGAGGCCCGAGGTCTGCAACCTCTACGACTTCCACCGGCTGCTGTCGCCGCCCGAGGTGCAGGAGCAGGTGGCGCGGCTGTGCCGCGCGGCGGAGATCGGCTGCGTCGACGACAAGAAGCTGATCGCGCAGCGGATCATCGATTTCCTCGAGCCGATCCGGCGGCGGCGCGAGGAGCTGGCGCGCGATCGTGACCTGGTGCTCGACGTCCTGGCGGACGGGACGCGCCGGGCGCGCGAGCGGGCGCAGGAGACCATGGCGCGGGTGCGCTCGGCGATGAAGCTCGACTACTGGCCCCCGTCGCGGACGTCGCGGACCCGCGCACGCCGCGGACACCCCCCGGAGGTCCCGGCATGACGAGCCATGAAACCGGGCTGGACGCCGTGGCTCCGGGTGACGGCGACGACGGCGGCGAGCTGCTGCCCGCATCGTGGCGCGTCCAGCTGCCGGTGTTCGAGGGGCCGCTCGATCTGCTGCTGCACCTGATCAAGATCAACCGCGTCGAGATCACCGACATCCCGGTGGCGGCCATCTGCGATCAATTCCATGCCTACCTGCAGCTGATGGAGCAGCTCAACCTCGACATCGCCGGCGAGTACATCTACGAGGCGGCGCTGCTCATCCACCTCAAGTCCAAGATGCTGCTGCCGCGGACGGCGGCGCGCGAGGGCGAGCCCGAGGAGGACCCGCGGCAGGACCTCGTCGAGCGGCTGCTCGAGTACCGGCGGCTGAAGGACGTGGCGCAGTCGCTGGCCGAGGTGGACCGGCTGCGCGTCGGCGTGTGGACCCGCCAGCCGCAGCCGCTCCCCGCGTCGGCCGCCGGCGGCGAAGAGGAGGAGGTGGAGCTCGGCGAGGTATCGCTGTTCGACCTGCTGTCCGCGCTCAAGCAGGCGTTGCAGCGCTACGACCGTGAGCACCCGCCACCGCTGCTGGTCAGCGCCGACGCCTACTCGGTGCGCGATCAGTTCGACCGCCTGCTCGGGGCCCTCGACGCCGGCCGGCCGTTCGATCTTCTGGCCGACCTGCGCCGGCGCTCCTGCCGGGCCGAGGCGATCGCCGCCTTCCTGGCGGTCCTCGAGCTCGCGCGCCTGAACCTCATCCGGGTCCACCAGACCGAGAGCGGCGAGATCCTGGTCTACCGGACGACCCGCGAGCTCGGCGCCGAGGAGCGGGAGGCGATCGGCGCATGACGGAGCGCACCGAGATGGAGGCGGCGATCGAGGCGATCCTGTTCGTCTCGCCGGAACCGGTGCCGCGCACCCGGCTGATCGAGCTGTTCGACGAGGGCGAGCGCGAGCAGGCGGCGGCGGCGCTGGCCGCGGTGTTGGAGCGCTACGCCGGCGGCGAGGCGCGCGGCGTGATGGTCGAGGACGTGGCGGGCGGCGTGCGGCTGGTCACCCGCCCGGAGATGGGAGTCTGGCTGCGGCGCTTCTTCGAGGTGGCGAGCGGCAGCAAGCTGTCGATGGCGGCGCTCGAGACGCTGGCGATCGTCGCCTACCGCCAACCGATCACCGGCCCGGAGATCCAGGAGCTGCGGAGCGTCAATCCCGTGGGGGTGCTCAAGACACTGCTCGAGAAGCGGCTGGTGCGCATCTCGGGACGCAAGGAGGTGGTGGGCAAGCCGTTCCTCTACGCAACCACGCGCGAGTTCCTGGTGCACTTCGGTCTCAACAGCCTGCGTGACCTGCCGCCGCTCGAGGAGCTCGAGGAGATCTTCGGCCCGGCGGCCCCGGCGCTCGGCGCGGTGCCGGCCACCCCGGCGGCCGGATCTTCCCCGATGGCCTCGGCGAGCCTGGCGAGCCTGGCGAGCCCGGCGACCCCGGCGATCGACCCGGAGGCCGGCGACGGCGGTCTGTTCGAGGAGGAAGAAGACGACCGCGAGGAGACTTTCCTGCGCGAGGCGGCGGAGCTCGACGAGCGCGAAGGGCACGCGGAGCACCTGCCGGAGCTGGCGGAGCTGCCGGAGCTGGCGGAGCCGCCGGAGGTGCCGGAGCACCCGGAGAACGACGAGAAGGATGAGGAGGGTGCAGGAGCCGCCGGGGAAGCGGAGGGAATCGCGCGAGCGCGGCCCGCGGCCGAGTGGGAGCCGCCGGAAGACGACGAGGATGCGGTGGCCGAGGAGGAGACGGCTGCGGCCGCGACCGAGGTGGAGCGGTGAGAGCGCGAGGGAGTCTCGTTCTCGACCGGAGGCCAGTGGACACCAGGTTTCCGTCATGAGCGAGGAGCGGCTGCAGAAGATCCTGGCGCGGGCGGGCATCGCCTCGCGGCGCAAGGCGGAGGAGCTGATCCGCGAGGGGCGCGTGACGGTCAACGGCCAGCCGGCCGGGATCGGCGACAAGGCGGACCTCGAGCGCGACTCGGTCAAGCTCGACGAGCGGCGCATCCAGGCGCCCGCCGTGCACCGCTACCTGCTGCTCAACAAGCCGCGCGGAGTGATGTCGACCGTCTCCGACCCGGCGGGGCGGCCGACGGTGATCGACCTGGTGCCGCCGGCGCTGCGCCGGGCGCTGGTGCCGGTGGGGCGCCTCGACTTCCAGACCGAGGGACTCCTGCTGCTCACCGATGACGGCGATCTGGCGCAGCGCGTCGCCCATCCCAGCTCTGGATGCTGGAAGACCTACGAGGTGAAGGTGAGAGGCCGGCCGGCGGACGAGCAGATCGAACGGTTGCGCTCCGGCATCGTGCTGGAAGGCAGGCGCACCGCGCCCTGCCGCATCGCCGCCCTGTCCAGATCATCGAGGTCATCCAGGTCGTCCCGGTCCGTCAAGGCCGAGCGGGCGGCGGCGCGCCGCGCGGGCGGCGGCGGCCCCGGCGGCCGCCGGAATCCACGGCGGGTGCCCGAGGGCGACAGCTCGTCCTGGTGGTCGGTCGAGCTGGGCGAGGGGCGCACCCGCCAGATCCGCGAGATGTTCCAGCGCATCGGCCATCCGGTGCAGAAGCTGCGCCGCATCGCCATCGGGCCGGTCTCCGATCCGGACATCCCGGTGGGCTCCCTGCGCGAGCTGAGCGAGCGGGAGGTGGCGGCGTTGCGCCGCGCCGGACCGCCCGCCGCGCGCGCGGCAGGGACAGGCAGCAGCAAGGAGAAGAGAGCGGGCAAGACCCGCGCGCCGCGGCCGGCTCCTGCCGTCGCGCCGCGCGAGGCTCCCGGCCGAGCCGCGGCACCGCGAATTCAGCTCCCTGAGGTGGGCGGCTCCGCGCCGCCCGGTGCACGGCGCTCAGCCGCCGAGCGGCCAGCGGCAGCCGGTCTCCGGCGCCCTCCCGGCGGGCGCGGTGCAGGCTCCGGCCCACGCCGTGCCGCCGGCCGGCCCGCCTCCACCGGTTCTCGGCGTCCACCGGGCGGCCGCGGTCCAGGGCTCAGTCCGCGGCGCCCTCCCGGCGGTCGTGCAGCGCCCGACTCGCAC
>DATDGZ010000391.1:0-6700 GCA_036521795.1 Thermoanaerobaculia bacterium | reverse complement strand
GAGCTATCCGAGCTGATCAGCCAGCCGGGGCTCTACATCTTCCTGCCCGCCCTCCTGCTGCTGCTGGAGATCGACTTCGACGCCGACCGGGCGCCGGGCCCGTTCGGCGCGTCCGTGCTGCTGACGCCGGGGACCGCGGCGGTGCTCGCCCTGTTCGTGCTGACGCCGTGGCTCTGCCTGCTGCTGATGTTCTACACCGTCGAGTCGATCCAGCGCGATCGCGGCACGCGCCTCGCCCCCATCGTCTATGCGACGCCGGTGTCGACGCCGTCGCTGCTGGCCGGCAAGACGCTGGCGAACGGCGCGCTGGTGGCGATCAGCCTCGCCGCGAGCTTCCTCGTCGCCGCCCTGACCATGCTCTCGCAGGGGAAGGTACACGTGACGCTCTGGCCGTTCGTGCTGGTCTGGGGCCTGCTGCTCCCGCCGACGCTGCTGCTGTGGACTGCGTTCGTGACCGCGGTGCTCGCCTGGACCGACAACCGCTACGTCACTTACGGCGTCGCCCTGGCGGCACTGGTCACGACCCTCGGCGCCTTCCTGCGCGGCGCCATGAACTGGGTGGGCAACTGGCCGCTGATCGACGCCGTGCGCTGGAGCGACATGGGGACCTTCGAGCTCGACCGGCAGGCGCTCTGGCTCAACCGCCTGGAGGTGCTGAGCGCGGTGCCCCTGCTGGCGTACCTCGCCGTGCGTGGCTTCCGGCGCCGCGAGGCCGACCGGCTGGCGGGCGGGAGCGGCGGACGCTCGTCGCCCCAGCGTCCGCTACTGCGGCTCGCCGGCCTGGCGGCGCCGCCGCTGGTCTTCGGCCTGGCGCTGTGGTTCGCGGTCCAGCAGGGCTTCCAGGGCGGCGCGGCGGAGAGGCGTCACCGGGATTACTGGCGGCAGAACCTGGCGACCTGGATCGACGCGCCGCTGCCCTACGTCACCCACGTCGATCTCGATCTGGACCTCGAACCGGCGCGGCGCTGGTTCCGGGTGCGCGGCTCCTACGACCTGGTCAACCGCCGGGCGGCGCCGATTCCCTGGTTCCCGGTGACCGGCGGCATCGGCTGGCAGGACCTCGCCTGGACGTTCGACGGCAAGCCCTACCAGCCGGAGGAGCGCGAGACGCGCACCGGCATGTTCGTGTTCCGGCAGGCGATGGCCCCGGGCGCCGTGCACCGGCTCGGCTTCAGCTACCAGGCGGTGCTCCTGCCCGGGATCTCCTGCAACGGCGGCGAGCTGCCGACGCCGAGCGAGTTCATCCTGCCCTCGAGCGTCATCGTCAACGGGCGCAATCCCGACTTCGTGCCGGTGCTCGGCTTCCGGCAGGACATCGGCATCGACGACGACAACCGCTACGAGCGGCGGCGCTTCCCTCCGGACTTCTGGAAGGCCCAGCTCGACGCCGAGCTGGACCGCTCGGCCTTCACCAGCCGGATGCGCATCACGGCGCCGGCCGAGTACACCGTCAACTCGACCGGCGCGCTCACCGGCGAGACGCTGCGCGGCGGCCGGCGCACCTGGACCTGGGAGAGCGACTACCCGCTGCGGGTGATCAACGTCGCCGCGGGCCGTTGGGCGGTGCGGCGCGGGCACGGGACCGCCGTCTATTACGACCCGCGGCATCCCTACAACGTCGACAGCATCCTCGCGGCGCTGGACGGCGCGCGGCGCTGGTACGCGGAGTGGTTCGGCCCCTATCCCTGGCGCGAGCTGCGCCTCAACGAGTTCCCCGCCATCGCCGGCTACGGCCAGGGCAACGCCACCAACATTTTCTTCTCGGAGGCGGTCGGATTCCTGGCGCTCACGACCCCCGCCTCGGACCTGGCTTTCGCGGTCACGGCGCACGAGGCCGCCCACCAGTGGTGGGGGCACATCCTGGCGGCGGGCGACGGACCTGGCGGCATCATCCTCGCCGAGGGAGCCGCCAACTTCTCGACCATGCTGCTGCTCGACCAGGTGCGCGGGCCGGCGGCGCGGATCGACTTCGCCACCCGCAGCGAGGCCTTTTATGGCGAGACCCGCCAGCCGGGCGACGAGAAGCCGCTGGCCGAGACCTTCGGCGCCCGGCCGGCCGACGTCACGGTGATCTACGACAAGGGCGGCTGGGCCTTCTGGATGCTGCTGCAGCAGATGGGGCGTGAGGCCTACTTCGCCGGCGCGCGCCACTTCATCGCCCAGTACCACGATGCGCCGGGCCACCCGGTGCTGCAGCACTTCGTGGCGGCGATGCGCCCCTACGCGCCCGATCCCGCGGGCTTCGACGAGGTCGCCGGCCAGTGGTTCTTCAAGGTGGTCATGCCGGAGTACCGCATCGTCGAAGCGCGCAAGCGGCGGCTGGGCGGGGCGAGTCCGAGCGGCGGAGTGAGCGCCGGGACGGGCGCGGCCGAAGGCCGGGGCGAGGGCCAGGCCGGAGCCGGGGGCGGAGCAGAGACCTGGGAGGTCGTCGCGCGCGTGGCCAACGCCGGCACCGCGCGCATGCCGGTCGAGGTCGCGGCGGCGAGCCGGCGCGAGCGCTTCGGCGACGACGGCAAGGAGATCGCCGGCTACCGCGACCTCCGCGCCACCCTGGTGCTCGGCCCCGGCGAGGAGAAGCTGGTGCGCCTCGTCTGCCCCTTCGATCCCCAGCGCCTGGTGGTCGACCCCGACGCCAAGGTGCTGCAGCTGCAGCGCAAGGCCGCGTCGGTCCGCCTGTAGCGCGAGCCGCCCCTCGCCTTCTCTCATACCGCTGCTGTTGCGGCACTTGCCTGACCGAAGGTTGGCCCGAGCGGTACGCCGGGGAAGCGACCCGGGCGGTGCGGTGGCCCAGGCGGCCCGGTGGCCCGGGGCGGTGCGGCCGGCTACTTGGCCCGGGCTCTCTTTACCAAGGCGACCAGCCGGGCATCGCCCTTGTTGCCCGCGAGGAGCTTGCTCGCGGCTTCCGGGCCGAGGCGCGCGCCGGCGTCGATCAGCACCTCGGCGGTATCGTAGTTCTTCACCAGCAGCGCCATGGCGAGCGTCGAGATGCCCAGCGAAGTGCGGAACCGGAGATCGGCGCCGGCGCGGAGGAGGCGGCGCACGACCGCTGGAGGACACTGCTGCACCGCCACCATCAGCGGGCTCAGCTCGCTGGTGCCGGGCGGGTTCACCTTGGCGCCATGCGCGAGCAGCACCTCGATCATGGCGAGGATCGTCGGGGTCTCGACCGTGTGCGCGGAGCATGCGCTCACGGCCAGTTGCAGCGCCGGCTGCGGCAGCTCGCTCGAGCTCACGTCGACGCCGGCGGAGAGCAGCGCCTCGACGAGCTCGACCTTGCCCATGATGATGGGGCTCACCAGGTTGGTGGGATCCAGCGCGAGCTGCTCTGCCGCGATATAGGCGAGCGCCTCCTCGCGGCTCATGTGCGGGACCTTCGGCGCGGCGTCGCCGGCAGGCTCGGCGGCGTGCGCCAGGGGGGCGATGCCGAGGACGGTGACGGCGGTGGCGAACAGGATCGAGATGGTCGCACGCATGGGTCCCTCACTTGGCTGTCGCGCGCCGGATCAGCGCGAGCTTCTTGGGATCGGTCGGTTTCTCGAAGAACAGCTGGTCCATCGCCTTCTTGCTGATGCGGACGCCGTGCTCGACGAGGAGCTCGGCCACGTCCCACTTGCCCTGGGCGAAGGCCATCTGCAGCGGCGTGAAGCCCTGGGCGTTCACCGCATCCAGAGGTACGCCGGCGGCGACCAGCTTCGCGACCACCGGCACCGGGCAGAGCACGCCGTGCATGAGGATCGTGTTGCCGAGGCTGTCCCGCCACTTGACGTTGGCGCCGTGCTGGAGGAGGGCGTCGATGGTCGCGAGCCGCGCCTCGACGGTCGCCTCGGAACCGGCGCAACCGATACCGCCCGCCTCGCCCAGGGGCGTCAGGCCGCCGGCGGCCGTCGCATTCACCTCGACGCCGGCGTCGAGCAGCGCGACGACCACGTCGGTCTCGGCGCGCAAAGCCGCCTGGCCGAGGTTGCCGGTGGACACCGGTTGGTGGTGCCGGCGCAGGTATTCGAGGGCCGCCCGCTCCTTGGCGGGAGCGCCGGGAGTGGGTGCGGCAGGCGCCGGGCCAACGCTCTGGCGTGACTCCTTCCAGTTGGCGAGCAATCCGCCGCGGAAGCCGATCTCGTGCTGCGCGGGGCCGGTCTCGGCCTTGGCGATCGCGATCGCCTCGTCGAGGACGCTGTCGGCCACGTTCAGGCTGCGTAGCGCCATCAGGGCGTTGCCGCGGACGCCCGCCGGCGCCTTGCTGCGCGCGATGGCGAGCAGGACCGGCGGCGCGGCTTCCCGCAGGTAGGCCTTCACCGCCGCCGGGCTGGTGCCGTAGTGCCGGCCGAGAGAGTCGACCGCGTGGACAAGGTCGTCCTGGTCCGATTCGTCATGGCCGGCGGCGAGACGTTGCAGCAGCGGCGCCAAGTCGCGCGCGGGATCCACCGTGCCGTCCGCAACCGCGGCGGTCGCGCGCTCGATCAACGCCGCCACGCTCGGCCCGCTCGGCGGCTTGGCAGCCGCGAAGGCCGGCGAGAGAACGAGCAGGGCGAGCACGACGAGCAGGACGAGCACGACACGTGGTACGAGGCGGTGGATCAACTGGCGCGGCTGGATCGACATGACCAGAACCCCAGGTGAAGCGCAGGTGCAGCATGACGATAAGGAACGGCCGCGCCGCCGAGACGGGCATCCCCCTGATCGGGTCTCCTTGCGTGGGCCAGGAACTCGGTACTTTGAGCCTAGGCGATGCCTCTGCGAATTGCAATCTCACCGCACCTGGGCCCCGTGGGTCCGGTGGGTCCGGCGGGTCCGGCGGGTCCGGCGGGTCCGGCGGCCCGGTGAGTAGCGTCTCAGCTCGTGACGCCGTGCCCAACCCGGCCGGACATGCCGGTTTCCCGTTGCGATAGAGTGCCGGCTCGGTGCGCAAAGCTCCTCCTGCCGACCCGCCGCCCGCGGCCTCTTCGCCCTTGGCGCGGCTGCCGCTGTCGGCCTCCTCGCAGCCGTCCGGTCCGCTCGATCCGCTTCATCGGCCCAGCCCGGCCGAGCCGCGGCCCCTCGGGCCGCCAGGCGCGGGCGAGCCCGACGCGCATCCCGCGCGCTGGCGCATGCTCGCCCTGCTGGCCGGCGCCGAGCTGCTCGGGATGTCGCTGTGGTTCGCGGCCAGCGCCGTCGCGCCCCAGCTCTCCGCGCGCTGGGGCCTGAGCGCCTCGCAGGCCGCCTGGCTCACCACCGTGGTCCAACTCGGCTTCGTCGCCGGCACCGCCTGCGCCGCGCTCCTCAATCTCGCCGACATCGTCGCTTCCCGGCTGCTGTTCGCCGTCGCGGCGGCGCTCGGAGCGCTGGCCAACGGGGCGCTTCTCATCGCGCCCTCCTACGGGATGGCGCTGGGGTGCCGCTTCGCGACCGGCTTCCTCCTCGCCGGCGTCTACCCGCCGGCGATAAAGATGGTCGCCACCTGGTTCCGCTCCCGCCGCGGCCTGGCGATCGGGACCGTGGTCGGTGCGCTCACCGTGGGCAAGGCGACCCCCTACCTGGTGCATGCCTTGAAGGGCGCCGGGGTGACCGGGGTCGTCCTCACCGCCTCCTGCGGCGCCCTCGCCGCCGCCCTGCTGGTCCTGGCCGGGTATCGCGACGGCCCCTACCCATTTCCACCCCGGCCCTTCTCCTGGGGCCTCGCGGCCGAGGTCGTCCGCATCCGCCGCTTCCGCCTCGCCACCGGCGGCTACCTCGGTCACATGTTCGAGCTCTACTCCTTCTGGACCTGGATCCCGGCCTTCCTGGCAGCCAGCGCGGCAGCCCGCGGCGGCTACTCCCCGGCCGCCGTCTCCCTCGCCGCCTTCGGCACCATCGCCGTCGGCGGCGCCGGTTGCGTCTGGGGAGGCCTGGTCGCCGATCGCACCGGCCGCGAGCGCCTGGTCACCATCGCCCTGGCCGCCAGCGGCACCTGCGCCCTGACCATCGGCCTCCTCTTCGGAGCCAACCTCGCCCTGGTGACCCTGCTGGCCTGGGTCTGGGGCTTCTTCGTCATCGCCGACAGCGCCCAGTTCAGCGCCCTGGTGACCGAGTCCGTCCCCCCGCACGCGGTGGGCACCGCCCTCACCGTCCAGACCGCGGTGGGCTTCCTGCTCACCACGGTCTCGATCCAGCTCGTTCCGCCCCTCGCGAGCCAGATCGGCTGGCGCTGGGCCTTCCCGGTCCTAGCTCTCGGCCCCGCCTGCGGCATCGCCAGCATCAGGCGGTTGGCGACGCTGCGGCGCGACTGAAAATCACGGGGTCACTGGTTCAATTCCGGTCCTGGGCACCAATAACTCATTTACAATCAGTGACTTACATCGCGTCTGCGACCCAGCTGCATCCGCCTAATGTCACCTGGGCAGCGCCTGGGCAGCAACGGGGAGAGTACGCCGGCGTGAGCTGCCGGTGATCAGCGCACCCGCGGGCGGGCGTGCGCTGCCATCACGCCGAGGGGCTAGCTCTCTTGCAGCGACAGATCGCCGCCAGGAACCAGGCAATCTGCCGCCTTTCTCGCCCGCGGTCACGAACACCGGGCGCGAAGGGTCCCAGCCGGCGGCGCGCTCGGCGCCGTAGAGCGGCAGCTCGGGCATCGCATGCCATCCAGGTCCGGCCCGCCGTCCTAGCTCACCCGGATTATTACCCCGTGATACGAGGCGGGGATTCAGGTTCCCTTACTGGCACTACTCAATGCCCTCCGGAATAGGGG
>DATDGZ010000390.1:0-1644 GCA_036521795.1 Thermoanaerobaculia bacterium | reverse complement strand
GGCAGCTCGCGACCTGCTCGAGCTGCCGGTGCTGTCGCTGTTCTCGCCGGCAGCGGAGGGAGGAGCGTGAGACAACGCCGCGCGGTGCCGGCTGAAGCTGGGGCGGAAGGGACCGCCGCGGCGACGGCGCTATGGCTGCCTCTGCCGCGCGCTCGTGCCCGGCGCATCCTCGGTCGCTTCGTTGCCAGCGCATCCTGCGCCTTGCCCGGGCAAAGGCGCTCCCGGCCGCCGCGCATGCTTGGCGGCGCCCGGGTCCACCGCGTCCGGAGCATCCGGCGGGCCGGTGACGCCCTCCGTCCTGGCAGGTGAGAGTCGAGAGGTCCTTCCATGCCCAAGCGCCTGAGCCTGCTGCAGACCCGCGTCGATCCCGCCACCGCCGCTCGCGTGCGGCTGCATGCCGACCGTGCCGGCCTCTCGATCAGCGAGTGGATCGCCAACCTCCTGCGCCGCGAGGTGCTCCGCGCCGGCGCCGCCGACGCCCTCGCCCCGCGCACCTACGAGACCGCGCTGACCGTCGGCTACATGCTCCGCGCCTTGATGATCGACGCCCTGGGCGCCGACGCCACCGAGCGGGCGGTCGAGCAGGCGACCGACGCCGCCGCCGGCGACGCCGCCGACGAGCTCGCCCGCGCCGGGGACCTCGCACTGTGATCCGCATCTCGGAAGCGCTCAGCTGCGAGCGCGTGGCGACGTACTTCAAGGGCGACTACACGATCGGCGACTACTACACCGCCGATCGCGTCGGGGGCACCGGCACGTGGCAGGGTCGCGGCGCCGAGCGGCTCGGCCTGGCAGGCGACGTCAGCCCGGACGACTTCTTCGCCCTGCTGCGCGGGCAGTCGCCGCGCGACGGCTGCCAGCTCGTCGCCGCCGAGACCGGCAGCGGCAAGCACCGCGCCGCCTGGGACGTGCAGGCCGCTCCCGACAAGAGCGTCTCGCTCGTCGCCCTGGTCGGCGGCGATCGGCGCGTCATCGACGCCCACCTGACCGCCGCCCGCCGCGCCTTGGCGGAGCTCGAGGAGCACGCCCTGGTCAAGGATCGCAAGCGCCGGCCCGTCGCCAGCCGCAACCTGGTGATCGCGCGCTTCGATCACGATTCCAGCAGGGCGCTCGATCCTCACCTGCACTCGCACCACGTGGTATTCAATCTGACCGAACGCGCCGGGCGCCGGTCCGGCCATGGGGAGTGGCGGGCGCTCGAGCCGCGCGATCTCTTCGCCGAGCAGCTGCACGTCACCGCCATCTACCAGGCCGAGCTCGCCCGCGAGCTGCAGGCCCTGGGGTACGAGGTCCGCGCCGACGCCCAGGGTTTGGTGCGCATCGCCGGCATCTCCGAGGAGGTGATCGAAAGCTTTTCCAAGCGGCGGCGCCAGATCCTCGACGAGGTGGCACGGCGCGGCGGTGCCGGCAATTACGCCGACCGCCAGCGGGCGGCCCTGTACACGCGCGCGCCCAAGCGGCACGACATCGATCCCGCCGAGCTGCGGGCGGCCTGGCGCGATGAGGCGGCCCGCAACGGTCTCGACCTCGATCGCCTGCGCCGCGCCGCCGACGCCCGCCGCGCGGCCGGCGCCGGGGTCTCTGCCGCCGACGCCCTCGCCCAGGCGCGCGCCTCGGTCGCCTGGGCCGCCGATCACCATACCC
>DATDGZ010000389.1:0-12517 GCA_036521795.1 Thermoanaerobaculia bacterium | reverse complement strand
GTGCTGATCGACGCCCTGGGCAGCGAGGAGCAGCGGACCCGCTGGTTCGCGGGAGTGGTCGAGTGGGGCGAAAAGTGGGTCGCCTGGAGCGGCGAGCCGCAGGCGCCGGCGCCCGGCGAGGCCGTCCGCTTCGGCACTCGGGTGACGGCCGTGCCCGGGGGCTACGTGGTCGACGGCAGCAAGGCGTTCTCGACCAGCGCCGGCGGCGCGCAGTGGGCGATCCTGCTGGTCAACACCGAAGGCCCCGGCGGGGCGCGCCATGCCGCGTCGCCCGAGACCCTGCTGCTGCTCGCCTGCGACCTGGCCGACCCCAGCGTCGAGATCGACCGCTCCTGGTGGGATCCGATCGGGATGCGCGCCACGGTCAGCCATCTCGTCCGCTTCACGCGCACCTTCATCCCGGAATCGCAGCGCATCGGCGAGCCGGGCTGCTACCTCCGGGAGGGCTGGCAGACGGCGTTCATCCCCCATTACGCCGCCAGCTTCCTCGGCGCCGCCGAGGCCGCCTACGACCAGGCCCTGATCTACCTGACGGCGCAGGGCAAGGGGGAGGATCCCTACGTGCAGCAGCGCGTCGCCCGCATGTCGATCCACGTCGAGACGGCGCACCTGTGGCTGCGCCACGTGGCCCGGATGTGGGACGAGGGGCGCCTGCAGGAGGCCCAGCTCGCCGGCAGCCGCGCCCGTCACCTGATCGAGCACCTGGCGGAGGAGACGGTCGGCCACGCCATCCGCGCCTGCGGCGCGCGGATGCTGATGCGCTCCAACCCGGTCGAGCGGATCTACCGCGACCTGTCGCTGTACATCCGCCACGACAACGACGACCACATCCTGGCGACGATCGGCAAGGCGCTGCTCGGCCAGGGCTTCGATGCGTCCTTCTACAAGCCCTAGCGGGCCGTCCTGGAGAAATCGATAGCGCCTGGCTTGCCCTCGACGGCGGCGGCGCTTTCGAGCCGGCGCACTCGCGGCAGGATCTCGGCGCCGAAGAAGCGCATCTCGCGCTCGTCCGGCCAGCCCGAGAAGAGGAACTGGCTGATGCCGGCGCCGCCGAGCTCGAGCAGGGCGCCGGCGACGTCGTCGGCCGAGCCCACCAGGCAGACCTCGCCGAGGTAGGGGACGAGCCCGGTCCACAGCCAGGGCGCCGGCCACGCGGACTCGGCGTCCTCGGCCAGGGCCAGGGTCGAACGGAAGCCGACCGAGTCGGTCTTGGCCACGAACTCCCGGCGGCTGGCGCCGGCCTTCCGGCGGGCGATCTCGAGCAGGCTCGCGGCGTCCGCCAGCGCCTCCTCGCGGGTCGGCCGCGCCAGTAGGGCGACGCGCAGCCCGACCGCCGTGCCGCGCTCGACGATCGGCAGCACGCGCGGCCGTAGGCGCTCCGGGGCGTCGGGGTGGCGCAGCAGGCAGTGGGCGTGCTCGACGGCCACCGCCTCCGCCTGTGGCGAGCTGCCGCCCAGAAAGATCTCCGGCGCGGAACGGTGCGCAGAGACGAACGGCGTGCCGAGCCTGCCTCTCTCGACCTGGTAGTAACGCCCCTGGTAGGCCACCTCGCCCTCGCGCCGCCAGAAGGCCGCGCAGACGGCCAGGAATTCGCGCGTCCGCTCGTAGCGCTCGTCGTGGGGCAGGAAGTCGCCGTAGTAGCCGTGCTCGTGCGGCGAGTGACCCGCCACGATGTTGATCGAGATCCTGCCGCCGGTCAGCGCCGACACCGTGTTGACCTGCTGGACGAAGAGCGCCGGCTGCATCACTCCGGAGCGGCAGGCGACCATCAGGGTGACGCTCTCGGTGGCGGCGCCGATCGCGCTCGCCAAGACCATCGGGTCGGGACGGGCGAAGCCGAAGGCGAGCAGCAGGGACTCGACGCCGCTCTGCTCCGCCAGGCGGCAGAGCGCGATCTGCGCCGCCAGGTCGGGAACGCCCGACTGCGCCGAGGGCGCCTGGGTCTTGCGCCAGGGGTCTCCCGCCTGGGAGAGGCTCCAGTGGAATCTCAGGGCCACGCCGCGCTCCGCGTTCCGCACTGTGTTACTGTCGATGAT
Organism: Thermoanaerobaculia bacterium; assembly: GCA_036521795.1. Taxonomy (GTDB): domain Bacteria; phylum Acidobacteriota; class Thermoanaerobaculia; order Multivoradales; family UBA5704; genus JASLEW01. The sequence goes on along the minus strand of DATDGZ010000389.1, from coordinate 10,481 downwards.
AGTACTTCGAATTTAGCTTACAACGGGTAGGACGGGTAGGGAGAAACCGGAACCATGGACGGCACATCCGCGCCGGGCGGGCTGCGCTTTCATTGGCGGCTGCCGCTGGCGGGCGAGGAGCCGGGGGCGGCGAGCGCACCTCCTCCCGGGGTTGCCGCCCGCGCCCTGCCCGACCTGCCGTCCCATCTCGCCTTCTGCCGGCTGGCCGAGCAGAACGGCATCGATTCCCTGCTCATGGCCTGCGGCTTCTACATGCCCGATCCGGTGCCGCTGGTGGCCGCGCTCGGCACCGCCACGCGGCGGATCCGCTTCATGCTCGCCTACCGCTCGGGGCTGATCGCGCCGACCGGCTTCGTGCAACAGGTCAACACGCTGGCCGCGCTCACCGGCGGCCGCGTCAGCCTCAACATGGTCGTGGGCCACTCCCAGGAAGAGCAGCGCTCCTACGGCGACTTCCTGTCGCACGACGAGCGCTACCAGCGCTCGGACGAGTTCCTGACCATCTGCCGCGCCTTCTGGAACGGCGGCGGGCCGGTCGACTTCGCGGGCAAGTACTACCGCATCGAAGGCGGCCGGCTGGGGACGCCGTTCGTCGCCGCGGACCGGCGGGCGCCGGAGATCTACCTGGGCGGCGGCTCGGCGCTCGCCCGCGAGATCGCGGCGCGGCAGGCCGACTGCTGGCTGCGCCTGGGCGATGCGCCGGAGAAGCTGCGCGACGAGGCCGCGGTCCTGCGCGGGCAGGGCGTCGAGGTGGGCGTGCGGCTCTCGCTGATCGCCAGGCCGAGCCGCGAGGAGGCGCTGGCCGCCGCCGCCGCCCTGCTCGCGGCGGGCGGCGAGGGGTGGGTGCGCGAGGTGTTCATGCGCGGCAGCGACTCGGAATCGATCCGCGACGCCTTCGCCCGGGCGTCCGACGCCGCGCATTGGCCCACTCCCTGGCTGTGGACCGGCGCGGTGGCCAGCCGCGGCCCCTCGGCCGTCTGCCTGGTGGGGACCCCGGACGAGATCGCCGATGCGATCCTGGAGTACCGCCGGGTGGGGGTGTCGCAGATCATCCTCTCGAGCTGGGGCAACCACGAGGCGGTGAGCTTCTTCGGCCAGGAGATCCTGCCGCGGGTAAGGCTGCGGGAACGGGAGTGGGTGGCCGAGAAGGCGGCGGGCCAGGCACCGGCCTGAGCCCGATGGCTCGCCGCATGCGAATTCACCGAGCGGGACACTATAGGTGACTCACGTCGCCCAGGCCGTGGCAGCGCGGCGCCGCCCGGCCTCCCGGCAGCGCCTCGAAGAGCACCGTCGTCACCGATGCGGGCGGCAGGGTGAAGACTGCCCACACCAGCGGCGGCGGGATCGCCAGCAGGTGGGCCAGCCAGGTCAGGGCCAGGCCGCCGTGGCAGAAGACCGCCGCGCGGCGCGGTCCGTCGCCGGTCGCGCGGTAGGTGGCGCCGTCGCGCACGTAGCCCTGGCGGGCGGCGAAGGCGTCCGCGTCCAGGCCGAGCCGGGCGAAGGCACGGCCCAGCCACGGCGCGTCGAAAGGCGGGAAGCGGTGCCAGTCGTCCAGCCGCAAGCACGGCGCCAGGGCGCGGATGGCGCCGGCGTCGACCTGCCAGACCGGGACCTCGGCGCCGCCGTCGCCGGGAACCCACCAGTCCTCGAGCTCGCGGGTCCAGGGCTCGACCTCGAGCGCGAGGCCGAGCCGCTCGGCCGTGTAGCGTGCGGTCTCGCGCGCCCGGTGGAGCGGCGAGCTGTAGACCCGGTCGAGGCCCGCCGCCGCCAGCCGGTGCGCCAGCGCGCGCGCCTGCTCTTGCCCGCGCTCGGTCAGCGCGTCGTCCGGGTAGGCAGGCTCGGCGTGGCGGATGATGTAGAGCCGCATGGGTCGGAGGGAAGGGATCTCGGCTGAAAGGGACCCGCCCCTGGGGCGGTAGTGGGTCCCGGGGGCGGTCGCTTCGCGCGTGGGGAGTTTCATCTTAATCGATCGACGAATGCCCGAGCCGCGCCTCTGCCTGGTGCTGCCGCACGTCCTCCTGGGCGGCGGCGAGACCGCGATGATGGAGGTTGCCGAGGGTCTGCGCAGCGAGGTCGCGCTGGACGTATGCGCCCTCGACAACGCCGCCACCGGCGGGGCGCCGACGGTGCGCGAGGAGCTCGTGGAGCGCTTCGGCCCGGTGACGTTCGTCCGCGAGCGCTGGCAGCTGCGCCCGCTGCTCGCGGCAGCCGACGTCGTCCTGTGGTACGGCGTGGTCAACAGCGTCCCGGCGGCGCTGGCCGCGCTCGCCGCGTGCGGCTCGCGGCCGGGATCGATCCGCGTCGTGCACACGGAGCGCCCGGAGGACGGCCCCGCCTTCGCGCGGCGCTGGCGCCGGGTCCTCGACGCCGTGGTGTGCGTCTCGCCGGCGGTGGCCCGGCGGATCGCGGGCGCGACCTTCATCCCCAACACCTGCTCGCTCGCCCGCCTGCGCGGCCCGCGCCAGGAGCTGTTCCCCGCCGTGGCCGGGCGCAAGACCCTGGGCTGGGCGGGGCGCCTGGTGCCACTGAAGAACGTCGCCTGGCTGATCGACAGCCTCGCGGCGCTCGACTGCAACCTGGCGCTGCAGGCGCTCGATTCGCCGCTGCTCACCGCCGCCGAGCTGGCGCGGCAGGCCGCGGCGCGGGGTGTCGGAGACCGGGTCCGCTTCCTGCCCCCGGGGCGCGACCTCGGCACTCTGCTGCGCAGTGTCGACGCGCTGGTCGTCGCGTCGCAGCACGAGGGCTTCCCGATGGTGGTGGTGGAGGCCGGGCTGCTGGGAGTGCCGGTGATCGCGACCAGGGTCGGGGCGCTGCCCGAGCTGTTCGCCGAGGAGATCCTCTTTCTCGACGGCTCCGGCGAGGTGCCGGAGGTCGCGTCGCTGCGCCGCGCGCTCGCCGCCGCCGGTCCCGCCTGGGGCGGCCGGCTGCGCGCCAGGGTCGCCGCCCTCTGCGCCCCGGACGCGGTGGTCGGCAGCTACCTGCAGATCATCGATCGCGTGCACCGCAACCGCCGGCGCCATGCCGCTTGACCGAGCGCGCGGGCCGCGGTGCGCCGGCCGCACGCTCGGCATCCTCGCGCTCACCCACTCCAGCCGCAAGGCCAACCTGGCGCGCTGCTCGGCGGAGTTCCTGAATCGCCGCTTCGCCGATCCCGGGCGGCTGCGGGAGCTGCCGCCGTTCGCCGGCCTGCCGCCGCCCCGGCCGCTCTACAGCGGCGCCGTCAGCTTCTATCGCGTGCTACGGGAGGGCGGCGAGGGTCGCGAGGGTCGCGAGGGCGGCGGGGAGGGCGGGGAGGGCGGCGATGGAACGCCCCGGCGGCGGCGCGTGCGTCTCGAAGGCATCGGGCGACTGCGCAGCCGCGACCGTATCCAGCACGTCGCTCTGCTCGACGCGGGCGAGCTGCTGGTCGGCTACGAGCACCGCCTGGAGCGCTGGCGGCTGCGCCTGCCGATCGACCGGCTGCCGCGCCTCACCGCCGCGGACTGCGCGACGGTCTGGCGCTGCGAGCATCCCCACCTTGCCGGCCTGCACACGGTCGAGCCGCTGGGAGACGGGCGCGCGGCTCTCTCCTGCGCGTCCGCCGACGCGGTGCTGGTCTGCGATCTCGAGGGCGGCAAGGTTACGGCCACGCTGCGGCTGCCGGCCGCCCTGTACGGGCAGGGATACGAGCTGGACGCCGCCACGGACCTGCGCCGCCACGCGATTCCGGACGAGGCGCAGGCCACGCACGTCAATGCGGCGCACCGCGCCGGCGGGTCGCGCGTCGTCGTCTCGACCCTGATCCAGGGGGCGATCGGCCTGCTCGACCTGGCGAGCGGCGCCTACGCCGAGATCAGCCGCGGCTTCGTCGGCTGCCATGGCGCGCGGCTGAGCGCGGACGGCGAGATCTACTTCGCCGACAGCCCCGCCGGTACCCTAACCTTCCTCACTGCCTCAGGGCGGATCGCGCGGCGCTTCGCGGTCGGCTCGCGCTGGCTGCACGATGCGCAGCAGATCGCCGGCAGCGTCTACGCCTTCGCCCTGGCCGACTGTAACGAGCTGCGCGTCTACGATCTCGACGGAGGTGAGCTTCTCTGGCGCGAGCGCTTCCGCACCTGGCCGCTGCCCGGCCTCTTCGGCGCCGCCCGGCTCCTCCCCGGGTGGCTGGGCAACACCACGCAGTCCCTGAGCTTCCAACCGGCCGCGGAGTGAGCCAGACCTCCCTCGTGCCGAGGCCGACCAGTCCTTACCGGCCGGGAAGGCTGAGTGGCAAGAGGTCCACATCCCTGGGGCCGTGTGCATGTTTTCACACTCACCCTTCGCGGCCGGGTTCTTCGCCCGGACTACCCCGAGACGCCCCAGACGGCGGGCGAGCAGCCCACCCGCCCTGCCGGTCGGCACTGCTACGGTCAAGCGGAGGTCGAGTCGCGGCCCTAGGTGAAGGATCGCGACGCGCTCCTTTCGATCGTGTGAGCGCGGTGAAGATGTCCTTCTTGGGGCGCTGCTGGCTTGTCGGGCATGATCTCGCGCCCCCCTTCGGTTCAAGCGCGCTGCAAGAGGTTGATCAACGTCGTGGGCGTCGGGTCCAGCAGTAGCACGCCCGCGTGCTTGCCAGCGGTGTGAACCATTCAGCAAGGCCCTGCGGGCTTCCTCGCTTGCCCTCGGGCGATTCTTGCCTGAGAGTGATCACGGTGTTCGATGGCGAAACGATCACGGTGATTGAAGGGCAGAGCGACAGATCGCGATGCTTCAGGCAAGCACGAGGCGGAAGCAGCGATTTGTGCAGGCGCCGGCGCATATAGGGTCGGGCCGCCGTGCGCAACCCAAGCCTACAACTTGTCATCATCGGCCGGCTCGACATCTGGCAGGCGTTTGAGAGCAGCCTCGAACCTCTGCCGAGTCCCGCGCTTCGCACGCTGCTCCAGATAGTCGACCGTCATGAGAGCCGCCAGTTTCTCGGCGGCCGCCGTGCTGATGAACTGGTTAATAGAAATACCGTCCACGTTCGCCAATTTCCGGATCTGCTCATGCAAGGAATCCGGAAGCCTCAGGCTGATCGTGCTCATGATACTGCTCCTATCTCTTCGAGAAAGTCCCGGGGAGTGAGGACTACCAGGCCGAAACGCTCTGCGCCTACGAAATCCTTCTTGTTGAAGGAAATGATCCTTCCGCAGCCTCCGGCGACCGCCGCCTCCAGGACCATCTCATCCTGCGGATCTCTCAGGTGAGGCCGCCACAAGAAGAAGATCTCCTGCCGTTCGGCAACCGCGCAAAGGTAATCGAGGATTTCCTCTCTAGTTTGCCGCTCAGACGAGTCGGGTGCAAGATCCCGCATGGCGCTTATGCCTCAGTTGACATCGGCAGGCGACTCCTAGTCCTTGCTCAACCGCTCAGTGAAGCGGTGCTTCCACTCCCGCTGCAAGCCCTCGACCGCCTTCCTGACGGTCACGGGATCGGAGTACGGTGAAAGAAGGAGGGACCGATGAGAGTCGTTTCTTGGTTCGTGTGCGCGTCGGCGGTCATACTCTCCGCTCGAACCACGAGCGCTGCGCCCCTCACGAATCCGCTCACGCCCGATCAGGTGACCTGCGACGAGCTTCAGCTCGAACGGCTTACGTTGCGCGTCGCAACGCTTGAATCCGGCGCGGACTTCGCCCATCCCTCGCTCCTCTTGTGGCGTAGCGGCCAAGGCGGCGGCAGCTACTTGGGCCTTACGGTGACGGATGGCATCTCGGGCACGCCGGGACACCTCCTGCGCGCAGAAACGCAGCTTGCCTTCGACCTCGCGCTCCACTCGCCGACCGATACGCTGAATCCTCGTCGCCCCCTCCTGCCGCAGGGGAGCCTCATGCGGCGCGAGCAGGACTCAAACCTTGTGGCGCCCACCGCCTCAGCCCCCGCCTACCTCATCGTGACGTCTTGCACTTGCCAATTCGTCATCCAGCCACCTCCTCTTGTCTAGACATATCACTAGTCAGGAAGGGGCAGCAACAAGCACGTCTGCTTGCCCGACCGGGCGGCCGAGAGAGCGCGCGGCCCGCCATGACCAGGCGATCTCGCAGGTCCCCTGCTCACCGCCGACCTCGGAACGATAGAGTGCGGTGGGCTACCTGCTACGCCACCGCCGCGCCTTTTTTCGTGGTCGCGGCACGCTGCGGGATCGAGCCTCGCCGCTCCAAGGAGGCGGTTCGAGCGCTGCAAGAAGCCGCAAGGGAAGGACAGTGAAAAGGATCCCGGGGACCCTCTCAGGTAGATCGAGCAGCGGGCACGAAGCGCGGGTATGAAATAGTTCCCGCGAAACCCGAGATGAGCGCCAGATCCTGGGAACCGTGGCTGAGCGAGCTCGAAGGCGCCGTGGACGCCGGCGACGGCGCGCGCCTGTGGGCCGGGCTCGAGAGTCTCGAGCGCTTCTCGCTTCACGAGCATCGGGGGCGGCAGCGCAGGCAGTGGGACCGTCTGTTCGCCCTGCTCCTGCGCCTGCTCGGACACGGCGAGGCGAGCGTCCGGCACAGGGCGTACCACGACGTGTTCGTCGTCATGTGGCTCGAGCGAGGACCCAAGAGAAGCGAGCAGGCTCGGGAGGACAGCGCCCGGCAGGGGGCGCGCCGGACCGCCCAGCTCTTGCCGGCGCTGGAGCCGCTGGTGCGAAGCGGCGCGGTCTCGCTGCTGGATTGCACCGACGACCTGGCGCACACCGAGGGGCTCGTGGCCCTCGGGCCGCAGGAGATCTACGAGCACTGGATCGCCTCGTTAGCGGACGACATGCCGCTGGCGCTCGCGGCCCGCATCGCGTACCTCGCTGGGCGCGCACCGTGGGAGTCGGCCGGGGAGTCGCTGACCGGGTTGCTCGATCATGCCGACCACATGGTCCGCGCCTACGCGGCGCGGGCGCTCGGGCGGCGCTACGCGGAGGGCGAGGGCGAGCTCGCGCCGCCACTCTCCGAGGTGGTCGCCATGCTAACCGCCAGGGAGCTCGAGCGCCCCGGGATCGCCGGGCCGTTCTTCTCCAACTGGTACGACCCCGTCGGCGGCCTCGAGGAGTTCGAGCGGCACTCCGGCGTCAACATCGACGAGTGGTTCTGCACCATCCTCGCCCGGCGCAAGCAGGACGAACCGGACACCTTGCCCTGCAGCAACGGCATCGACTTCTTCGCCCACGAGATCTTCGGCGGCCGGCCGAGCTACGTGCGCAAGCTGCTCGACATGGGGCACGAGATGCTCGCCGTCCAGGCGGCGACGGAGGTCCAGGAGCGGATCGACGGCATGGAGCCGATCCTCGTCGAGCTCGGCGACCGCGCCAGCGCCGAGGTGTGCCGGCAGGCCGCCTGGCATCTCGCCTATTACTACCGCTTGCTCCACCCGGCCGGCGAGCGGCGAGGCTTCGTCACGCGGCGCACGCTGTCATTGCCCGGCGCCGATCTCTTCGTCAACCTGTCGCCGCTTCCCGGCGACGCCGGCGGCAGGAGCTACGCCTACTCAGGGGTGCTCTATCCGCGCCTGGGCGAGACCTTCGACGAAGCGACGGCGGAGGCGAGCCTGGAGCTCGTCCTGCCGCGGTCCATGCGCGGCGAGCTCGTCCCCTACGGCATGCCCGGTTACGACGAAGAGCCCGGGCTCTACCTACGCGAACGGAGCGCCCACGCGCGCTACCAGTACGGCGCTCTCGTCGCGTACCACGGCGACCTGGCGGCAAAGCGCTGGGAGTGGATCCGCATCATCTGGCACGGCCCTGCCGGCGCCTGGCGCCCCGAGGCCATGGGCTGATTCTGGGCCCGGCGCTGCCCGGACCAGCCGGCGCTGCCTGGCCGTGAGCGACCACGTCGCCGGTGGTGGCGAGGTCGACGTTGCGAGGGGAGCCGTGCGGCGAGCGTTTGGCCGGCCTCCGCGGACGGCCGGCGTTCGCGGGCCAGGGCTTATCGCGGACGTTGTGCCTCTCCTTCTGGGCGGAGGGAGAGCAGCAGGGCGCGGTCCCAGGCCGGCTCGACCGGCGACACCGCGCCGAGCAGCGCCAGGCCGGTACCCGCGGCACCTGCCAGAAAGCCGGCATCGTCGTACCAGGACCCGCTGCCGTCGGCCTGCGCTTCCCAGGTGCGGAAGCCGCCGATGCCGCGGCCAGGCCGGCGAGATGCCAGGGCCTGGTGGAACCAGCGGCGCGCGGCCTCGCCAAGCTCCGGGTCGCCGCTCTCCTGGTACAGACGGTTGAAGAGATGGGCGACGCCGGCGGCGCCGTGACACAGCGACGCATCGATCACGCCTGAGGCGGCGAGCGGCCGGCTGGCGGCGGCGCGGGCGATCTCGTGCGCGGTGCGACGCCAGTCGGTCCGGCGCGCGCCCTCAGCGGCCACCGCCAAGGTGGCCGCGATGCCGAGGTCGCCGTAGCACCAGGCGAGCCGGCTGCGGCGCACCTCGACGCCGGGAGCGACGAAGGACGGGAACTGGGCGAGCTCGCTGTCCGGCTGCCGGTACGAAAGCAGCTGCCGCATCGCCTCTTCGAGGAGCGGCAAGGCCCGATCGGCCGCCAGGCCGGCAGCGATGGCGGCGCCCAGGAACGCCACCACCCCGGCGGCGCCGTGGGCGGCACCGAGGTCACGGCAATCGTCCGGCCGCGCCTGGCGCAATGCCTCCGGCAGGCGCTCCGCGGCAGTCAGCCAGGCAGCGCCTCCGGCGGTCCGCTGCGCCGCCCCCGCAAGGCGCTCGACGACGAGGTCCAGGGCACGCGCCGCTCCTGGCCGGGGCAGCCGCTCGAGAGCGTAGACGCCGAGGCCGGCAAGGCCGCCGACCAGGTCGTGATCGCCAGCCCAGTGCGAGCGCCCGAGCCAGGCCAGGACGGCTGCGTCCGCCGCGTCACCGTCCGCCGCGTCCTGATGGAAGACGCGGCCGCGTAGGTGCTCGGAGACCCAGGTGATCCCCGGCAGGCCGGCAAAGAGCCCTCGGTGCGGCGGCGCAACCGCGAGACTGTCCACTGCCCGGTCGAGCAGGTCGATGGCGGTGGCGGCGTGATCGCAGCCCGGCTGGTTCGTCGGGCCCGCGCCCGGCGGCCCGCCGTTGTCGCCCCTGCCCTCGCCCCCGGTGCTGCCGGCAGTCGCGTTCAGGTGAAGATCGAGGTAGGCGAAGAGCAGGGCCCGCCCGGCGTCGCCCGTGGCAAGCGCCGCCTGCCAGAGCGCCGCCTCCGCCGCATCCAGGCCCTCGGGCGGCGCCGGTCTGGCCGCGCGCAGCTCGGCTGCGATCTCTCCGACCACTGCCAGGGCCATGGCGGCGGCCTCGCCGCTGAGCAGCGGCTGCCAGCGGGCCTGGCCGGTGATCGAGTCTGCCGTCATCCTGACTCCCTGCGCCAGTCCCGACAGCGGGCTCCCGCCTCACGGCCGAGAGCCCAGCCCGAGTCGCCGGCGAGGTCAGCTTGGGTGTCCGAGGCCGGTGCTCCGGCTCAGACGGGCCCGCCCCGCCCGGCTCCGCAAGGGAAGGGACGGAGCGCGGGCATCATTACGGACAGCAGAGAGGACAGTGAGGGAGATGCGAGAACGACGGGCTGCTGCCGCCGGCCGCCTTCACGTACTCGTTCTCCCCGAGCTGGCGGAGTGTCTCGCGGTTGAGCTCGATCTTCTTCTTGCGTGGGACCAGTTCCTTCTTCATGGATAGGCTCTCCTTTCTCGACAGGCAGCGCGCGCCGCCTGGTCGCGGGATTACGCGCCGCGACTCGGGCATTTCGTATGTCCTCTCAATGATGCGTAGAGTTCAAAGGTGCTATGTCGTTGAACCTCGAAGTTGGCTCGAGGAACCTACGTCGTTGGAGCCTGGCGCCGGCCTGGTGCCCCCTGGATGGTCCTGTGGACCGCGAGGCGCGCCGCGCCGAGGAAGGATCCGCAAATGCGGCTATCGATCTTGCACTTCGGCCACGTCGGGGCCGTGGTCGACTTCATGACCGCGGCCGACGACCTCGGGTACAGCCGCTTCTGGCTTGGCGAGCATCACAGCGATCACCAGTGCACCAACCCGCTGCTGCTCGGCGCGCTGCTGGCGGCGACGAGCGGCGGCATCCGGATCGGCAGCGGCGGCGTCTGCCTCGAGTATCACAGCCCGCTGCGCATCGCGGAGGATGCGCGGCTGATCGAGTACATGTTGCCGGGGCGCTTCGATCTCGGGGTGACGCGGGGCCTCAGGCTGGCGCCGGCGTTTCGCCAGGCGCTGCTCGACGGCCGGACGGACGAGCCGCGGCCTTACGACGAGAAGCTTGCCGAGCTCCATGGCCTGCTTACCGGCCGGCTGGACCCGGGGCACCCGCTCGCCGGCCAGAAGCTCTTGGACACCGGGCCGCCGATGTGGGTTCTCGGCACCAGCGCCAGGAGCGCTCTCTGGGCGGCGCGTCACGGCACCGGCTTTTGCTTTTCCCTCCATCATGCGCCGGAGCAGGACGCCGCCGCGGTGTTGAGCGAGTACCGCCGCCACTTCGTGCCCAGCCTCGAATTCGCGGCGGCGGAGGCGATCGTCGTGATCAGCATGGTGTG
>DATDGZ010000388.1:0-2370 GCA_036521795.1 Thermoanaerobaculia bacterium | reverse complement strand
CCTGAACGCCGCCTTGGACTTCGGTGCACGGCGAATTGCCTTGCTGTCGCCGCGCCCAGCCCCCGCCTGGCCGCCTCCGGCGGGCCGGCCGCCGGGGCCGCCCGGCGGGCCCGGCCGGCGGGCTCAGGCTCCGGCTGCCTCCTCCGTGGCCGCGGCGCGGCCGGCCAGGCGCTCGAACGGAGCGCGGAGCTGCTCGGGCGTGCGGCAGGGCTTCCCACTGTCGGCGGCGATCCAGATGTGCTCGGTGCGGCCGGTGGCGAGCAGCGCGTCGCCCCGGCGCACCTCGTAGGCGAAGCTGACGCCGCGGCTGGCCAGGCGCTCACCCCAGCAGGTCACCTGCACGGTCTCGCCGTAACGGGCGGGTTGGCGGTAGCGCAGCTCGACGGCGGAGACCATCAGGAGGTAGCCGAGGCTCTCGATCTCGGCATAGGTGAAGCCCGACATGGCGCACAGGTGGGTGCGGGCGAGCTCGAACCAGATCACGTAGTTGGCGTGATGGACGACCGCCATCTGGTCGGTCTCGGCATAGCGGACCTCGATCTCGGTCGTGCAACGGACTGGCTCGGTCATGTGCTCTAGTGTCCCGTCTCTGAGACGGGGCATTAGGACCCCCCGCCCCGCATGGAGTGGCGCAGCACCGTCCAGAGGATCTTATAGCCCGCCCGCAGCGTGCCGGCGACGGTGCCGGTGATCTTCGAGACGCCGACGCGGCGGCGGTACGAGACCGGCACCTCGGTCACCCGCAGGCCGCGGCGCAGGGCCTTGACCTGCATTTCGGCGGTCCAGCCGAAGTCGGGGTCGGCCATGCCGAGGCGCTCGAGCGCCTGCCAGCGGACCGCGCGGAAGGGTCCGAGATCGGTGTAGCGGTGGCCGTAGAGGAGGCGGATCAGGGCGCAGGCCACCAGGTTGCCGGCGCGCGCCTGCGGCAGGAGCGCTCCGGCCTCGCGCCGCCCCAGGATGCGCGAGCCGATCACCAGGTCGGCGTCGCCGGCCAGGATGGGGGCGGTCAGCCGCGGCAGCTCCTCCGGGTGATCGGAGTAGTCGGCGTCCACGAACACCACGACGTCGGGAGGCTGGTGGCGGCGCAGGTAGTCGAGCGCGGCCAGGCAGGCGCTGCCGTAGCCGCGCCGGGGCGCCGCGACCACCACCGCGCCGCCGGCGACCGCGACCCGCGCGGTGCCGTCCGCCGAGCCGTTGTCCGCCACCACGACCCGCCGCACCGGCGGCCGCGGCAGGCCGGCGAGCACGAGCGGCAGCGACCGCTCCTCGTCGAGCGCCGGGATCACCACGTCGATGGCGACGGCGTCGGCGATGCGGTCGGCGTCGGCGGCGATGGGTTCGGGAACGGGCATCCTCGACTGTTCCGGCGCCGCGCGGCGGCCGCGGCGTGGGTAGTGTCCTAGTTTGAATTCGCCCCCGCCGCCTGCTTCTTGTACGGCCCCCGCTTCGCCGCGATCGGCGCCGGCAGCAGCGCCACCAGGTCCCCGATGGACCACACCCGCTTGGACACCCCGGCCGCCATGGCGGGCGTGCAGCGGATGGACTGGTGGATGCGACAGAAGTTGTAGTAGCACAGGAAGAGCCCCAGGGCGGCGGTGTGGTTCCGGAGCTTCTTGCTGTGGGCGTTGGTCAGCCGCGTGTACCGCCGGATGCCCATCCGCAGGGTCAGGTTGTGGCGCTCGACGTAGCTGGTCGAGACGTGCTTCGGGTCGGGCTGGCCCGTGATGCCGATCCGCTCGCACCCGATGCACTCCGCCGGGCTGTAGCGGACCTCTGGACCCTCCGGCGCCTTGCCGTACATCTTGACCAGCTGCGCGAAGTCGATCCCGCCGCCGAAGGCTTCATCGACAGCGCTTAAGTACATTTTGTGACCATCCGTCGTGAGCTGCACCCTGTTGACCAGGCGGCTCGCCAGGTCCTGCATGAACTCGGTCGCGCACCCGGCGTCCCGCGAGCCGATCAGGAACGTCGGGATCAGCTTCGTCTCCGCGTCCACCGCGGTGAAGGCCCAGATGTCGCCGTAGCCGAAGACGCCCTGCTTCTCAGGGTGCACATTCTTAGCTTTTGCGAAACAGAAGGCCCACGCATCATCGACCTGGAGGCGCCGGCAGGGGAGATCCCGGAGGGTCTCGTCCATGAACCGGATGCACGCCTCGCCAAGCTCAAGGTTGAGCTTCGCAACGGTGTCCTTGGACACGTCCACCATGCGGGCGGTCGCCCGGACGCTCATGCCCTCGATCAGGGCCGCGACGATCTGGACTCGCTTCGGGGTACTAAGCACATTTGCCATACTAGCCATTATGCGTGAGAAGAGAGAGAAGGTCAAAGGGCAAAATGCTCCCGGCGTGCGAGCGGCGTAGGCTATCGTGC
>DATDGZ010000387.1:0-4157 GCA_036521795.1 Thermoanaerobaculia bacterium | reverse complement strand
TCGGGGATCTGGGGCACGATCCCGCCGCCGGGCCCGCCGGCGGGGAGCGGAGGGCCGGTCGGATGGCTGGTACCCGAGAGGTCGACTCCCTTGGCTTCCCTGCCGAGCAGCGTCACCACCGCGACCAGGGTCGCCACGATCACCACCGTCCCGGCCAGCACCGGCGGGTAGCTGCCGCCGTACCGCTGCTCGGCGATCCGGGCCTGGATGACGGAGCTCTTCGAAGCGAGCAGGTTGCCCAGCTGATAGGTGACGCCCGGGAAGGTGCCGCGCACCGAGGGCGGCGACAGCTCGTTCAAGTGTGCCGGGATGATGCCCCACGCGCCCTGCACCATGAACTGCATGAGGAAGCCGCCCAGCGCGAGCATCGGCACGGAGTGCGAGTAGGCCCAGAGCGGGATCATCGGCAGGGCGAGGAGCGCGGCAATGACGATGGCCCGGCGCCGGCCGATGCGCTCCGACCAGGCGCCGAAGAGGATGCCGCCCAGGAGCGCGCCGACGCTGCCGATGATCCCGATCATGCCGCGGGTCGAGGCCGGCAGGTTGAAGTTCTTCTCGAGGAACGTCGGATACAGATCCTGGGTGCCGTGGCTGAAGGTGTTGAAGGCGAACATCAGCACGATGAGGAAGAGGAAGCTGCCGAGGTAGGTCCGGACGTCGACGGCGAGATGGCCCTTCTCCCGCTTGACCGCCTGGCCCTGCAGGAAGGCGGGGGACTCGTCCACCTGTGAGCGGATGTAGAGCACCAGGAAGGCCGGCAACGCGCCGACGATGAACATCCCGCGCCAGCCGATGTGGGAGAAGAGCAGGGCGTACGTCGCGGCCGCGATCAGGTTGCCGACCACGTAGCCTTCCTGCAACAGGCCCGAGAAGAAGCCGCGCCCCTTGGCCGGCAGGGTCTCGAACGCCAGCGCCGCTCCGACGCCCCATTCGCCGCCCATCGCGATCCCGAAGAGCGCGCGCAAGACGAGCAGCACGGTCAACGACGGCGCGAACGCGGAGGCGAGCTCGAAGACCGAGTACGAGATGATGTTGAGCATCAGGGTGGGCCGGCGCCCGAACTTGTCGGCCATGCGCCCGAAGAGGAAAGCCCCCACCGGACGAAAGGCGAGCGTCAGGAAGAGACCTTCGGCGACGGCTGGGATCTTGACCTGGAATTCCGTGGCGATCGCGGGCAGACACCAGACCATGATGAAGAAGTCGAAGGCGTCGAGCGACCAGCCGAGGAAGCAGGCGACGAAGGTGCGGCGCTGCGTCGGGGTGAGCGTGCGGAAGGGGCCGAAAAGGTTCATCGTGCCTTGACCTCCGTATCTGACGACGACAGGGCGTTCGTACCGCGGAACGGAAGACACGCCGGTGGCGCCGGCGGCCGACCGCTCGGCGAGTCTATCCGGTCCGGACCGCGGGTGTCGCTGGCGCCGCCGGCGCTGCTGGCGCCGCGAGCGCTGCCAGTGCCGCCGCCGCGGTGTCGTGCACCTTCGTCTCGAGCCCAGCCAGCCGGCCAAGACGGACGACCGCGCCGCTGAGATCGTCGAGCTCCGTCGGGCCGCCCGACTCGAGGTCGTGGAGGAAGCTCGGCTTCATCGTCTCGGGTACCGAGTCGATGATCTTGACGACCTTCTCCTCCTCGTCGGCGTCCACCGCGACGCCGCGGGCCCGCGCCAGGGCGACCACCTCGCCGACCGACCGCTCGATCAGGAGGTGCCCCAGCGGCGTCCTCCGCAGCGGTCCCACCGCCGAGCGGGCCAGGCCGCAGGCGGCGGCCATGGTGGCGATGAAGGCGAACTTCCGCCAGAGGTCGGCGACGACGTCGGCCGAGGCCCGGGCGCCTTCCACGCCGGCGTCGCGCAGCAACCCGGCGATGCGCTCGGCGCGCTCGGAGATGCCGCCGGCCAGCTCGCCCACCACGACCTGCTGGAAGGGGCTGCGGCGCTCGACGACGCCCGGGCCGAGGCGGGCGGCGCTGATCCGGCTCAGGCCGCCGAGCTGCTGGGCAAGGGGCACACCCGCCGCCGCCAGCCGGTCGTTCACCTCGACGCCGTTCAGCAGCGGCAGGATGATCGCGCCCGCCGCCGCCACCTGCCGGACCGCCGGCGCGATCTCCGCCAGCGAATAGCTCTTGACCGCGAGGATCGCGAGCTCGATCTCTCCCAGCTGCCGCGGATCGTCGGTTGCCGCCACCGGCGCGGTGAACGTCTCGCCGGGCATGCGGACCTCGATGCCGCGCTGCCGGAGCGCCTCGAGGTGGGCGCCGCGGGCCAGCATCGCGACCGGATGGCCGGCGCGGGCGAGCAGCCCGCCATAGTAGCCGCCGACTCCGCCCGCCCCGAGGATCGCGATCCTCATGCGCCCGCCTCGCGGGCATCCAGCTCGGCCACCAGCCGCCGGGGGGCGACCACGCGGTAGGCATCGGCGACCAGGTCGGTGATCTCGTTCCAGTCGGGCGGCACGTCCAGGTAGACGCCGAGCCAGCCGCGGTGCCCCACGTAGGGCGGCACGAAGAAGCGGTCCGGGTGCGAACCGACGAGGATCTCCTGCGCTCCTTCGGGCGCGGCGCACCAGAACGACAGGCGGTCGTCGTGGTGGTGGTTGGCGTACATCACGAAGGTCTTCTTGCCGCGCACGAACCAGGTCGGCTCACCGTGGCTGAGCCGTTCGGTGGTCTCCGGCAAGGCGAGGCACAGCTTGCGCAGCGCCGGCAGCGGGTCCCTGGGCACGGCGGTGATTCTGGCATCTCGGGCACCCGCGCGGGAAGGGCGACGGCTCGGGTGGCGGTCAGCAAGTCCGCTCTAGAGCGAAACTCCCCCGGCGCGGGGGAGGGAGGGGGCAGGAGCGGCCTGCCGGCGCTCCCGGCGATCGACGCGGTCGGCGGGATCGGCGCGATCGGCGCGATCGGCGCGCGGACGGCAATCAACGCGCTCCCGGCGATCGCCGCCATGCCGCGCGACGGCGTCCGCCAGGATGCGCGAGATCACCTCGGCCGCGGTCAGGCCGGCCTCCGCGGCGGCCGCCATGAAGCCGGCATCCGCGGCCAGGCAGGGATTGGCGTTGACCTCCAGCACGTGGGGAACGCCGCGCTCGTCGAGGCGCAGGTCGACGCGGCCGTAGCCGGAGAGACCGCAGGCGCGCCAGGCGGCGAGGGCGAGACGGCGCGCCTCGGCGAGCAGCGGCGCGGAGGCGGCCTCGCGCGGGAAGCGCCGCACGGTGTGGGTGTAGGCGAAGGACTCCGGCTGCCACTTGGCCTCGTAGCCGACGATCCGCGGCATGCCGGGCGGGAAGTCCTCGAACTCGATCTCCGCCACCGGCAGGACCATCGGCGGATGGCGCCTAAGGCGCTGATCGCGCTGATCGCGTGGCGGCGCCGCCAGCAGCGAGACGTTCAGCTCCCTGCCGGGGAGGTAGCGCTCGACGACCAGCGGCTGGCCCGGGAAGCGGCGCAGCAGCTCGGCCGCGCGCGCCAGGGCCGCCTCGCGCGTCGCGCACACCGCGTCGCCGTCCAGGCCGAGCGAGGCGTCCTCGTACGCCGGCTTCAGGATCCACGGCGGTGGCACGCGGTCGAGCACCTCCGCGCCGCCGGGGCCGGGATCGCCGAGGTGATCCAACCGCCCGCCGGGAGGGACCGGCAGGCCCTCGGCGGCGAGCAGCGCCCGCGCCGCCAGCTTGTCGGTGGACAGCCAGAGGGCCGCCGCGCTCGATCCGGAGAAAGGGAGGCCAAGCAGCTCGAGCGCCGCGGCGGTCGCCGGGTGGACGCCGGGCATGCCGGGCGGCGCCTCGACCAGGTTGAACACCACGGTTCCCGGAGCGAGCGCCGCCGGTCCGGCGGTCCCGCGGGTGCCGGGACCGCGGGTGCCGGGGCCGCGGGTGCCGGGGCCGCCTGGCCCCTGCGTCGCGAGGCGCTGGAGGTCTTCCCAGATCCGCCAGTCGGCGACGCCGAGCCGCGTCGCTGCGATCCCGAGCTCGGCCAGCGCCCCCGCCACCAGCTCGACCTGCGCCAGGACGTCCGAGGTCGAAGGGTCGTCCGCCGCGCCCACCGGGTTGTGGGCCACGATGACGCGCGCGACCTTACCCGGGCGAGACCACCCCACCCGGTGGGCACGGGCCTTCAGCTCCATAGACCCCATCTCCTTGCCGCCGCGTCGACGATCTCTCCCACCATG
>DATDGZ010000386.1:0-1675 GCA_036521795.1 Thermoanaerobaculia bacterium | reverse complement strand
TAAGGATTTCGATGGATGGAAGCGTTGGTCGCGCAAAAAATATTGGGGTTTCGATGTCGACAAACTCCCGCTAAACGCGCGCGTCTGGTACCCGGAAGGGCCCGGCCCTTTTCCGCTCGCTCTCATCGTCGAGGCGGCGGCGACCGACCCCGGCTACTGGGCGCAGCACCTGCGCCGCACGGTGCGCTTCGGAGCAGGCGTCGCCGAGCTGGCGCGCACCCACCCGGACGCCGTGCTGCTGGAGGTGGGGCCGGGACGGACCCTCGCCACGCTGGCCCGCCACGTCCCCGAGGCCGCCGGCTGCCTGGCGCTGCCCACCATGCGCCACCCCGGCGAGGCGCTCTCCGATCTCGCCTGCCTGCTCGAGACGGTGGGCAAGTTGTGGGTGGTGGGCGGGGAAGTGGACTGGGAGGGGCTCCACCGCGGCCACCACGGCCACGGTGGCCCCGGCGACCCCGCCGGGCGCCGGCGGCGGGTGCCGCTGCCGACCTACCCGTTCGAGCGCCAGCGGTATTGGATCGAGCGCGGGAAGGCAAGCGGGGTGGCCGGCGGCGGCATCGCCGGCGACGCGGCGACGGCGCTGACGGCGGCGCGGCGGCGGGCCGACCCCGCCGAGTGGTTCTCCGTCCCCTCCTGGCGGCGCTCGGCCGCGCCGGCGCTGGTCCACCCGGGCGGCACCGGCGCGAGCGGCGCGAGCGATGCGGGCGCCGGCCGCGGGCGCCCCTGGCTGCTCTTCGCCGACCGCTGCGGCCTGGCCGCGCGCATGGCGGCCCTGCTCGCCGCCGGCGGGCACGAGGTGGCGACGGTCGCGCCGGGAGAGCGCTTCGAGAGCCTCGGCAGCGGCGCCTACCGGCTCGATCCGGCGCGCCCCGAGGACTATGGCGAGCTGCTCCGCCGCCTCGACGAGGAGGGCCGCGGCCCGGCGACGATCGCCCATCTGTGGAGCGTCACCGGCGGCGCCGCCGCCGCGGGGCTGCCAGGCGAGGAGGAGGAGCAGCGGCTGGGCTTCTACAGCCTCCTCGCTCTCGCCCAGGCGCTCGCCGAGCGCCCCGCCCGGCCGGTGCGGCTGGGCGTCGTCGCCGACGGCATGCAGGCGGTGGGCGAGGACGACCTCTGGGCGCCCGGCAAGGCGACGCTGCTCGGCCCGTGCCGGGTGATGCCGCAGGAGCTGACGCATCTCGCCTGCCGCAGCATCGACATCGACCTCGCCGGCGACCGCGGCGGCGACGAGCCGGCCCGCCTGCTGATCGACGAGCTCGCCGCCGGTGACGGCGAGCCGGTGGTCGCCTACCGCGGCCGGCAGCGCTGGGTGCAGACCTTCGAGCCGGTGCGGCTGGCCTTCCCAGGCGGCCGCTCGCTGCTGCGGCAGGGAGGGGTCTACCTGCTCACCGGCGGGCTGGGCGGGGTCGGGCTGGCGCTGGCCGCGGAGCTCGCCGCCGCGGTGCGGGCGCGCCTGGTGCTGGTGGGGCGCCAGCCGGCGCCGCCGCCGGCCGCCTGGGAGGGGCTGGCGAGCGCCGGCGATCGGCAGGCCCGCGGCCTGCTGGCGCTGGCCGCGGCGGGGGCCGAGGTGCTGACAGCATCCGGCCGGCTCGCGAACCGGCGCGACCCGGGCGTGCGAGTGCACCTGACCGTCCGCCTGCCAGGAGGTGAGGGCCGGTGACCACGCTGATTTCTT
>DATDGZ010000385.1:0-1528 GCA_036521795.1 Thermoanaerobaculia bacterium | reverse complement strand
GACCGCCGTCCTCTCCGACGGTACCTGGAGCCGCGTGCAGGTCGGACGCTTCGACGACCGCGAGCAGGCCGAGACGCTGCGCAGCGAGCTCGCGGCCATCGGCCTCGCGGCCATCGTGGTCACGGCGCGCTGAACCAGCATCAGTAGATCTGGCAGGCGCTCTGCCCTCTCGATTGCAGGAGATAGGAGTTACCATGGAAAGATCAGGGCATGACGTCCGCGCGCCTCGCGCGCCCGTTGCAGCTCGTAGGATCGGACTGCGACGTCCGCCGGATGTCCCGCACGCCTGGTGCTCGAGAAATGTGATCGTCGCGGCCTGCTGGCTGCTCGCGGCCGTGGCGGCGCTGCTTCCCCCTGCCCTGCCGGCGGCGCCGAAGCCCCCGGCGACGCCGGCGGCGCCGACTCTCGCGGAGGTGCTCGCGCGATCGCTCGCGGCGCGCGGCGGCGCCCAGAAGGTGCATGCCGTCAAGACCCGCCGCGAGGTCGGCATGCTGGCGCTCGGGGCCGGCAACGAGTGGCCGTTCGTCGTCGAACACCAGCGCCCGAACCGCTTCCGCATGGAGATCGAGCTGCAGGGCGCACAGCTGGTCCGCACCTTCGACGGCGTTCACGGCTGGCAGAAGCAGCCGCAGGGGGCGGCCCCCGAGCCGCTGGCCGGCGACGACCTGCACAACATCACCAATGAAGCGGATTTCGACAACGCCCTCGTCGACACCTCGACCAAGGGCAAGGCCGAGCTGCTCGGCAAGGAGACGATGGGCGGCCATGACGCCTACAAGGTCCGCGTCACGCTGCTCAGCGGCGACGTCTTCGACTATGGCGTCGACGCCGTCTCCTACCTTCCCATTCATTGGGAAGGCAGCCGGCTGATCAATGGCAAGGTGGTCGTGTTCGAATCCGATTTCAGCGACTACCGCGACGCCGGCGGCGTGAAATACGCCTTCCAGATCGAGTCGTCGATCAAGGGCAGCGCCCAGAAGCAGAAGATCACGTTCAGCAAGATCGAGATCAACCCGCCGCTCGACGACGCGCGCTTCACCCCCGCCTCCATCGCCGCGCCGCCGGCCGCCGCCACCCCGCCGGCCGCCGCCCCGCCGCCGCCCCCGAAGCCAGCTCCGCCGCCGCCCGGCTGAAGCATCTTTCGGCTTGCGGGCGTCGGGAACCTCGCTCGCATGCGCGCGCTCGGCCCCGCCGCTGCTCATGCCTGGGATCGGGCAAAACGATGGCCCGTGCGACTTCCGGGCTTGCGGCCCGCCGTATCCTGCGCGCCGGGCTACTCGCGCTCGACGACCATCGCGAAGCCGACCCCGCCGGCGGCGCAGATGGTGAGCAGGCCGAGGTTCTGGCCGCGCCGCCGCAGCTCGTAGAGCAGCTGCATGACGACGCGCGCGCCGGTGGCGCCGAACGGGTGGCCCAGCGCCACGCTCCCCCCGTTGGGGTTGATGCGGTCGCGCGGCACCTGCCCGAGCTCGGCGGTGACGCCGGCCTTTTCTTTCACAAACGCGGGCGAGTCGAGCGCCTTCAGGTG
>DATDGZ010000384.1:0-5735 GCA_036521795.1 Thermoanaerobaculia bacterium | reverse complement strand
GTCCACTGGGGCTGCGGCGGCCGGGGCGGCTGGCCGTACCAGGCGCTCGCGGTGCTCCTTACCTACCTGGCCATCGTGTCGACCTACGTGCCGGTGATCCTCGAGGTGGCGAAGCGGCAACAGGCCGCGGCTACCGCGACGGCCGCGGCTACCGCGACGGCCAGCGGCGGGGCAGGCGGCGATGGAGCCCATGGAGCGCCGGCGGCGACGCCGGGGCCGGGCCGGGCAGCGGCAGCCGGTAGCCTGGCGGCGCCGGCTCGCGCCGGCGCGAGCCAGATCACCCCCTTCCGCAGGCTGGCCAATCTTGGCGCAGGCTACGGGCTGCTCTTGATGGTCGCCGTGGCCGTGCCCTTCATGGGCGGCGTCGGCATCCTCGGGCTGATCATCATCGCGATCGGGCTCTACGAGGCGTGGAAGCTGAATCGGCGGCCGCAGCTCCAGGTCACCGGCCCGCACGCCCTCGCCCCCCAGGCCTGGCGCCGATGACCTGCGCCTGCGGCACGGAGGTGGCGGACGCGCTCCTCGCCTGCCCCGCCTGCCATCGCCTGGTCCATGCCGCCTACCTCAAAGGCCTCGCCGCGGCGGCGGAGGCCGCCGCCCGGCGCGGCGATCCTGTCGAGGAGATCGCCAACTGGCGGCGGGCCCTGGACCTGCTGCCGCCCGGGTCGCGGCAGGCCGCCCAGGTCGGCGCCAAGGTCGAGGCTCTGAGCGCGAGAGCCGCCAATCCCTTCCAGCCGGACCCATCGCCGCCGCTGGCCGCGGGCACTTCCGCGCTACCGGCCGGTGCCGCCGCCGGTGCGGGCGCCGGCGCCGGCGCCGGCGATGCGGAGCGGCGGCGGGTCTGGGGGGCGCGCGGCGCGCTGGCGACCGGCCTGACCTTCCTGGCGACCAAGGCCAAACTGCTGCTGCTGGGGCTCACCAAGGCGAGCACCCTCTTCTCGATGCTGCTCTCGGTGGGCGTCTACTGGACCGTGTTCGGCTGGCGGTTCGCGGTCCTGCTGGTGCTGTCGATCTACGTCCACGAGATGGGGCACGTGGCGGCGCTGCGCCGCTTCGGCATCCAGGCCACCGCGCCGATGTTCGTGCCCGGGTTGGGAGCGCTGATCCGGCTGCGCCAGCATCCGGCCAACCCGCGGGAGGACGCGCGGATCGGCCTGGCGGGCCCCCTCTGGGGCTGTGGCGCCGCCGCGGCTGCCTACCTGGGCTTCGTCCTCGGCTGGGGGCCGCTGTGGGCCGCCGTCGCCCGCTTCGGCGCCTGGGTCAACCTCTTCAACCTGCTTCCCGTCTGGCAGCTCGACGGCGGCCGCGCCTTCCGCGCCCTGTCGCGCCAGCAGCGCCTGCTCGCGGTGGCTGCCCTGGCCGCCCTCTGGGCGCTGAGCCGCGAAGGGCTGCTGCTCCTGCTGCTGATCGCCGCCGCCGCGCAGGCCTTGCGCCGGGACGCCCCGGAGCAGCCCGACCACGTCGCGCTCGCCGAATACGTCCTCCTCGCCGCCGCCCTGACGCTGCTCTGCCTGCTGCACGTCCCGCTGGCGGCCGGCCGCTGACGGCAGGTCAAACCCTCGCCGAATGTAGTGTCGCCTCCGGCTGAGCCTGTGGAGTCCGGTTTGAGGCCCGCGCAAAGATAGTCGAGGACGACTCGAAGTGGCACCAGGGCGACCCCTGGCGGTAGGGAAGAGAGGGGATGATCATGATGGTGGTTGTCTCTACTGCAGAAACCTGAGCTTGGTCCCGTCCGGGAAGGTGCCTCGACGGCTGCGCTTGTCCCGCGGCCGATATGCCTCGACCAGTCCCTCGTGCTCCATCGGCGCGAGGGTAGCGCGCTTGAGGTGTACGAGCTCGGAGTAAGCAGTCTCTTCCAGTACGTAATCCGACACCTCTTCGATTGGGACCAGGCCCTGGCCGCGGAACCGGTTCTGGAGCTGCCTGCGGAGCGGCGTGATATCGGCTCCGGACTCGAAGAGCACGCCTTGGCCGCTCATGCTGCGGTCGGAGAACACCTGTCCACCCGCCGGATCGGCCTTCCACATTGCGGCTGGGGTCGGGCGGCGCGGGTCTCGACTCGATCACGGTGGTCGAGTTGCTGCTCGACTACTTGCAGTGCTTCGTGGTTCCGGTGCCGGTCGACTTGCCGGCGGGGAGGAGAAGGGCGACCCGGTCGCCGGGACCAACGCCATGCCTCGCCGCCGCGCCGGCGAGCGCTTCGACCTCGGCGCGGAGCCCGCCGTAGGTCAGCCTCTCGCCGTCCGCCGCGAAGGCCAAGGAGCCGGGAGCGTGCGCGGCCCGATGCGCAAGCACCTCGTCGAGGCTGCGGGCCTCGGGTCCCAGGGCAGGCAAGCGAGGCGAGGTCAGATCAGCCAAGACGGTGGAAAGCATGTCCCGCCAAGGAGTCGGGGTCAAGAAGATCCCGCCACGAGCGGCCGAGGCGGAGTCGTGTAGCCCCGCGGGCCGTCTCAGGCCGCGGGGGTCGCGTCGAGGCGGGTGCCGCCGCCGTAGCGTTCTTCGTGGAGCTTGAGGAAGGCGGCGATCTGCAGGGCCTCGCGCAGGTCGTCGAGGTTGATCAGGCCGAGGTAGCGGTCGCCGGCGAAGACCGCGGCCACGGTGCGGCTCTGCTCGGCCATCAGCTCCTGCGCTTCGGCCAGCGACTGGCGGGCTTCCAGGCGCAGGTAGTGGCGATCCATCAGCCCGGCGACGTAGGCGTCGGTGGGATCGTCGGCCAGGGCGCGCAGCACGACGTTGCGCGTCAGCACGCCGAGCAGCTCGCCGCCGTGCAGCACCGCGAAGTCGGGCTGGTAGCTGGTCAGCAGGTAGTCGACGACCTTGCTCACCCGATCGCCGGGCGACAGCACCAGCGCGTACTTGTTGTAGGCGTCGCCGAGCCGCAGGTTGGAGAGGACGCCGCGGGCCTCTTCGGCGGCGCGCTGCTGGGCGGCGGCGATGAAGATGAACACGGCGACCACCGCCAGCAGGACGAGGCCGTTCCACACCGCGAAGGCGCCGAGCAGCATCGCCAGTACCTGGCCGAGCGCCGCGGCGATGCGGGTGGCGCGTTGGAAACCGAGGAAGCTGGCGAGGATGGCGCGCAGCATCCGGCCGCCGTCCATCGGAAACGCCGGGAGCAAGTTGAACAGCAGCAGCCCGAGGTTCGAGGTGGACAGCCAGGCGAGCAGCGTCAGGGACGAAGGCTGCCCCTGGCGCGGGTCGACGAGCTGGAAGGCGTCGAGCACCGGCCCCGGGTACGACGCCGCGAACAGGACGAAGAACCCCACCGCCAGCAGCGCGCTCACCAGCGGTCCGGCCGCGGCGATCAGCAGCTCGTGCAGCGGCCGGCGGGGGGTGCGCACCATCAGCGCCATGCCGCCGATCGGCAGCAGCACGATCTCGCGCACCGGGATCCCCAGGCGGCGCGCCACCACGCTGTGGCCGAGCTCGTGCAGCACCACGCAGGCGAAGAGAGCCAGCATCAGCAGGCAGCCGAACAGGGCGCCGCGAGCACCGTGGCCTTCGCCCCACAGCACCGCGCCGTAGAGCAGCACCAGCGGGAACGTGTAGTGGACCCGCAGGTCGATCCCGGCGACGCGGAGGAAGCGGAATGAGCCTCTCATGGGCAAGCCCTCCCTGGGGTCGGGCCGCGACTGCCGTGCCGGGGAGCTAAACTACCCACCCACCCGGCATCGGCCGCGCACGCCCTGGCGGCGCCCCTCTCGGTGGGGGCGGCAAGGAAGCTGCCATCGACGCTGGCAGACGTTTTGAATGAGCGCCGGGCAGGCTCCGAGTCCGTTGGATTCGCGGCGCCGAACGCAGGAGGGCATCTGCTCGAGCTCCCCAGCCGTCGCTCGCCCCAGCGCCTCGCCCCGCGACAGTCTATCGCGGCCCCGGCCTGCCACCGTCCCCGCGTCCGTTCCCGCCGCGGTTCCCATGCCGCCGCGGCCGCCCTCGCCGCCGCGGCGCTGGTCGTCGTCGCCGCTCCGGCCCGCGGCCAGTACTTCGGCCGCAACGAGGTGTCGTGGCCCCGTTTCCACTGGCAGGTGCTGCGCACGGCGCACTTCGATCTCGACTACTACCCGGAGGAGGAGAGCGCGGTCCGCGAGCAGGCCCGGATCGCCGAGCTGTGGTACGCCCGCCTCTCCGCCCTGATCGGCGTGGCGCCGCGCCGGCGGACTTCGCTCATCGTCTACGCGAACCAGGACGACTTCCGGCAGACGGCCCCCACTCCCGAGCCGCTCGGCCAGGGAGTCGGCTTCATGCTCGAACCGGTTCATGGCCGCGTCGTGCTGCCGCTGACCGGCGACGCGCAGGAGAACGAGCACCTGCTCGCACACCAGCTGGTGCACGTCTTCGAGCTCGAGCTGCTGCGCCGCCAGCGCCGCCGGCAGCCGCTCGCGGTCCTTGCCGGCCGGCCCTCCGTGCCGCAATGGATGAGCGAAGGCCTGGCCGAGTACCTGTCGGTGGGGCGCGAGTCGGCCATGACCGCCATGTGGCTGCGCGACGCCCTGCTGCGCGGCGACCTGCCCGATCTCGGCATGCTGTCGCGCCACCCGCGGTACCTCGGCTATCGCTGGGGGCACGCCTTCTGGGCGTACGTCGGCGGGCGCTGGGGCGACGCGGCGGCCGTGCGCCTGTACGTGCGGGCGACGCAGGTCGGCGCCGGCGCGGCGATCCGCCAGGTCCTCGGCCTCGCGCCGCTCGCGCTGACGCGCCAGTGGCGAGCGGCGATCGGCACTGCTTATGGCGGCTTCCTCGCGGCACGCCGCGATCCGGCCGGCCGCGGCCGGCACCGTTCCGACCTCGGCGAGACCGGCGAGAGGCTGATCCCGCGCTGCGGCTCGGTCCATGACGAGAACGTGGCGCCGTCGCTCAGCCCCGACGGCAGCCAGGTCGCCTTCCTGTCGACGCGCGACCTGGCCAGCTTCGACCTCTACCTGGCGGACGCCCGCACCGGCGAGGTGCGGTCGCACCTGCTCGAGACCGGCGCGGAGCCGCGCCTCGCGGCCCTCCGGCTGGTCGACTCCGCCGGCTCGTGGTCGCCCGACGGCTCCAGGTTCGCGACGGTCGCGTTCGGCCCCGCCGGCAGCGAGATCGCCTTGATCGCCGCCGCCACGGGCCGGCTCGAGCGCCGGATCGCCGTGCCGGGCGTGGGCGCCCTCGCCGATCCCGCCTGGTCGCCGGACGGGCGCCGCATTGCCCTCACCGGCACCAACGTGGGCAGCTCCAGCCTTTATCTGCTCGACCTGGAGGGCGGCCAGGTGCGCCGGCTGACGAGCGCCGGCCACTCCGACCTGCAGCCGGCCTGGTCGCCGGACGGCCGCACCCTGGCCTTCACGTCGGACCGCGGCGGCGCGGCTGCTGCGGATTCGGGCCGCGTCCCGGCAGATCATGGCGGCGCGGCTCCCGCGGACCGCGGCCGCGTCCCGATGCGCATCTGGCTGCTCGACGTCGCGGCCGGCGGACCGCCGCGCCCGGCGATGCCGTTGGAGCCGGGAGGCGCGGACCAGGTCGGGGCGCAGTTCGGCCCCGACGCCGGCCAGCTCTTCTTCGTCTCCGATCGCGGCGGGGTGAGCGACGTCTACCGGCTGGAGCTCGACGGCGGCAGGCTCTTCCAGGTGACCCGGGCGGCCACCGGCGTGAGCGGCGTCACCCGCCTGTCGCCGGCCCTCGCCGTGGCGGCGCGCAGCGGCCGCCTCGCGTTCTCGGTCTTCGCCGGCGCCACCTTCGAGATCCACAGCCTGGACCCGGCC
>DATDGZ010000383.1:0-37604 GCA_036521795.1 Thermoanaerobaculia bacterium | reverse complement strand
CGGAAGACCGGCTCGACCGGCTCGCCGCGCAGCCGGCCACGCACGTCGCGCGCGGCGACCGCGTCGCGCAGCACCGCGAGCGTCTCGCGCCAGGCGCCGAGCGTGTGCTCGACGTCGGCGTCGGCGTGCGAGAACGACAGGTTGTGGAAGCCGCCCCACAGCACGCCGCGGCGGATCAGCTCCTGCTGCGCCAGCGACTTCATCTCCAGCGGGTCGCCCGCCTTCGCGTCGAAGACAACCAGCGAGCGGCAGCCGTAGCCGACGCAGCGGGTGTAGTCGAGCCCGAGCTCGGCGGCCAGGGCGTTGTAGCCGGCCTTCAGCTTGTCGCCCTGGCGCTCGAGCTGCTCCGGGACGCGATGGGCGCGCAGCTCGCCGATGGTCGCCTTGGCGGCGGCCAGCGACAGCGCCTCGCCGCCGAAGGTGGTGAAGAAGAACACCTGCTTGTCGAACAGCGCCATGACGTCGCGGCGCCCGGTCACCACCGAGAGCGGCATGCCGTTGGCGATCGCCTTCGAGAAGCAGGCGAGGTCGGCGCGCACCGCGAAGCGCTCCTGGGCGCCGCCCAGCGCCAGCCGGAAGCCGGTCCACATCTCGTCGAAGATCAGCAGCGCCCCGACCTGGTCGCAGATCCGCCGCAGCTCGGTCAAGAAGCCGTCGCGCGGCTCCTCGAAGGTCACCGGCTCGAGGATCACGCAGGCGGTCTGGTCGTCGATCGCGTCCACCACCGACGCCAGGTCGTTGTAGCCGAAGGTGGCGGTCAGCTCCGCCACCTGCCGCGGGATGCCGGCGTTGCGGTCGGTGACGCCGATGTACCAGTCGTGCCAGCCGTGGTAGCCGCAGCACAGCACGCGATCGCGGCCGGTCCAGGCGCGCGCCACGCGCACCGCCGCGGTGGTCGCGTCGCAGCCGGTCTTGCTGTAACGCACCGACTCGGCCCCCGGCACCAGCTCGCGCACCAGCTCGGCGACCTCGACCTCCAGCGGGTGCATCAGCGAGAAGGTGATGCCGTCCGCGAGCTGCGCCCGGATCGCGGCGTCGACCGGCTCGTGGGCGTAGCCGAGCGACAGCGGCCCGATGCCCATCTGGAAGTCGATGTACTCGTTGCCGTCGACGTCCCAGACGTGGCAGCCCTTGCCGCGCGCCAGGTACTTCGGGGCGACGCCGCGCACGTACTGGCCGGGCCCCTTGGCCAGGGTCTGGGTGCCGGCCGGGATCAGCCCCAGGGCGCGGGCGTACCATGCGTCCGAGCTGGAGATGTCAGGGAAAGACTCGTCGTCGCGGACCGCCTTGGGCATCGTCTTCACCTCCCGGCCGGATGGGAGTGCCCACCCGGGTTGTCGACCAACGTCTCGTCCAGAATCGACAGCGCGCCCAGCTCGCCGACCTCGGCCAGCACTTTGCCGGCGATCGCCGGCCCGGTGAAGCCCTCGTGCGCCAGCACGTCGGCGAGCAGCGCGGGCTTGAACCAGCGCTCGCCGAGCGAGATCGACTGCAGGCGGCAGAGCACGCCGTGGCGCACCATCACCTCGGCCACGATCGAGTAGAGACCGCCGGTCTGGAAGTGGTCCTCGACCGCCACCAGCAGGCGGGAGCGGTGCGCCGCCCGCAGCACCGCCGCCTCGTCGATCGGCTTCAGGGTGCGCATGTTGAGCACTGCCGCCGGCACGCCGCATTCCTCGAGCACCTGGCGGGCGGCCATCACCTCGCGCAGCAGGAAGCCATAGGTGAGCAACGTCACCCCGCCCTCGGCGCCCGGGGCCACCAGCTCCGCGCAGCCGATCTCGAACGGCGCGGTATGGGTCACCGCCGGCGGCATGGCGTTGTAGCGCACGTAGGTGGGCGCGCGGCTGTCGAGAATCGCCGGCAGCGCCGCGATCAGCTCCTCCTCGTCGGCCGGGCAGACCACCTGCATGTGCGGGATGCCGCGCATCAGGGCCACGTCCTCGAGCGCCTGGTGGGTCGGGCCGTTGCCGTCCGAGAGGAAGCCGGGGACCGCGCCGACCAGCGTCACCGGCAGGTTGGCGATGCCGACGTCGGTGCGGATGAACTCGAAGGCGCGCATCACCAGGAAGGTGGCGAGAGCGTGCGCCACCGGCATGCGGCCGCGCAGCGCCAGGCCCGCGGCGGCGCCGATCAGGGTCTGCTCGCAGATGCCGACGTCGATGAATCGCGCGCCCAGGAGCGGCGGCAGGTTGCGGATCGCCGCCCGGTTCTCGGCGGTCATCACCACCACCTCGGGCCGCGCCTCGGCTAACTCCAAGAGCGCCGCCTCATAGGTGCGCGGCAGCACCGCGGCGGAGGCCGGGGATCCGCTCATCGCACCACCAGCCCTTCCGAGGTCAGGGCGCGAGATTCGCCGCCGTGCAACTCTGCGAGCAGACCTGCGATCTCCGCGGCGGTGAAGTTGGCGAACCAGCGGTCGGCGCGCGCCTCGATCGACGGCAGGCCCTTGCCGCGGACCGTCCGCGCCACCACCACGCTCGGCCGCCCCGCAACGTAGGGCGCCGCGCGCAGCGGCCCGAGCACCCCTTCCAGGTCGGCGAAGCTGTGACCGTCGGCGGTGCGGCAGCTCCAGCCGAAAGCCTCGAACTTGGCCGGGATCGGCTCGAGCGGCACCAGCTCCTCGGTGCGGACGTTGGCCTGGAACTCGTTGCGGTCGACGATCGCGGTCAGGTTGTCGAGGCGGAAGGCGCTCGCCACCAGGCATGCCTCCCAGACCGATCCCTCGTCGAGCTCGCCGTCGCCCAGGATGACCCAGACGCGGTTGGCGCCGCCGCGCAGGCGGATGTCGAGCGCGACGCCGATCGCGACCGACAGGAGGTGGCCGAGCGAGCCGGAATGGAACTCGACCCCGGGCACGGCGCGGTTCGGGTGCCAGTAGATCGAGTCCGAGGTCCGCAGGTGCTGGCCGAGGCGCTCGCGCGGGATGTAGCCGAGCTCCGCCAGGGTGCCGTAGAGCGCCGGCACGTCGTGCCCCTTGGACAGGAACAGGTAGTCGCGGCCGGGGTCGGCCAGGGTCGCCGGCGACAGCCGCAGCACCCGCGTGTAGAGATGGACGAGCAGATCGGCGCACGACAGCGAGGCGCCGATGAAGCAGCCGCCGGCGGTCGCCATGCGCACGATGTGCTCGCGCACCGCGAGCGCCAGTGCAGGCAGGTCCTCGAGCTCCCGAGCCGGAGCTGTGGGTAGAGGCGAAGGTGCCGGAGCCGCGGGCTGCGGCGAGGGTGCCGAAGCCGGAACCGGCGCCGTGGAAGTCGCAGCCGAAGCCGTTGAGGCGGTAGCCACCACGGCCGCAGCCGGAGCCGAAGCTGGAGCCGCCGAAGCCACGGCATCGTTTTCTTCTGTAGCTCTCACGGCCCCACCACCTCCTCCGGCCGCCGCGTCTGATCCGCCCTGACCGTCGCCAGCTCGCCCAGGTGCTCGCGGTACCAGTTGACCCCGGCGAACCGCCGGTTGAGCTCGAAGATCGCCGGCCGTGCCGCCAGCAGCTCGAGGATCTCCGCCACCCCGAAGGGCCGTCTCCCGGAACCGCCGGAGCCGCCGGCGCCGCCGGAGCCGCCGCCGGTACCCGGGCTCCACAGCGCCTCGTAGACGGCGCTCACGAACGCATAGTCCTCCGGGTAATCGATGGTGAAGCGGTGCGACATCGACAGGTCGCGGCCGGTCTCCCAGCGCACGTTGCCGACACGGAAGCGCTCCGGCCGGTCCCAGAGGAAGGGAGTCGTGTGCTCGCGCTCATGGGGCCGGCCGGCCTCTCGCCAGGCCGTCGCCAGCACCGCCATCGGCACCACCTCGACGTCGTTGCCGTCGGGCCAGGTGGCCGGGTGGAGGTTGCTCACGAAGTCGTAACGCTCCGGCTGCTCGAGATAGCTGCCGATCACCCGGTCGATTGCCGCCGGGTCGATCAGCGGGCAGTCGGAGGGGATCTTGACCACCACGTCCTCCGCCGGCGACAGGCCGCATTCCATGGCCGCCTGGTAGTGGCGGTCCAGCAGGTCGGTCGGGTGCCCGCTGACGCAGCGCACCCCGGCCTGCCGCGCCAGCTCGCGCACCGGCTCGTCGGCCGCGGCGGTGGTGGTGGCGACCACCACCTCGCCGGGGGTGCGGGCGGCCGTCACCCGCTCCAGCATGCGCACCAGCAGCGGCGCGCCGGCCACCGGCAGCAACACCTTGCCCGGCAGGCGGGTCGAGCCCGTCCGGGCCTGAACGACGACCAGGACCTTCACCGCAGCCTCGTGCGCCCGAAGAGCGACACCTTGGACCGGCGCGGCGGCGCCAGCCGCGACGGCGTCGCGAAACGCGGCAGCGCAGCCGCCCACCGCTCCCGGCCTGCCCGGGCCACCCGGGTAGCCGCGGGCGGCGCCGCCCTTGCCGCCGACGCCGCCGCCGATGCCGCAGCCAGGGACTCCTCCTGCAGCAGCTCGCGGCAGACCGCGGCGATGTTGCGCGCCGCGCTGCCGTTCTGCTGCGGCAGCAGGCGGCGGACCTCGGCCAGGTCGTTGTAGGAGTGGACCTCCTTGCCGAGCGCCACTCCCACGAACACCGTCGAGGAGTACTGGGTGATCAGCACGTCGCAGTTGGCGATCATCTCCTCGGCGCAACCGGTCGCGTAGACCAGCGCCTCCGGGGCGAGCGCCGCGATCTCGCTCCGGGCGCGCTCGGCGTTCTCGTTCGGGTGCAGCTTGAAGATCAGCTGCCGGCCGGCGGCAATCGCGAGGCAGCGGGCGATGAACTTCCGCCGGTTGTCGAGCTTGAAGGTCTCGCGGGCGTCCGAGGAGCAGACCAGGACGAAGTGGCGGTGGGGGAAGTCGTTGCGCTCGTACCTTCGGCAGTCGTCGAAGTTCGGGATGCCGGTGACCACGATGCGCTCGGCCGGCGCGCCGTTGGCGATGAACAGGTCGCGGTAGCCCTCGCTCGCCACGCAGAAGCGGTGGTAGCGCCCCGAGAGGCCGGTGGTCGCCGTGCCGGCCAGCCACAGCGGCAGCACCTTCAGCGTGCGGCAGAGGTGGAACGGCAGGCCGGCCGGATCGAGGATGCCCTCCTGCACCAGCACCACCGGCCGCCGCCGGATGTTGCGCGGCACGATGAGGTCCGAGCAGGTGAGCACCAGGTCGTAGCCGCCCGCGGCGCCATGCGGGTCGATCGGCAGGCCGTGGCGCTCCAGGTAGTCGAGGCAGCGGCGCCGCAGCTTGTCGCCGAGGACGGTGAACTCGAGGCAGCGTGCCCGCCGCAGGGCCTCGATGTAGCCGTGGCCGTAATACGGAGTGTAGGCATGGTCGGCCTCCGGCAGCTCCTGGGCGACCTGGTGCATCTGGGTCGTCTGGTTGAGCGACCCGCAGATGAGCAGGACCTTCGGGCGGCGTTGGCTGGCTGTCGCTGGGGCGGTCTGGGTCATGCGGTCCCCGCCGGTCCCGCGGCATCTCCCGCGCCCGGGGAGGGGCGCCAGGCATGCCGGGCGAGCAGCAGGTAGCCAATGATAATCCAGAAGATCTCCTTCCCGCGTTTCACCAGCACGAAAGCACCCCAGACGTTGATCACTTGCTCGACTCCAAGTCCTTTGAGGAAAGCGAGATAGCCCAGGTCCTGCACCCCCAGGCCGGAGGGGGTGAAGAAGGCTAGGCCGCGGGCCAGGGTGAGCAGCCCCTCGAACGAGAAGACGGCGCGGAAGCCGAGGCCGGCGTTGAGCAGGCTGAGGATGAAGAAGGTCTCGCAGACCTCGCAGAGCCAGATCCCCAGGAAGCAGAGAGTGGTCAGGGCCGCTTCGCCGGGGCGGCCGGCGAGCGCCTCCTCGACCTGGCGATCCACCGCCGAGAACGCGTCCGCACGCCGCGCCAGCCAGCGCCGCAGGGCGGCGATCGGCAACGCTCCCAGGCCGCTGAACAACCGGCCGGCGAGGTCGCCGCCGAGCAGCGCGGCGCGCAGCCCGAAGGCGGCGGCAAGCACGAAAGCCGCCGCCGCCGGCACCACCCACCCCAGGCCGGCGTGGCCGATGACCCGCGGCGAGATCGCGGTCAGCAGCGAATGGCCGGCCACCGCGCTCGCCGCCAGGGCCATGCCGAAGGACAAGAAGATGAAGAAGCGCCGCGCCGCCAGGCTGGCCACCGCCAGGCCGGTGGGGATGCCACAGATGTTGCGCAGCAGGTAGACCGCCATCCCTTCGGCGAAGACGCCCCCGGAGGGCAGGGAGAGACCCAGCCCCTCGGCCGCCGTCCGGATCTCGAGCAGGCGCGCCCAGGACGGCGGCCGTCCGGAGCTCTTCAACAGGCGCCGCCAGCCGAGGGCGTCGCAGCTCAGCACGCCGAAGTAGAAGACCGGCGTGGCGAGCAGCCAGGGAGCGGCCGCGAGCAGCTCCCGGATGCGCCCCAGGTCGGCGCGGCGGAAGAGGTAGGCCAGCAGGCCGATCGCGGCGAGCGACCCCGCCGCCCGCATCGAGACCCGCAGCCATGCCCGGCGTCGACTGCCGGCCGGCCCCGCCAGGCGCCCCGGTCCGGGTGCCTCCGCTAGCCTCATCCGAGCTCCCGGGCCGGCGTTCAGAAGGCGAGCTTGTTCGCCGCGTCGAGCGCCGCGACCTTGTAGCACTCGGCCAGCGTCGGATAGTTGAAGATGGCGTCCAGGAAGTAGTCGAGACCGCCGCCCAGGGCGAGCACCGCCTGGCCGATGTGGATCAGCTCGGTGGCGCCGGTGCCGATGACGTGCACGCCGAGCAGGGTGCGGTCCTCGCGATGGAAGAGCATCTTGAAGAAGCCGCTGTCGTCGCCGAGGATCTGGCCGCGCGCGATCTCGCGGTAGCGCGCCTGGCCGACCTCGTACGGCACCTTGGCCTCGGTGAGCTGCCGCTCGGTCGCACCCACCATCGAGACCTCGGGGATCGCGTAGATGCCGAACGGGAAGTGCTTGGCGAGCGGCTTGGCCGGCAGGCCGAGCGCGTGGCTGGCGGCGAGCCGCCCCTGCTCGCTCGAGGTGGCGGCGAGGCTGGGATAGCCGACCACGTCGCCGGCCGCGAACAGGTGCGGCACCGCGGTGCAGAAGCACTCGTCGACCGCGAGGCGTCCCCGCTCGTCGGCGGTGAGGCCGGCCGCCGCCAGGTTCAGCGCCTCGGTGGCGCCGATCCGGCCGACCGAGAACAGCACCAGGTCGGTCGAGATGCGCTTGCCGGACTCGAGGCGCAGCACGGCGCGGCGCGGCGGGCCGGCCTCGACCTCGAGCTTCTCGACCACCTCCTCGCCGCGGAACGTCACGTTGCGGTCGCGCATCTGGTGGATCAGCTCGTCGACGATCTCGGCGTCGAGGAACTCGAGCGGCCGGCGCTGGCGGTCGATCAGCGTCACCTCGGTGCCGAGCGCCGCGAACATCGACGCGTACTCGATGCCGATGACGCCGGCGCCGACCACCACCATCTGCTTCGGGATGCGCTCGAGCCGCGTGACCTCGTCGCTGGTGATGACGGTCTCGCCGTCGACCGGCACTCCGGGAGGCGGCGCCGGGGAGGTGCCGCAGGCGATCACCATCTTGTCAGCGGTCACCAGCCGGGTGCCGAGCTCCGAGGCGACCGCGAGGGTGTGCGGATCGACGAAGCGGGCCTCGCCGCGCAGCAGGTCGACGTCGTTGCGCTGGAGCTGGTTCTCGACCAGCGTCGACTCGCGCCCCACCACCTCCGCCACGCGGCTCAGCAGCTCGCGGGCACTGGGGCGCCCGCCGTTGCCCGCCCGGGCGCCGCCGAAGCCGCCGCCCGCCGCGGCATGGCTCGAGGGACCGGTGAACGACAGCACCGCCTCGCGGAAGGTCTTGCTGGGGATCGTGCCGGTGTCACAGCAGACGCCGCCGACCACCCGCCGGCGCTCGATCAGCGCCACCCGCCGGCCCAGCTTGGCCGCGCGCACCGCCGCCCGCTGGCCGGCCGGACCGCTGCCGATGCACACCAGGTCGTAGTTGAACCCGCTCTCCAAGGCAGCAGATCTCCCGCTCGAGCGACGGCTCGGGCCGCGGCTCCGCCTGTCGCCAGTCGCGGCATCCCAGCTGGGAAGGCGTGGCAGACCTGGGTAGTCTACGCCAGCCCTTGTCGCCAACTTGCCTGTGATAACAGAATGTGCTACGCTGTTATCATGGTACGGACGCAAGTCAGCCTGTCGGAGGAAGAGTACAGCGCCGCGAAGCGCGAGGCGAAGCGCCTCGGGATCTCCCTGGCGGAGCTGCTGCGCAGGTCGCTCCGAGGGCTCTTGCCTGCGGACGAGTCGAAGCCGTGGATGCGCTATGCGGGAATGGTCGAGTCAGGCGACCCGCATTCCAGCCAACGTATCGACGACGTCGTCTATGGCCAGAAGGACTGAGGCGTACGTCGACACCTCGGCGTTGATCGCTTTCGGCGACCGGTCGGACAGCTACCACCCGCTGTTCCGGCGCCTCTTTGCGGACCCTCCACCGCTGCTCACGACCGCGCTGGTCGTGACGGAAGGCCACGGCTGGTTCCTGAAGCGCTACGACCGCTCGCGAGCCCTGCAGTTCGCCGCGATGATCGAGGAGATGAAGTTCCTGGAAATCAGGCCCGCCGGCGCCCAGGAGCTGCGCGCCGGTACGGAGGTCCTTCGCCGCTTCGCCGATCAGGATCTCACCCTGGTGGATGCGGTGGGACTGCACGTCATGACGGAGCGTCGCACCGGGAGCTGTTGGTCGACCGACTTCCACCTTGGGCTGACCGGCGTTCCCCTGGTGACCCACCAGCGCTGAAGCCCCCGACGCCGCGGCTCACGATCCGCAGCCTTGGATCTCCACGACCCCGCGTCAGCTCGCCGCCCGGCTTGAAAAACGACAGTAGCAGCTGCCAATTCGCAATTTCGCTGGATTCTCGGCCTCTATCGTGCTAGGTTGCGGATCACGGGAGGACGTTTCCATGAGCAGCCGCCGCATCGTCGCTGGCCTCGTCTGCCTGGCGGCCTTCGCCGCCGTGGAGCCCAGGGCGACCGCTCAGCGCCCGCCATCCCCGCCGTTCCCGCCGGCCGGCCCGTGCGTGCCGAGCCACAACGTCGGTTGCTCCAACCACGGCCGCTTCAGCGTCGATGTCAGCTGGCAGAACGAGTTCGACGGCACCAGCGGCAAGGGGGTCGTGGTGCCCGCCGCCTCCTCCGACGTCACCCTCGCCTTCAGCTTCGGGGACCCGGCCAACATCGAGCTGCTGGTGAAGCTGCTCGACTTCGGCGACGTCGTGAAGCTGTTCTACGGCGAGCTCACGGACCTCCACTTCCAGATCACCGTCACCGACACCGCGCACGGCACGGTGAAGATCTACTCCAACACGCCGGGCGACTGCGGCGCCATCGACGACGCCGCCTTCCCGGGCCAGGAACCGGCGCCCGGTGCGGAGCGTGGCGAGGCGCCGGCCGCCGGAAGCGCAGGGGGCCCCGCCATCACCGGCATCGCCACCGAGGGGACCGGCGGTGCCGGCAGGCCCGGCGCCCCCGCCGGAGGCTCCTGCCGGCCCAGCGCCACCACGCTCTGCCTGCTCAACGGCCGCTTCGCGGCGACGGTGACCTGGCAGAACCAGTTCAACGGCGTCCTCGGCGTCGGCATGGCCGGACCGCTGTCGAGCGAGACGGGGACCTTCTACTTCACCGATCCGACCGACAAGGAGCTGCTGGTCAAGATCCTCGATTTCGGCAACCGCATCGGCGTCTTCTACGGCACCCTGTCGAACCTGCAGTACACCCTGCAGGTGACCGACACCTCGACCGGCGGCACGAAGACCTACTTCAATCCGCCCGGCAACTATTGCGGCGGGATCGACAACATGTTCCCGAGCGACCTTACGGCCTCGACCTCCTTCATCCTGATCCCGGAGTCGGTCGCCAACTCGGAGCACCGCACCGACGACATCGCCCTGGTGCCCTTCACCACCGCGGCCGGCGGCAACCTGGAAGTCGACGCCGACTGGACCTCGGCGGCGGACAACATCCAGCTGGTCCTCTTCCGCGGCGACTGCACCCTCGCGGACGCCGTCCAGAACGCCTGCGATCTCAACCAGATCGCCGACGCCCGTGCCATGGTCAAGCCGCAGCAGCTCCTCGAGCCACTCCTGCCGCCCGGCACCTACACCATCATGGTCATCAACGCCGGCCCGAACGACGAATCCGGCACCATGACGGCGAAGCTCACGCCCTGAGGCCCAGGCGGTCGCAAGCTTCCAGCGCTTCGGCTCGGGGGCTTCTCTCGGCGCCGCGCGTCCCAACCGAAAAGCCGGCGCGCAGCTCGGCGAGCACGATGAACGGGAGCAGCACCTCCTCCGCGCGCTCGACGAGCATGACCACCGCGGCGTCGCCGCGGGTAAGGTCGGTATAACGATTGGTGTCGAGGGCGAGCCTCATCGCCAGAGACGCTCGTCGATCCGATCCTGGTCGGCGATTGCGTCGTCGAAGTCGCGGTCCTCCTGCCAGGTTCCGGCAATGTCGCCGAGATCGCGCTGCCGCGGCGACGTCTCACTGAGCCCCGCGGACGAGCCGCCGGCCGGGTCCTGCCGGTAGAAGGCGCGCAGCACCTCGTAGAGGTCCGGGTGCTTGGCTCGGAGCTGCGCGCCCATCTCGAAGAACGCCTCGGTGACCACCGCGAAGAACTCGGCGGGACTGATGGCCCCGTAGGCGTCGATGTCGCCGGGCTGGTGCGCGGCGACCCGCGCGAGCAGGTCCTGGTACTCGGCGCCGAGCGCCCGGGCCCACGCGGAATACGAGGACTGCCTGCCGAGCTCGGGAGCACCGTTCATCGCGCCGTCTTCGGCGTCGAGCTGGTGCGCGAACTCGTGGAGCACGACGTTGTGGCCGTCGTTGCAGTTCGACGCGCCGCGCTGGACCGCGTCCCACGCGAGCACCACGGCGCCGCGGACCCACGACTCGCCGACGCGCACCTGGTCGCTCTCGACGACGAGGTCGCCGAGCTTCTGGCGCGTTCCCTTGACGACGTACGCGCTCGGGTAGACGAGGATCGAGCCGAGCCCGGAGTAGTAATCGGTCTCGCGGTGCAAGAGCAGGACGCAAGCTTGGGCGGCGATGGTGAGCCTGATCTCGTCCGTCATCGCGAGCCCGCCGCAACCCTCGAACCGCTTCTCAGCGAGGAAGACCTGCACGTGCCCTTCGAGCTCGCGCCGGTCCGCGTCGGACAGCGTGGAGACGTAGGGAACGTTGCGCCGCACGATCGCGCGCTGCTCGGCGGCGAGGGGCGTTCCGCGCAGCCGTGCGCGGCGCTTGCTCTTGAACAGGAAATCGAGCACGCGCGGAGGGTACCACCGCCCGCCGCCCCTACCTCGCCCCCACCGTCACCGCCAGGTCGCGCGGCTCGCCGCCGCGCAGGATGCGCAGGGTGGCCGGCTTGCCGATCCGCTCCTCCGAGAGCAGCGCGTGCAGCTGGGTGAGGTCCGACAGCGGCTGCCCGTCGAAGCCCAGCAGCACGTCGCCGAGCACCAGTCCGGCCGCGGCTGCCGGGCTGTCCGGCTGCACGCCGACCACGATCAGGCCGACCGACTGGCCGAGCCGCTCCTCGAGATCCGCCTGCAGCCGCACCGGGTAGGCGCCGATGCCCAGGAAGCCCCGCCGCACCCTGCCGTGGGCGAGCAGGGATTCGACCACCCGCCGCAGGGTCGCCCCCGGCACCACCAGCCCGCGCCGGCGCAGCAATCCGGAGCTCGCGATGCCCAGGGGTTGGCCCGCCGCATCCACCACCACGCTGCCCGAGAAGCCGCGCTCGCGCGCCGCGTCCAGCTCGACGTAGCGCTCGAGCTTGGCGCCGGCCGGGCTGCGCCAGGAGTCGCGGACGTCGCTGATCATCGCCAGGGCCGCCCGCACCTGCCGCCCGGGCCGCCCGACCAGGACCGCGAGCTGGCCGACCGCCAGGCCCGCGAGGTCCGACCATTGCGGCGCCGCCAGGCCGGACGCCTCGACCCGGAGCACCGCCAGGTCGGTCGAGCTGTCGCGCCCGACCAGCGTCGCCGGCAGCCGCTTGCCGCCCTCGAGGCCGACGACGACGTCCTCGTCGCGCTCGACGTTGTGGCTCGCCGCCACGATCACGCCGTCGCCGGCGAACACCGTGCCGCTGGCCGACAGCCGCCGCCCGCCGTCGATCTGCGCCGCATAGGGGCTCGCCGCCGCGACGACCGCGGCCACGTCCCGGGAGAGCTGAAGGAACGAGGAAGGACGGGAGCTCGCGGCCGCGCCGGAGGCCGAGTCGGAAGCCGAGTTGGAGGCCGAGTTGGAACCCGAGCTGGAGTTGGGATTGGGCTTGGAGTCAGCAGTCTCAGTCGTCATGCCGGCAGGCTACCCGCGCCGCCGCGGCCGCACATCCGCCGTTCGGGCAGGGCGGCCACCTGGCCGATCGGCTAGTGGCCAGCGGAGTAGGCCAGCGGCAGATCCTGGAGAGACGGCCCCTGGAACGCCGCCGGCGCCGCGATCCGGGTCAGCAGAGCGCCCGGCGCTACAGCAGCACCAACCCCAGCCTGGCGGCGCGAACCGCGGCGTCCGTGCGGGTCTGGGCGCCGAGCTTGCCGACGATCGAGTTGACGTGGAACTTCGCGGTGTGCTCGCTGATGCCGAGGCGCTCGGCGATGCGGCGGTTGGAGAGGCCCTGGGCCAGGAGCTGCAGGACCTCGAGCTCGCGCGGGGTGAGCGGCTCGGGCTGGGTCTGCGGGGCGGGGCGCGGGCGCAGCAGCGGCGGCAGCAGGGCGTCGTCGAACACCAGCAGGTCGCTCCCCAGGGCGCGCAAGGCCGCGGCGAGGCGGCTGCCCTCGACGTCGCGGAACAGCAGGCCGCGAGCGCCCGCGGCGAGGGCCGCGGCGGCCGCCTCCTCGTCGAGGAGCAGGGCGAGAGCCGGCGGCCCGCTCTCGCCGAGGTCGCCCAGGCGCTCGAGCCAGCCGAGCGGATCGGCGCCGAGGTCCCAGACCGCGACCTCGGGATCGTCGCGCTCCACGGCCGCCGCCGCCCCGAGCGCGTCGGCCTGCGCCACCACCGCGAGGCCCGGTTCGCCGCTCAGCAGGTAGGCCAGGCCGCCGCGGGCGAGCGGGTCGTCGCCCACCAGCAGCACGCGCAGCACCGGCGGCGAGCGCTCAGTCGGCGGGGGTGCCGGTCCGGAGGTCGTCCCCCATGACGTCGTTGACATAGAGCATCTTGACCGCGGTCAGGACGGTGGCGACCAGCGGCACCGCGACCAGCAGCCCGAGGAAGCCGAAGACCACGCCCATCAACGCCTGGCTCAGGATGGTGATCAGCGGCGGCAGGTTCATCCCCCGCTTCATCAGCATGGGGATGAGCACGTGGCCCTCGACCAGCTCCACCAGGGTGAAGGCAATGGCCACCTCCAGCGCCTTCTCGGGCGAGACCAGGAAGCCCATGGCGATCGCCGGCAGCGCCGAGAGGATCGGGCCGATGGTGGGGATGAACTCCAGGACCCCGGCGATGATGCCGAGCGACAGCGCCGCCTCGACGCCGAGCAGTGCCAGGGTGATCGAGACCATCGAGCCGATGACCACCATGGCGATGAGCTGGGTGCTCAGAAAACGCCGCAGGGTGACCCCGATGGCGGTGATCACCTCGTCGACGCGCTGCCGGCTGGGATGCGGCACCAGGTGCAGCAGGCCGCGGCGATAGAGCTCGGGGTCGACGCTGAAGTAGATCGCGACGAAGGTGATCAGCAGCAGGCCCACCAGCACCTCGAGCGTGGACGACAGGAACGGGAAGAGATAGCGGGTCGCGGCGCCCAGCTGCCGGACCAGCCGGACCCGCAGCGGCGACGGCGCACCGGCGGCGCCCCTGGGCACGCCGGCACCGGGGGGACCCGTGGCACCGGCGGCACCCGCGGCAGGCGCGCCGCCGGCGCCGCCGGCACCGGGGGGAGCGCTCCCCGGTCGAGCGGCGTTGGCGCCGGCCGCGCCATTGGCACCGAGAGGCGCGGCCCCCGGCGGCTGGGCGCCCGCGCCGGGCGCGCCATTGACACCGGGGGGCACCGGCGGGCGCGCGCCGGTCCCGGTCGCTCCGCCGCGGCGCGACCGCCCGGAGCGCAGGGCGGGGGTCGGCCCGGGCTGCGGCGCCTGCGGAGCGGCAGGGGCGGGCGCGGCGTCTCCTCCCGAGGAACTCTCGACGATCTGCCCCCAGAAGGTGCCGCGATTGGCGGCGACCCACTGATCGACCCGGTCCAGCGCCTCCGGCAGCCGCCGGCGCAGCTCCCCGAACTGCTTGTCCAGCGTCGGCGCCGCGATCGCCATCAACCCGAAGAGAGCGCCGTAGGTCGACAGCACGATCAGCCCCGCCGCGATCCCCCGCGGCACCCGGATGCGCTCGAGGTAGTCCGCCCCTCTCGCCACGCCGAGCCCGAACAGCAGACCGATGAAGCCGGTGAGGATCAGCGGGTGCACTTCCCACAGCAGCTGCAGCCCGAAGTAGAGCGCGAAGACCAGCGTCGCCGCGCGCACGACGTCCTTGCTCCCCCAAGCGGCCGCCCGCCGGGGCCGCCGCCGCTCGAGCTGCCGCCGGTTGGGCTGCCGCGGCGTGCCGGCTGCGGCGGCCGCGCCGGCCGCCCCGGCCGCCTCGGCCGCCTCTGCCGCCTCGGATTCAGCCTCCGGCGCGACCGGATGGCGATGGATCGATTCGTCCAAGTGGAACCTCGAGTGTGGGTCGGTCCGCGACCGAACGGCGCTGGCGAAGCCGCCGCCGCGGACACCTGCCGCCGGCCGGGACCTCGCCGCGAAGGATGACCGAAAAGACGCCCAGCGGCAAGCCTATCCCCTCCCCGCGGCGCGCTGGGAGGGGATCGAGCGTTCGGGGAAGGGGCGGCGACCGCGGCGATCGCCGTGAGGAGGCGATCGAGGCGATCGCCCCCGGAAGGACGGCGGCGATCGCAAGGATCGCCGGCGCGCCGGGCACGCCGACGCGCCGGCAGGCCGGCAGGATCAGTCGGCGGCGAAGTAACGCGCCCTGATGCCGAGGGTGGTCTGGTTCTCGAAGCCCTCGTAAGAGCTCAGGTAATGGCCCGCGCCGTCCGTGGCGAGAGAGGTGCCGTTCTGGGCCCCGATCTGGAGGTCGTTGATCCAGAACTGGTTGCCGAGCGGCACGCCGGTGCGGTCCACCTGCACGCCCGCCAGGCCGACCGGGAAGGACATGTTCCACTCCATCCAGGTCAGCATGAAGGTCCCGCCAGGCGCCACGGCCGCCGCGGGAGCGGCGTCGGCCAGGTTGTTGCCCTCACCGGTGCTGATCGTCTGCCGCTTGCCGAGCAGGCCGCCGGCCCTGCTGACGATCTGGCCGTCGACGCGGGAGTGGAAGACGTCGTTGAAATAACTCTGCCAGGCCACCAGGTAGCTGCCCTGGCCGTCATTGGCCACCGTCGGCCGCCCCTGCGGTCCGACCGTGTTCGAGGTGATCGCGAAGGGCGCGGCGAGCGGCGCACCCGAGGCTCCGAACACCCGGCCGTAGATCGAGGTGCTGAAGGTGTCCGTCCCGTTCTGGCTCGTCCAGGCGATCAGGTAGCTGCCGTCCGGGTCGACCGCCAGCGCCGGCGCGAGGCCGATGGCCCCCTTCTTCGTGTCGGCCTGGGTCTGACTGCCGACCGGCCGGCCGGCGCTGTCCAACTGGCGGGTGAACACGCCGAGCTCGGAGGCCGGCGTGCTCCCCTTGCCGTACGAGCTCATCCAGGCCGCCACCGCGCCACCCGCCGGCAGCACCGCCAGCCGCGGCAGGCTCTTCAGGCCGACGCCGCCCGAGCTGATCGTGCGCGGGCCCCCGACCGGCTTGCCCGCGACGTTGAATTCCTGGACGACGATCTCGCGGCTCTGGACCTGCAGGTTCTCGAAAAAGATCGTCCACTCGAGAGTGCCGTGCTCCTCCGCCCAAGCCAGCAGGAAGTTGCCGGTGGAGAGGAAGACGATCGCCGGGCTGCGATGGAAGACCACCGGCGCGGTGCCGGGCAGCACGGACCAGGCGACGTTGCCGACCAGCGACAGCTCGTTGCCGAGAGCATTGCCGGCGGCGTCGTAGAGGCGGCCGCGCAGCCCGAGCAGGTCGTTCTCCCAGACGACCAGCGAGCGGCCCGTGCCGTCGAAGGCCGCGGCCGGGTTGTGCAGCTGGGAAAGACCGTTGGTGTTGACCTGGACCTCCGAGCCGAGGAGCTGCGGAGTCGCGGCGCTGCCAGCCAGCGGCAGGCCCAGCAGGCACACGAGCACGGCAGCGGCGCAGATCCAATGCGATTCCCGCGATTTCCACTTCATGGGCACTCCTTCTCGATGGAAAGATCCACCATTCAGCGTTGCCAATTGCCAATACTCTATGTGAACTAACCATAACCGTCAAGGCCGGCGCATTGGGGGTAGTGGGTCAGGGAAACTGACCCACTACCGCATTTGACAGCCCCCGATACAGCAGGTAGCCTCGCGCCGTCGTCCGCCGTCCGTAATTCCACGAGGTTCCCCGCGTGATCCCGACCCCTGAGCAGCTCGAGGAGATCTCGCGGCTCCACGAGGGCGCCCTGGGCACCCCGGGTCCACGGGGAGGACCCCGGGAGACCGTGCCTTTCGCCGCCCTGCTGCTCGCCTTCTCGGCCCACCGGCGGACGGTGATCGTCGAGGTCCGGCGCAAGCAGATCTCGAAGCGGATCGCCTTCGAGCACGGCGTGCCGGTCGACTGCCGCTCGAACCTGGTGCACGAGACTCTCGGCCGCTACATGGTGGCCCAGGGCAAGCTCGCCGACGGGGACCTCCACGCCTACCTCGGCCAATCCGCCTCGCTCGGCCTGCCACTCGGCGAGGTGCTCCTCGACCACGACGTGGTCACCGCCGAGGAGCTCTTCCGGGTGTTGCAGGAGAACCTGGCGAAGAAGCTGCTGGACGTCTTTGCCTGGCGCGGCGGCGACTTCCGGACCCTCGCGGACGTGCCGCACCCGCAGTCGCCGCTCAAGATCCGCGTGCCGCAGCTCATCGTCACCGGCATCACCAAGTTCGCCCCCCAGGAGGAGGTCGACGCCGGCGTCGTGCCGCTGGTGGGCAAGAAGCTCTGCCTGAATCCCAGCCCGCCTGGCGCGCTCGACGAGGTGCGGCTCAGCCAGCGCCAGGCCCAGGTCGCCGTCGCGCTGCGCTCGGGCTGGCGCATCGACGAGCTGGCGCTCGGCAGCGCGCTGCCCTTCGAGGAGATCACCCGCCTGCTCTACGCGCTCGCCATGCTCGGCATGGTGATCACCGCCGATCAGCTGGCGGCGATGCGGGCGACGGCTGCCGTGCCGCTCGCCTCCCTGGCCGCGCCGCCGGGCGCACCGGGCCTCGCCGCCGCCAATGCCGCGGGTGGCGCGGGCGTGCCGGAGCCTGCTGCCGCCAAAGCCTCGGGCGCGGGTGCAGGCGCGGGCGTGCCGGACCCTGCCGCGGCCGCCACCGCGGGCGCGACGCACCCCGCCGCCGCCGCCGCGGTGTCCCCGGACGCAGCCTCGTCGTCCTCGTCGCCCTCGTCGTCGAGCGAAGCCTCGGCGGCGTCGACCGCCTACCGCAACGAGATCATGCAGGCCTACCTCTCCTACCGGCGCCTCGACGCCTTCGACCTGCTCGGCGCCGACGAGGACGCTTCGCCCGCCGCCGTCGAGAGCAGGTATCTCGACTTCGCCAGGCGCTTCGCCCCCTGGACGCTCGCCGGCCCCGAGCTGGCCGGCATGGAGGAGAAGGCGCGCGACCTCTTCCTGGCCGGCGCCCGCGCCTACGCCGAGCTGCTCGACCTCGAGCAACGCAACACGCTGCTCTTCCGGCGCAAGGCCCAGCGCGAGGAACGCGACCGCCGCGCCCCCGCCGACCTGCCGGCGATCAAGACCGATCTGCTCGATCCCGAGGTCCAGTACCGCAAGGGACGCGCCCTGATGGACGCCGGCAAGCTCCAGGAAGCCGCCGTGCTGATCGAGTTCGCGTCCGACTGCGATCCGCAGAACGGCCTCTACAGCGCCGAGCTCGCCTACTGCCGCTTCTGCCTGGCCCCGGGCCAGGGAGCGCGGGCCCTGAAGGAGCTGCACGAGACCCTGCGCCGCGATCCCGACTGCGGCCTGGCGGTCTACTACGCCGGCGAGATCCACCGCCAGATGGGCGACCGCGAGGACGCCGAGAAGATGCTGCGGCGGGCGATCAAGATGATGGCCCCGGACCGGCGGCCGATCGAGGCGTTGAAGCTGCTCTCGGCCGAGAGACGGCGGTAGCGAGCTTGTCCCGGATGGCGCCGGCATGGGCACTGTAAGCTGCGGGCGGCGACCGGCCCGGAGAAGTCGGTACCGGACGTACCGCCGGACAGCGACTGGATCCAAGACTAGGAGGGCCCTGTGAAACTCGGAGACGTGCTGAAGAAGGAACGCGAGCGTAAGAAGCTGTCGGTCGAGGACACCTCCGCCCAGCTGGGCATCCCCGAAGACCGCTACCGGGAGCTCGAAGCCGGCGCCTCGCCGGCCGAGCAGTGGGGCCCGCTGCTGGCGCTCGTCGCGATCAAGCTGGAGACC
This sequence comes from Thermoanaerobaculia bacterium, assembly GCA_036521795.1. Lineage (GTDB taxonomy): Bacteria > Acidobacteriota > Thermoanaerobaculia > Multivoradales > UBA5704 > JASLEW01. Next base: position 19,127 of record DATDGZ010000383.1, on the reverse strand, counting down.
CCCACCTCGCGCCTGCTCGCCGACAGCGGCAGATCCGCCGACACCCGTCAGGGCCAGGCCGGAGAGCTGATCCGCAAGCACCGCGAGCGCCGCCAGAAGACCGCCGACCAGCTGGCCGAGGAGCTCGAAATTCCCAGGCAGGAATACGAGTCCATCGAGGCCGGACAGTCGGGCATCGAGGAGTACGGCCCGCTGCTGCTGCACTTCGCCGAGATCATCGAGCAGCCGGTCTTCAACCTGTTCTATCCCTGCGGCCTGCCGCTCGACAAGCTCGAGGTCAACGACTATCCCTGATCGCGGCTGACCGGCCCCCCACCCGCGAGCCGGTGTGCAAGATTCGGGAGGTCCTCGCCCCGCCGATGCCAATACCCCCACCACCTTGACGAGATGCGGCGACGATCATAGACTGCTGCTAATCAGCGAAGGTGAATATTCCAGGGATAGACATTCTTCTTTACCTGTCCTCGCGCTCGGGCCGCCACGCAGGAGGCGACGAGTGTCGACCGGGAGGCGCTCTTGAGAGTAACCCTGGTCACCTGCTTCAACGCCGAGTGGCACTTCGGACGCCTGCCGAGCCCCTACATCCCGCTGAATCTCCTCTGCCTGGCGGCGGCCGTGCGGGAACGTGGCCACCAGGTGGAGATCGTCGACCAGACGCTCGCCCTGATCCGCGGTGAAGCCGCGGACGGACCGCAGTTCCACGACCAGATCGCGCGGCTCATCCGCGGCACCGAGCCGGACGTCGTGGGCTTCTCCACGATGTGCAACTGCTATCCACAGTCGCTGACCCTCGCCCGCCGCTATCGCCGTCTCCATGCCAAGGCCAAGATCGTCTTCGGCGGACCCCAGGCCACCGCCGTCGACGTCGAATCCCTGCGGCACTTCCCCTGGATCGACGTCGTCGTGCGCGGCGAGGCGGACCGCACGCTGCCCGGCCTGCTCGACCGGTGGGAGGCAGGCTGCCCCCTCGACGACGAGCTGCCGGGCGTGACCTGGCGGAACGCCGGCGACGACGTCCGGCGCAATCCCTCTCCGCCGCTGCTCGAAGACCTCGACCTGCTGCCCATCCCGGCTTACGACCAGTACCCCGCCGGCGACGTCGCGGCGCCGTGGATCCCGGTCGAGGCCGGGCGCGGCTGCCCCTTCGACTGCACCTTCTGCTCCACCAACCTCTTCTTCAGCCGGCGGTACCGGATCAAGTCGCCCGCTCGCCTGGTGGCGGAGCTGCAACACCTGCACGAGACCTATGGCTTCAAGGACTTCGACCTGGTCCACGACATGCTCACCGTCAACAAGCGGTGGGTCGCGGCATTCAGCCGTCTCCTGATCGATCGGCAGTGCGGGTTCAACTGGGGCTGCAGCGCGCGGGTCGACTGCGTCACGCCCGACCTGCTGGCGCAGATGGCGGCGTCCGGCTGCACCGGGATCTTCTTCGGCATCGAGACCGGCTCCCAGCGCCTGCAACCGCTCATCAAGAAGGAGCTCCACACGGCCGCGGTCCTGCCCACCCTGCGCCGCTGCGCCGAGCTCGGCATGTCGCCCACGGCCTCGTTCATCACCGGCTTCCCCGACGAGACCGCCGAGGACGCCGCGGCCTCCCTGGAGATGGCCCTGGACGTCCTGCAGCTCTCGCCGCACACCACCGCCCAGCTGCACCTCCTGGCGCCGCTGGTCGGCAGCCCGCTGTACGCGCAGCACCGCGATGGCCTGGTGTTCGACGGACACAGCTCCGACATCTCGCTGTTCCTGCTCACCGCGGCCGAGACCGAGCTGATCCGGCGCCACCCCGACGTCTTCTCGAACTTCTACTTCATCCCGACGCCGCGGCTCGACCGCGGCTTCACCAAGGCTATCTCGGCTTCCCTGTACACGGTGCCGATCCTGTTGATCCTGCTGCGGCGCGCGGGGGTCGATCTCGTCGAGCTCCTGGGCGGCTGGGTCGCATGGCAGTCGCGCAACCTCGGCGACGAGCGGCTCGCCCAGGACTATTACCTCGACCGGTTCGGCCTCGACTTCTGCCAGTACCTGCGCGACGAGATCCTCCCGGTCGTGGCGGACGCGGCTCCCCATCTCCGGGACTTCGTCGAGCTTTACGACGTCCGCTTCAGGCTCGAGAAGGGCAGGACCGACGAGGAGACGCTGTACCGGGAGTTCGACTTCGACCTGGACGACCTCGCGCAACGGGCGCGCACGGACGGCCCCTGGCCGGCAATCGAACGGCGGCCGAATGGAGTGCTCTTCGTCAACCTCGGCCGCGGCGCGAGCCGCGGGTGCGGTTACATGTACCTCGACATGCCGATCCCCCTGCGCCCGGAACCCCTGGTCCGGCCCGGCGACGTGCTGGAGATCCCCGACCTCGCGGCGCAGCTGCGAACGCAGCCGAAGCTGCTGATCCATAACAAGACGCGGAACCGGCTGCTGTTGACCGAGCATCACATGACCTCCCAGACCCTGCGGCAGCTCGGCCTGGAGCAGGTCGGAACGTCCCCAGATCCCTCGGACCCCCCGAGACAAGGAGGAGTGCCATGGCCCAGCAAGGAAAGCCAGGAACGCCCAGCCCGATCACCGTCGACGGCAACGCGCTCGTCAAGCACCTGACCAACGCGGGCCTCGACCCGAAGAAGTTCGACATCAAGGCAATGCTCGCGGGTGCGCCGGGCCTCGACGTCGCGGAGCTCGAGTCCCACCTCCGCACGGCGGGCACGAAGTCGGCTGTCGAGTGGCACGTCACCGTGACCGTCGCGGTCGGGCCGCGGAAATGACGTGATCGTCGAACCGGGCCCCGGCGGCAACCAGCCTTCGGCCCCGTTCCCACCCTGGGTCCGGCGGCAGGCCGAGACCACCTCGGCCGCCGTCGCGGCCCTGCAGGCGGCATGGCCGGATCGCGTGATCCTCGGCGCGGCGGAGCCTTCGCTCTACGACTACTTCCCCTACCTCTTCCTCGCCGCCTTCCCCGCGCTGGCCGAAGCCGATCTGCAGCAGTTCGCGGTGGCGGCTCGCCTGTATGCCACCTCGATCTTCCTGCACGACAAGATCTACGACCGCGAGGGCGAGCAGGCGGCGACGGCTCCCCTGGCTCCGGTCAACGGGTTGCGGATCCTCGCCATGCAGTGGGAGGCCTACCGCATCCTGCACCGGCTGTTCGCACCGGACGCCTCGTTCTGGCCCCGCTTCCAGGGCCATCTCGCGGGGTTCGCCCACGCCCTGATCGAGGAGCAACAGTTCGTCGTCGGCGGCCGGCCCTGGACCGAATACACCGAGGAAGTGGCGCTCGGCATCGCTCGCGGCAAGAACGGGGTGGCCAAGGCCACCGTGGCCGGACTCGCCGAGCTGGCCCGTGCACCGGACCGCGGCGAGCCGCTGGCGGCAGCGATCGATTGCTTCAGCGTCGCCCAGCAGGCGATGGATGACCTCTGCGACTGGAAGGAGGACCTGCGGAACGGCGTGCCGACCCTCCTCCTGGCGCGGGTGCTCGACAAGCCGCCGCCGGCCAGCCCCGCCGAGCTCGAACCCTGGATCGAGTCCGTGGGCCGCGAGATCTACTATGGCGGCCATGCCCGCTATTCGCTGACGCTGGCCATCGCTTCGCTGGCGGACGCGGACCGGTTGACGGCGGACGTGCCCGACCTCGCCTGGCGCCAGGTCTGCGGCGAGCTGCGGCAGCGCTGCGAGCGCCTCCTCGCGGACGCCGACCGGATCATCGGCGACAACCTGCGCCGCGCCGCGACGCAGCCGAGGTTCCGGCTGCAGCTGCCTTCGCCGGCCGGGCCCTGGCAGCCGGTCGCGTGGGACGCCTTGCGCTTCGTCGTCGAGCAGTGGCGGCTCGGTTTCGGCGAGGCGCGGCACCTGATGGAGTTCCCGCACGACCAGGGCTTCACCGGCGAGCACGAGCTGCAGCGGGGCGACGTCTTCCAGCGTGCGGTGATCGCCGACGTCCTCTGCGACGCGGGCGAGCAGGTCCGGGGGCTGCGCCCGGTGATCGACCACGAGATCTCCTACCTGCTCGGCCGCCGCGGCGCGGCGCGGGGCGGCTGGCGGTATTTCCCCGAGCTGCCGGAGCTGCCGCCGGACGCCGACGACCTCGCCCAGATCATGCAGGTGCTCCTGCGCCGGGGCCGCCTGGACGACGTCCACCGGCACTGTGCCGGGCCGTTGTCGATCCTCCTGGACGACAACCGCCATCGCGACGGCTCCTTCGAGACCTGGATCATCCCGGCGAGAGGACGCACGCCGGAGGAGCAGTCGCAAGCTCGCCACGCCCGCCTGTCGTGGGGGACCGGGGCCGACTCCGAGGTGATGGCGAACCTCTTCTACGCCCTGGTCCTCTTCGACCCGTCGCGGTTCGCGAGGACGATTGCTCGCGGCACGGGGTACCTGCTCCGCCAGCAGCGAGATGACGGCAGCTGGACCAGCACCTGGTATCGGGGCCCGTACTACGGCACCTACGCCTGCGTGCGGCTGCTCCGCGCCATCTCGCCTGCCATGCCAGCCATGCCAGCGACGCCAGCGACGGCGGCGGCGGCGGCTCTCATGAGGGCGGCGGAGTTCCTGTGCCGTACCCAGCGCGACGACGGCGGGTGGGGAGCCGAGAGCGAGAGCAACGCGCTGGACACGGCGCTCGCCCTGGCGGGGCTGGCGGCCCTGGGCGGGCTCGGGGCCAGGCGCGGCCAGGCCGCCGCCGAGCGGGCAGAGTGTGCCCGAGCCTACCTGTGCCGGAGCCGGCAGGGAGACCGGAGCTGGCCCGCCTGGGATCTCATCCGCATGGATACCGGGCGGGCGAGCGGCACGGCGGCGCCGGTCCTCACCTACGGCAGCAGCACCATGACGACGGCTTTCGTGCTCAAGGCGGCGCTGGCGTGGCACCGTCTGACCGGCTCACCGTCGCCGGCGCGTCCCGGGCAGCACACGCCGGCCTCCGCTCGCCGCCGGCGGCCCCGCAAGCACAGCGCCGATTCAGCGCCCCCCTCACCAGCGGCGGGCCGCACCTGATCGGCCGTTCGTTCCCCGCAGCGGACCGAAGCTCCGTGGAGCCTGGCGCCGTCCTGGCGGGGTAGACTCTCGCCGCGACAGCGATGGACCGGGCCCCGGGCCCACCTTCACGGGAGAGTCGAACATGCCCTCACGGTTGCTCTTGCCCTGCCGCCGCCGGCTCCGCCGGCCGGCCGCCATGACCCTGCCATCCCTGCCGTCCTTGCTGTCCCTGCTGTCCCTGCTGCTGCTCCTGGCCTGGCCGGGTCTCGCCGCCGCCGCCTCCCACCCCGCCTCCGGCTTCGAGCCCGAGCGCTGGAAGGCTCTGCGCTGGCGCGAGATCGGCCCCTATCGCGGCGGCCGCTCGGCGGCGGTCGCCGGCGTGCCGGGCAACCGCGCTACCTATTACTTCGGGGGCGCCGGCGGCGGCGTGTGGAAATCGACCGACGCCGGCAAGAGTTGGCACAGCGCCTCGGACGGCAGCTTCGGCGGCTCGATCGGCGCCATCGCCGTCGCCGCCTGGGATCCCAACGTGGTCTATGCCGGCACCGGCGAGGAGACGGTGCGCGGCAACGTCTCCGAAGGCGACGGCATGTGGAAGTCGACCGACGCCGGCAAGACCTGGAAGCGCGCCGGCCTCGCCGACTCGCGGCACATCACCCGCATCCGCGTGCACCCACGTAACCCCGACCTCGTCTACGCCGCGGTGCTCGGCCATCTCTTCGGGCCGAGCTCCGAGCGCGGCGTCTACCGCTCGACCGACGGCGGCGCCAGCTGGAAGCGCGTGCTGTACGTGGACGACCACACCGGCGCCGTCGACCTGGCGATGGACCCGGCCAACCCGCGGGTGCTCTATGCCGGCACGTGGCGGGTGCGCCGCACCCCCTACAGCCTGGAGAGCGGCGGCCCCGGCTCCGGGCTCTGGAAGTCGACCGACGGCGGCGACACCTGGACCGACCTGTCGAAGAGCTCAGGCCTGCCGAAAGGTCCGCTGGGCATCGTCGGCATCACCGTCTCTCCCACCGATCCCGACAACGTCTACGCCTTCGTCGAGGCCGAGCGTGGCGGCGTCTTCCGCTCCAAGGACGGCGGCAAGACCTGGCAGCGCACCAGTGCCGACCACGAGCTGACCCAGCGCGCCTGGTACTACGGCCGGATCTTCGCCGATCCGGCGGACGCCGAGTCGGTCTACGTGGTCAACGTGTTCTTCCTGCGCTCGAAGGACGGCGGCAAGACCTGGAAGCGGATCCACGTGCCGCACGGCGACAACCACGACCTGTGGATCGATCCCGCCGACCCGCGCCGCATGATCGAGTCCAACGACGGCGGCGCCAACGTCAGCGAGGACGGCGGCCTCACCTGGACGCCCGAGGACAACCAGCCGACCGCCCAGATCTACCGCGTCTCGACCGACAACCACTTCCCGTACCGCATCTACGGCGCGCAGCAGGACAACTCGGCGCTGCGCATCTCGAGCCGTCCCGAGGGCGGCTTCGATTCCCGCTGGCGCCAGTACGAGCCGACGGCGGGCGGCGAGAGCGGCTACATCCTGGCCGACCCGCGCAACCCCGAGGTCGTCTACGGCGGCTCGTACGGCGGCTTCCTCATGCGCGTGAACCACGCGACCGGCGAGCTCCGCGACGTCAATGCCTGGCCCGACAACCCGATGGGCGCCGCCGCCGCCGACCTGAAATACCGGTTCCAGTGGAACTTCCCGATCGCGCTGTCGCCGCACGATCCGCGGGTGCTGTACGCCGGCGCCAACGTGCTGTTCAAGTCCGCCGACGAGGGTCAGAGTTGGACCGCCATCTCTCCCGACCTGACGCGCGACGACAAGTCGAAGCAGGGCTCCTCCGGCGGCCCGATCACCAAGGACAACACCAGCATCGAGTACTACGACACCATCTTCACCGTCGCCGAGTCGCCGGTCGCGGCGGGCGTGCTGTGGGTCGGCACCGACGACGGCCTGGTGCAGGTCTCCCGGGACGGCGGCGCTCACTGGCAGGACGTCACGCCGGCCGGCCTGCCGGCCTGGTCGCAGATCAACAGCATCGAGCCCAGCCCGCTCGACCCCGGCACTGCCTACTTCGCCGCGACGCTGTACAAGACCGACGACGACCGCCCGTACCTGTACAAGACCGCGGACTACGGGCGCCACTGGACACGCATCGACGATGGCATCGACCGCACCCACTTCACCCGCGTGGTGCGCGCCGACCCCGCCCGCCGCGGCCTGCTCTATGCCGGCACCCAGGGCGGCGTCTACGTCTCGTTCGACGACGGCGCCCACTGGCAGCCGCTGCAGCTCAACCTGCCGCTGGTGCCGGTCACCGACCTGACCGTCAAGGAAGGCGACCTGGTGGCGGCGACCGAAGGGCGCGGCTTCTGGGTGCTCGACGACCTGGAGCCGCTGCGCGAGCTGGCGGCCGACCCCAAGCTGGGAGCCGCGCCCGTCCACCTCTTCACACCGCGTCCCGCCTACCGCGTGAGTGGTGGCGGCGGCGAAGGCGGCGACGGCGGCGACTCCGACGACGGGCCGAACCCGTCGACCGGCGCGGTCATCGACTACTACCTCCGCGACGAGCCCGCCGCGGGGCAGCCGCCGCTCGAGATCGAGATCCTGGACCGCGAGGGCAAGGTGGTCCATCGCTACACCGCCGCCAAGCCGGGCACCGGCAAGGAGGCCGGCAAGGAGGCCGGAGCCGGCAAGGAGAGCAAGGCTGGCATGGCGGGCGAGGCCGGCAAGGCGGGCGAGGCCGGCAAGGAGGGCAAGGCGGTCGGCAAGGCTGGTGGCGGGGCTGCCGGCGAGGGCAGCGGCAAGGGCGAGGCGGAGGCAGCCGAGGAGGCCGGCGAGGCCGAGGCGGAAGCCGGCGGCGAGGCGGAGAAGCAGCCGAAGCTCGCGGACCTCGAGGGGCCGAAAGAGCCGCGGCCTCCTGCCGCCCAGGGCTTGAACCGCTTCGTCTGGGACATGACGTACCGGCGCGCCAAGGACTTCCCGGGCATGGTGCTGTGGAACCGCGAGCTGGTCGCACCGCCGGCCGCTCCCGGCTCCTACCAGGTGCGGCTGACAATGGGCGGCGGCCATCCGCGCACCGTCGCCACCGCGGCGCTCACCGTCGTCAAGGACCCTCGCTCGAGCTCGAGCCAGACGGACCTCGAAGCGCAGAACCAGTTCCTGCTCGGCATCCGCGACAAGCTGGACGTCACCCACGACGCCCTGCGCCGCATCCGCGCCGTCCGCGCCCAGATCGCCGATCTCGGCAAGCGGCTGCGCGCCGCGGTTCCCGGCGAGGATGAGGACGGCGAGAGCGGCACGGCCGGCGACCATGCCGGAGATCGCCCCGGCGAGCAGGCCGCCGCCCAAGCCGCCGGGGCCGCCGCGGCCGCCGCACCGACGCCTGCCGCCGATCCCTACGCCGCCGTGCGCCGGGCGGCCAAAGAGCTGGACCGCAAGCTCGAGGCCGTCGAGGAGGCGCTCTACCAGACCAGGAACCACAGCCTCGAGGACGCGCTCAATCACCCGATCCGCCTGGACGACAAGCTCAACGGCGTGGCCGTGGAGGCGGGGATCGGCGACTACCGGCCGACCGCCCAAGCGATCGCGGTGCGCGATCGACTGGTGGCGGCGATCGACGCCGAGCTGGCCACGCTCGACGGCCTCCTCGCCCACGACCTGCCGAGCTTCAACCAGCTCGCCGTGGGCGCCGGGGTGCCGACCGTCATTCCGCCGCGTCCTCGGCTAAAATAGGGTGGTGTCCTGGCTAGATCGTCCTTGCCTCCCTCCCGCCGTTTGGGCGAGGGTTCGCAGTCTTACGCCGCCGCCCTCTAGACTTGGACCCTCGCCCAAACGGAGGGAGGGGAGGCAAGGGCAATCCAGCAATCTAGCCTAGCTAACTACTGGGACACTACCTAAAATAGCGTCCAGGGAAGCCATGACGACCACGACCCGATCACGACAGCCCTACCCGAGACCCTCCAACCCGAGATGACGATCATCACCGCCCCTTCGACGACCGCCTACCAGCTGCGCGGGTGGGACCTCTCCGAGCTGCTCCCGGCGCCGACCGAGGAGGTGATCGCGCGGCGCTTCACCGAGCTCGAATCGGCCCTCCGGGAGTTCGAGGCCTGCCGGAAGACCCTGGCCGCCGGGCCCTCGCCCATGTCGCCGCAGCAGCTGCTCGCCATCCTGCGCCGCCACGAGGCGATCACCGAGCAGACCAGCCTGCTGTCGAACTACGGCTCCCTGTGGTTCAACTCCGACACCGGCAACCAGGAAGCGATCACCTTCCGCACCCGCGTCCGCCAGGCGGTCACCGCGGCCACCAACCGCATCTTGTTCTTCACCCTCTGGTGGAAGGGACTGACGGACGACGAGGCGCAGGCACTCCTGCCTCCGGCGCCGCCGGCGGCACCTGCCTCCGCCGCCCTCCCCGCCCAGGCCAATCTGCCTGCGACCGCCGCGGCCGCCGCGACCGCCGCCGCCATGGCGACCGCTCCGCCGGTGCCGGAGACCGCTGGCGGCGCCGGCGCCGCTTCCAGCCTCTCGCCGGTCCGGATGGCCGACTACCGCCACTTCCTGCTCGAGCTCCGCCGCCTGTCGCCCTACACCCTCGACGAGAAGTCCGAACAGCTCATCAACATCAAGGACGACAACGGCATCGGCGCGGTGATGACCCTCTACTCCATGCTGACCAACCGCCTGGAGTTCACCCTCGAGGTGGAGGGCGAGACCAAGCACCTGACCCGCGACGCCCTCGCCGGCTACGCCCACTCGACCCAGCCCGCGCTGCGCGCCGCCGCCTACCGCGAGCTCTACCGGGTCTTCGCCGGCGAGGCGACCATCCTCGGCCAGATCTACGTCAACGTCGTGCGCGACTGGCACGAGGAGGCGGTGGGCCTGCGCGGCTACCCGTCGGCGATCGCGGTGCGCAACACCGACAACGACATCCCCGACCGCGCCGTCGACGTGTTGCTGGAGGTGGCGCGCGCGAACGCGCCCGTCTTCCAACGCTACTTCCGCCTGAAGGCCGGCTGGCTCGGTCTCGACCGCCTGCGCCGCTACGACATCTACGCGCCGCTCGCGAGCTCGGAGCGCAAGATCCCCTACGAGGAGGCGGTGCGCTCGGTGCTCGAGACCTTCGGCGAGTTCGACGCCCGCTTCGCCGGCCTCGCCGAGCGGGTCCTGGCCGAGCACCACCTGGACGGCGAGATCCGCAAGGGCAAGCGCGCCGGCGCCTTCTGCGCGACGGTGCTGCCCCGTCTCACACCCTGGGTGCTGGTCAACTACACCGGCCGGGTGCGCGACGTGGCGACGCTGGCGCACGAGCTCGGCCACGCCGTCCACAGCATGCTGGCCGAGGACCGCTCGATCCTCACCCAGCACGCTTCGCTGCCGCTCGCCGAGACCGCCTCGGTGTTCGCCGAGATGCTGATCACCGACCGCCTGCTGCGCGAGGAGCCCGACCCGCTGGCGCGCCGCGACCTGCTGGCCTCGGCCGTCGACGACGTCTACGCCACGGTGCTGCGCCAGAGCTACTTCGTGCTGTACGAGCTCGAGGCGCACCAGGCCATCCTCGCCGGCCGTTCGCTCGAGGATCTCAACGAGATCTACCTCGCCAACCTGGCCGAGCAGTACGGCGACAGCGTCCTGGTGGCGCCGGAGTTCCGCTACGAGTGGCTGAGCATCCCGCACATCTACCAGACGCCCTTCTACTGCTACGCCTACAGCTTCGGCCAGCTGCTGGTGCTGGCGCTCTACCGCCGCTACCAGGAGCAGGGCGCCGCGTTCAAGCCGGGCTATCTGAAGCTGCTCGGCTACGGCGGCTCGGCCCGCCCGGAGGCCATCCTTGCCGAGGTCGGCATCGACATGACCGACCGCCGCTTCTGGCAGGGCGGCTTCGACCTGGTGCGCCAGCGCATCGACGAGCTCGAGGCAATCCGGATCTAGTGCCCCCCCACGGCATCCGCGCCCTCTCGACCACGACGGCCACGCTCGCCGCTTGCCTCCCGGCGCCGCTCGAGGTAGCATTAAGGCATTCAAAGGAGCTTCGCGATGAAGATCGTCCTCGCCTGCGCCTGTGCGCTGCTAGGCCCTGGGCTCGCCTCGGCGGATCCCTTCGTTCCCGGCTGCGACGTCCCCTTCAAGGCCATCTCGACGGCCAACCTCGGAATCGACCAGAAGTGCGGCATCGACGGCGGGTCGTCCGAGGCTGGCAAGAAGGCCGAGAGCAACGCGAAGAACAACTTCTGCGTCAAGGGGACGGCCATCCCGATCCAGTATGCGACCTTCACGCAGCTCGAGGCCGCGGTCACGGAGCCGCAGCGCAAGGCGGCCAAGACGGACCGGACCGTGCTGAAGAACGTCGCGGACAACCTCGGCGAGGGGACGCTTGTCCGGTACGCCGGCTACTTCCTGGACGCACACGTCTCCAACGTGGGCAAGGGGGAGCTGGTCAACTGCAAGACCGGGGGCCAGCTCTTCAACGACGTTCACATCCAGCTGGTCGACACGCCCGGCGAGGACGATGACTGCCAGAGCGTCACCGCCGAGATGAGCCCGCACCTGCGGCCCGAGAGCTGGACCGGTCTGGCCGGCATGACGATCAAGCGCCAGGTCCGCATCACCGGGCCGCTGTTCTTCGACGGCAGCCACCGCGCCTGCCACGACAATGTCCGCCCGAGCCCGCACCGGATCTCGGTCTGGGAGATCCATCCCGTCTACCAGTTCGAGGTGTGCAAGAACAAGCCACCCGCGACCTGCAAGGTCGACGACGACACCGCCTGGATCCCCCTGGACCAGTGGCAGGGCCGCGACGACCCCGAGACCGACGCCGACCAGTGAAGCGAGGATCGACGCCGCCGTCCGGCCCCGGCCGCGACTCGTCAGAGACTGAACGAGTAGCTGATCGTGCCGCCGGTGGCCAGGGTGGCGGTCTGGGTGTTCAGCTGGATGGTCTTGAGCAGCGTGCCGGCGACGTCGAAGACCCGGACGACCGGCGTCGCCACGGTGTAGCTGTTCGGCGAGGTGGTCTGGCTGACGATCTGGAGCGCGAAAGTGTGCGGACCGGTCGTGGCGAACCCGGTCGGAGTGAAGAGGAGGGCCGCGACCGGGCTCGACTCGAACCCCGGATCTTCCACCGCCACGCCGTCGACCAGCAGCTGGGCCTCGACGATGGTGGGAGCCTGCGCGGTGTTCGTAAAGGCGGCGATGATCGCGATCTGGAAGCCCGACGACATCGTCGGGCCATTGCCGCCGCCGGAACAGCCCAGGGCCAGGAGTCCTGCCAGGAGTGCCGCGCGTGAAGCCTGCCTGAGCTTCATTGCTCCCCCGCTCCCCCCCGAGGAGAGCTTATCCCACTTCCGCCCGCCAGGCGCCCGCCGAGGCTCGGAGAACCCGGAGGGCTCACAGGGAGAAGTTGTAGTTGATGCTGCCGCCGTTCACAAGGGCAGCGGTCTGGGTGGGCAGCGTGATGGTCTTGAGCAGGGTCTGGTTCAGGTCGAAGACCTGGATCGTGGCGTTCGCCACCGTGTAGCTGGTGGGCGAGGAGGTCGTCTGGCTGACGAGCAGGACCTGCAGGGTATGCGGCCCGGCACCAGCCTGTCCCGTCGTGCCGAGGGCCGCGGACGCCGCGGGCGCCGCCTGCGAGAAGATCACCGCGGTGGCGCCGTCGACGATCAGCTGGGCGCCGGTGATCGTCGCCGCATTGGCGGTATTGGCCAGACTCACGTTGACGGCCAGTGTGAACGCGTTCGCAGACGTCGGGCTGTTGCTGTTGCTGCAGCCCAGTGCCCACGTACCTGCCAGCATCACCGCGACCAAAGCCTGCTTGAGCCTCATCACGTGCCTCCAGGGAACCGGCGACGTCGACCGAGAAGGAGCTGGCCGCGACCCGCGGGTACCAGCGCTCGAGACGCGGAGCCGCCTCGCAGCGTCCGCCATCCTACCATTCTACCCATCGGAGCGACCTCCCCTTCACCAGGACGGAAGATCCGCGCACCTGGTTACACCTTGGCAGGCGTGGATCTCAGGTCAGTCCGGCGGCGACCGGGCGAGGGTGACGGCGCGCAGCCGGCTGCCGGGGGCGAGGTAGACGTAGAGCAGGACCTTGCCGGAGCGCGGCAGAGAGAGCTCGGCGCCCGCCGCCACCTCCACGCCCTGCGACGGGCGCGGCGCCGCGGGAACCGACCCTCCGGCCGCAACGGGCTGGACCTCCAGGAGGCCGAGCTGCACGCCGGCCACGTCGGTGACCCGCACCCGCGCCGGCAGGCGGACGTTGCCCATCAGGCCGATCCGGTAGCGGCCGGCGGGAAAGCACCCCCGGAAGAGGCCCCAGTCGCCGGGAGAGTGAAAGCGCAGCGGCCGCTCCGGGTGCTCCTGGTCGGGGCGCAGCCCCACGTCGGAGACGAACGCGTCCGCCGCGGGCAGGTCGGCCGCCGGCAGGCAGGAGGCCGGCTCGGGGTCGATGCGGTAGAGGCGGAGGACCGGGCCCAGCTGGAGCTCGTCGGGGATCCATTCCTTGACCAGCGGGAAAGTGCGGAAGATCTCGTCATAGCGGCTGGCGAGCTGGCGCTGGTTGTCCGTGAACAGCCCGCCCGGATCGCGGAAGCGCGAATAGGCGGCGCTCGACAGCAGCAGGTAGTCGTTCGTCGGGCTGCGCAGCTCGTCGATCGGGATGCGGCCGGCGAAGCGCTCGTGCGAGACCGCGAAGCGCCCGGGAGGGAAGTCGGGAGTGTAGGACTCCTTGACGATCGCGGCGCCTACCGGCAGGTGCGCGCCGATCCAGGCGCCCGCCTCCTCTCGCGTGCTGGGCATGACGTAACCGGCGGTCTGGCGAGCCGTCAGGCCGGCCGGCTGCCACAGGCAGGCGAGGGCGAGCACCGGCGCCGCCCAGCGCCAGGCGGTTCGGAAGCGGGGCCACCACGGCGGCGACGACGGCGGCGGCGACGACGACGACGGCGCCCCTCCGCCCGCGCGCCCGGCGGCGGCGAGCTCGAGCCACGACGCCATCCCCACTCCCAGGTAGACGGCGAGGATCGGCAGCACCGGGTAGAGGTTGCGCTTGACCACCATGTTCATCGACGTCACGAGCGCCAGGAAGACCACCGGGAAGGGCGCCAGCCAGAGCAGCCTCGCCAGGCGCCCGCGGGTGCGGGCGCGGATGCCGAGCAACGCCAGGCCGGAGAGCCCCGCGGCCACCGCCGGCCAGCCGAAGCTCCAGAGGAGCTTGCCGGCATAGAAGCCGGCGTTGCTCTCCGGCATCACCCCCAGCCAGCCGCCGCGGCCGTACTGGCGGGCACCGAAGAAGATGCCGCGCGGGCCGGCGAACGCCATGCCGGGATAGACCACCACGCTCGGCATCACCGCGACGAAGGTGGCAAGGGCGCCGAGCGCCGCCCAGGCGAGGCCGCCGTTCCAATCGCGGCGGCGCACTCGCCAGCCCAGCCAGACGGCGGCAATGCCCAGGGCCACCAGCCCGGCCGGATACTTGCTGGCGCCCGCCAGCCCCGCCGCCACTCCGGCCATGAGGTAGCCGGCGGCCCGCTCGCGGTCCGCCAGCCGCGACACCAGGAGCAGACAGACCGTGGCGAAGAACGCCGAGGGCACGTCGCAGGTGTTCAGGTGCGACCCCTCATTGAAGAGGTCCGAGGCGATCAGCAGGGCGGCAGCGAGCGCGCCGGCGGTGCGGCCGACCCAGGGCGCGGCGGCACCAGCGCCGCCGCTGCTCGCGCGCCTGGCGAGCTCGTAGACCGGCACCACGGTCAACGCCGAGAGCAGCGCGACCACGCCGCGCAGCAGCAGCCAGGCCACCGCCAGCGGATCGTCCAGGCCGTACAGCCGGCGGCCGAGCGCCGCCACGGTCGCCGGGAAGCGCGCCGCCGCCCAGAGCGTCAGGGCGTCGGCGTAGTAGACGAGGTGGGGATAGACGAAGCTGAGGCGCAGCACCTCGCCGCGATCGATCATCGTGGCGTGGTGATAGTAGGTGCCCTCGTCGAGGTAGTACCTGCCGCTCACCTCGGAGTCGATGCCGGCGAAGCGCACGGCCAGCGACAGCGCCAGCAGGGCCGGCAGGACCAGCGCGGCCCCCAGGGCCCACCCGCGCCTGCCCGCCAGCCGCGCCGCCAGCGCCGCCGCCAGCCACGCCGCGCCGGCCGCCAGCGCCGCGACGATCGCCCCCCGCGACAGCGCCTCCGGCACGGCGTGGCCTTCCTCCCCCTGCCGGATGACGTCGAGCAGCCAGAGCCCGACCACCGCCGCCGAGAGCACCCCCGCCGCCACGCCGCAGCGCCGGCGCCACAGCGGCCATGATCGCCCGCCGCGCCGCGCCGCTGCGTCGCCGGCGCTGCCGGCGCCGCCGGCCCCCGGACCTGCTGCCATCGCCTCGCCGGCCACCGGCGTTTTCTACCACGAAAGCCTCGACGGTCCGGCCAAGGCGCGGCCTGACCCACGACCCCGCCACGCTTGGCGGCCGCTTAGGAATAGCAGGCGGCGACCGCGACCGGCTCCTCGATCTCTTCGATCTCTGCGAAGGAGGCGCTGAAGTGACGCAGCACGCGCGGGTCGTTGGTCATCCGCAGGCCCTTGATCTCGTGGCTGCGCTCGCGGATGCGGCCCAGGACCAGGGCCACGTACTCGAGATGGGAGGCGGTGTAGACCCGCCGCGGCACCGCCAGGCGCACCAGCTCGAGCGGCGCCGCCCGCAGCTCGCCGCTGCGCGGATCGGTGCGGCCGAACATCACGCTGCCCATCTCCACGCCGCGCACGCCGCCCTCGCGATAGAGCGCCACCGACAGCGCTTGCGCCGGGTACTGCCGCGGCGGGATCGCCGGCAACAGCCGGCGCGAGTCGACGTAGACGGCGTGGCCGCCGGTGGGCTGCACGATCGGCACGCCGAGCGCGGTGAGCCGGGCGCCGAAGCTCCGCACCTGGCCGATACGGAAGCGCAGGTAGCTCTCGTCCAGCACCTCGCGCAGACCGCGCGCCATTGCCTCGAGATCGCGGCCGGCGAGGCCGCCGTAGGTCGGGAAGCCCTCGATGAGCACCAGCCGCTCCTTCAGGCCATCGATCAGCGCCGCGTCATGGCTGGCGATGAAGCCGCCGATGTTGGCCAGGCCGTCCTTCTTGGCGCTCATCAGGCAGCCGTCGGCGAGGCGGAACACTTCGCGCACGATCTCGGCCACCGGCCGCTCGCGCTGTCCCGGCTCGCGCTGCTGGATGAACCAGGCGTTCTCCGCGAAGCGGCAGGCGTCGATGAAGAACAGCACGCCGTGCTCGTGGCACAGCTCCGCCATGGAGCGGATGTTGGCGAGCGCCACCGGCTGGCCGCCGCCGGTGTTGTTGGTCAACGTCAGCAGGGCGACCGGCAGGTCCGCGCGCGGCGTCTCCGCGAACAATCGGCGCAGGCGCTCGAGGTCGATGTTGCCCTTGAACGGATGATCGGCGGCCGGCTGGTGCGCCTCGGGGATGACCAGGTCGACGGCGATGCCGCCGTGGGACTCGACGTTGGCGCGCGTCGTGTCGAAATGTGAGTTGTTCGGCACGATCATGCCCGGCCGCGTGAGCAGCGACGAGAACAGCAGGTTCTCCGCCGCCCGGCCCTGGTGCACCGGCAGGAAATGCTCGTAGCCGAAGACGTCGCCGATCGTCTCGGCGAGGTGGTAGAAGTTCCGCGAGCCGGCGTAGGCCTCGTCGCCCGTCATCATCCCGGCCCACTGCCAGTCCGACATCGCGGCGGTCCCGGAATCGGTGAACAGGTCGATGAACACCGAGTCCGAGGGAATCCTGAAGAGGCTGAACCCGCCCGCCGCCAGCAGCCGCTCGCGCTCGGCGCGCGGCAGCAGGCGGATGGGCTCGACCACCTTGACGCGCCAGGGCTCCGGCAGCGGCAGGTCCGCGAAGACGTCGTCCTCCATGGGCGCTCTCTCCTGTCGTCGCCGACGAAACCCCCTATATCTTCCCGGTGCGGCCCGGGGACCGCGGCGAGCCTGAGGTACGATGCCCGGGACGATGACCACCGCCGCGCCGCCGGAGATCAGGCCGCTCATCGAGATCCGCGACCTCAGCCGCAGTTACGTCGAAGGCGGACGCGAGCACCCCGAACATCCAGTACTGCGCGGCGCCACGGCGACGATCAGGCGAGGTGAGCTGGTGGTGCTGCTGGGGCGCAGCGGCTCGGGAAAATCGACCCTGCTGAACCTGCTCGCCGGCATCGACCTGCCCAGCTCCGGCGAGGTGGTGATCGACGGCGTGCCGCTGTCGCGCCTGGGCGAGCGCCGGCGCACCCTGTTCCGGCGCGATCACATCGGCTTCGTCTTCCAGTTCTTCAACCTGATCCCCACCCTGACCGTCGAGGAGAACCTGCTGCTGCCGCTCGAGCTGAAGGGGAAGCTGACACCGGCCGACCGGCAAGCGGCGCTGGCGCTGCTCGGCGAGGTCGGGCTCGCCGACCGCAGCGGGAGCTTTCCCGATCGTCTCTCGGGCGGCGAGCAGCAGCGCCTGGCGGTGGCGCGGGCGCTGGTCCACGACCCAATGCTGGTGCTCGCCGACGAGCCGACCGGCAACCTCGATCTCGAGACCGGCCTGCAGGTGCTCGAGCTTCTCGACCGGCTCACCCGGCGCGCCGGCAAGACCATGGTGATGGTCACTCACAGCCGCGAGGTGATCGGCCTGGCGGACCGCGTGTTGCGCATCGAGAGCTGCCGGCTGGTCGAGAGCACGGCAGCCGCCGGCGGCGGCGGGGCTCCGGCTTGAGGCAGCCCGACGCCGGCGGAGGCGGTGGCCTGCCGCTGCTGTGGCGCGCCTCGCTGCGGCAGATGCTGCGGCGGCCCGGCCAGGTGACGCTGGCGATCGTGGGCGTGGCGCTCGGGGTCGCGGTGGTGGTCGGGGTCGATCTCGCGAGCCGCAGCGCCGAGCGCGCCTTCCAGCTCTCCACCGAGGTCGTGACCGGGCGCGCCACCCACCAGGTCGTGGGCGGACCCGAGGGGCTGCCGGAGTCGCTGTTCCCGCGCCTGGTGCTGGCCACCGGCGTCGCCGCCGCGCCGATCGTCGAGAGCTACGTGACTCTGCCGGCACGACCCGGCCGGCCGGCGCGCGTGCTCCATCTGCTCGGGATCGACCCGTTCTCGGAAGGACGCGCGGGACGCGCGGGCAGCGCGGAGGGCGCAAGCGGCACGGGACCCGCGACCGGCGTGGGCACCGACGGCGCAGGCGCCGACCTCTCTCCGCTGCTTCTGCGCCCCGGCACCTGCCTGCTCGCTGCCACCACCGCCGCCGAGCTCGGCCTGCGAGCCGGCGACCACTTCACAGTACGGGTCGGCGGCCAGGCACGACCGCTCGAGCTTGCCGGCGTCATTCATCTCGCTGGAGCCGGCGCCCCTGGCAGGGACAGCGACAGCGACGCCGTGGCCGATCTCCTGGTGATGGACATCGCGGCGGCCCAGGAGCTGCTCGGCCGACCGGGCCGGCTCGACCGCATCGACCTGCGCCTGGAGCCGGCGACTGGCACGGCTGGCACGCCCGGCACGGCCGGGCCGGATGGCGCGGCTGGGCCGGGAATGCCGGCAGATCAGGCCGGGCCGGCCCGGATCTCGGCACTGCTGCCGCCCGGCGCCCAGCTGCTGCCGGCGCCGCTGCACGGCCGCGACATGGATGCGATGACCCGCGCTTTCCGCGTCAATCTCACAGCGCTGTCGCTGCTCGCCCTGCTCTGCGGCGCCTTCTTGATCTACAACACCATGACCTTCTCGGTGGTCCAGCGCCGCCCTCTGCTCGGCACGCTGCGCGCCCTGGGCGTCACCCGCGGCCAGGTGATGGCGCTGGTGATGGGCGAGGCCGCGGCGGTGGCGGCCGTCGGCACCGGCGCCGGGCTGCTCGCCGGGGTGCTCCTCGGGCGGGGCCTGCTGCGCCTGGTCGCCCGGACGATCAACGACCTCTACTTCGCGGTCTCGGTGCGCGGCCTCGACCTGTCCCCGGCCAGCTTCCTGGCGGGCGCCGCGATCGGCGCCGGCGCCACCCTCGCCGCCGCGCTGGCCCCTGCCCTCGAAGCGACGCTGACGCCGCCTCGCGCCGTGCTCAGCCGCTCGCTGCTCGAGGCGCGCCTGCGGCGGGCGCTGCCTCGCGCCACCGCCCTCGGCGGCGCCCTGCTGCTCGCGGGCGGAGTCCT
>DATDGZ010000382.1:0-18723 GCA_036521795.1 Thermoanaerobaculia bacterium | reverse complement strand
GCAGCCAAGACACGTCGATCGTCGGACCGGCGCTGATCGCCGCCGTCCCGGCCCTCGGCACCAGGAGCAAGAGCACGGCGATCGGGCCGACCGCCAGCGCGCCCCGGGATCTCCACCAGTCGGGTGATCTCCTGCATCTCGTCACGTGCAAGATCTTCCTCCTTGTTGTTGATATTTTAGTCGTGATTGCTGCCGTCTTCCAGCACGGTCGCCGTGGCCAGGCCGGTGAAGAGGGGCAGGTACCGCAGCCAGGGCACGCCGATCATCGGGCCGGCGTCGATCGCCGCTCGGGCGGCGGTGCTGCGCACCAGCAGCAGGAGGAGGATGGCCGTGCCCAGCCCGCGTCGCCGCCGACCTGAGCGTGTCGTGTATCGTGCCAACGCTTTGAGACCCGGTAGAGGTAGATGATCACGGCCCGCACCAGCTCGGCCGTGAGCCTCTACTCTTCGGCAGCTCGCCGGAATAGGTCGAGGTTGTGCCAGGCCTCGGCGTGGACCCCCTGCTCCTCGAAGATCGGCGCCGACTCGAGCGCGCCAGGATCCCCGGCTCCTTCATGGACGCCGGCTGAAGATGCCGGCCGCAGGCCAGCCCGCGGCGGCGGCGCTCGCCGCCGCGGCGCCGTCATTCGGCCGCCAGCCGCCCGGCCGCGCGCTGCAGCTCGTCGGCCACCTTCTCGACGTCGCCGAGCTCGCCGGTCACGATCCGGAACAGCTCCTGCGGCGTGATGTCGGCGTAGAAGTGGGTGAGGCGGTTGCGATAGCCGGCGAGCTTCGGGAACTTCTCGGCCACCGCCCGGTCGAGGACGAGACCCTGCTCCGCGGCGCGGACGGCCACCTGGCGGTATTCCACCGCACCCACACCATGGGCCTTCGCGAGCAGGTGCCTGGCGACGTCGAGCAGCGCTTCGAGCGCTCGCCGCAGGAACGACTCGGCCGCCGCCGGGTTGCGTCGGTCCGCCTCGAACTCCGCGAGCGAGTTGGCGGGCAGCGCTCTCAGCTCGCGCAAGCAGGTCGCCACGATCTCGAGCCGACCCGTGACGACCTTGAGGTCGACCTGTCCCTGGGTCATGAGGTGCTGACGCCGAAGAGCTCGAGCTCCCGCGCACGCTGCAAGGGCAACAGGTCGGCCGCGCGGCGGAAGACGAGCAGCTCGTAGAGGTCGGCCTGGGTCGAGTCGCCGGCGAAGATGCGATGACCGTCGATGATCCGCACCTGGAAGAGAGGATCGACCCGCTGGATGGGCACGAGGTCCACCCGTAGCGGCTCGAAGACCTCGGCGAACGCGACATCGAGGTCGACCAGCGCGCGCAGGTCGAGGCCAGGATCCGGGACGACGATCCCGATGTCGAGATCGGAGCCCTCGCCCTGGACCGGCTCGCCGTCGAGCAGCCGCAGCCCGTCGTCGGCGCGGGAGCCGAAGAGGTAGACGGCAAGCAGACCCTGCTCTCGGCAGAGCCGCTCCAGGGCTTCCTGGCGGGCCTCCTTCATTGCCAGAGTCTACTATCCCGCTGGCCGCCGCGCGGGGACCCCTCGGCCGGCCGGCGCTCCCGCCGTCAGCGGGCGCCGGCCAGCATGACCGGGGTGTCGCGATAGAGCTCCGGGTAGACCCGCTTCAGGGCCGCGACCTTCGGGAGATCGTTGCGCACGATGTACGGGTAGGTGGGATTGTGGATCAGGAAATCCTGGTGGTAGCCCTCCGCCGGATAGAAACCCTTCAGCGGCTCGATGCGGGTGACGATGGGCGCGCCGAAGACGCTCTCCCTGGCCAGCTGCTCGACGTAGGCCTTGGCGATGCGCTCCTGGGTCGGGGAGGAGAAGAAGATCTCCGAGCGGTAGCTGGTACCCGAGTCGGGACCCTGGCGGTTGAGCTCGGTGGGGTCGTGGGCGACGGCGAAGTAGAGCCGCAGCAGCTGCCCGTAGGAGACGCGCTTCGGGTCGAAGGTGATCTCCACCGACTCGGCGTGGCCGGTCGTCTCGGTTCCCACCATCTGGTAGTGCGCGGTCGCCTTGCTGCCGCCCGAGTAGCCGGCGACGACCTTGGTCACCCCTTGCACATGCTCGAACATGCCCTGCAGGCCCCAGAAGCAGCCCCCGGCGAGCACCGCGGTCTGGGGACCGGTCACCTCGGCGGCGGGCGTGTCGAGCGCCGGCGCGGGAATCACCTTGTCGATGGCGTCGGCACGCAGCTGGCCGACCGCAAGGGGCACCAGGGTCAGGGCCGCGAGTGTCAGCGCGGCTAGAGCGGCCTTCAAGCTGGTCTGCATCGTGGTCTCCTTCTGCAAAGTGGGGAACGAGGCGCCGGCTGCGTGTCGCGCGGGTGCCCTGCCGCCTTTTTAAATACGAGCCGGCGAGCGGGGCGGATTCTCGACCGACTCGGGCAGGCGCTAGAATCCGGTCCCAGACCACCGGACGCTCTACATTCTTCGCGAGGAGAGTCGAATATGCAACACCGTGCCCGCGACACCCACCACGCCGCGTGCCGTCCTTCCAGCCGCTTCGTGACGGGGCCGGCACCGTCGCTCGGGACCCTCATCGCTCGCAGCGCTCGCCGGGTGCGCTGCGTGGCGCTCGCCGCGATGACGCTGGGGTCCGCCGTCCCCGCCGCGGCGCTCGCCGCGCCGCCATCGCCGCCGCCGCGCCACGACGCCCAGGAGAGGTATGAGCCGCGGTCCGCGCCGGGTGCCGGCCAGGCACTGCTGGCCAAGTTCGCCGGCGACTGGGACGTCGTGAAGACGTTCTACCCGATGAACGGCCAGGAGGACGGCAAGGAACGCCTGATGATGGTGCTTCGCCTGACCCGCCAGGGCTCGCCGGCGCCGGCGCGGCCGTAGGCCGGCTCCCGAGCACCACGCGCCAGCCTCGGATCCGCCGTGGTCAGGCGGGCCGCCGTTTCTCTCCCACTCCCTTGAAGAACGTGTAGCAGAAGACGCCGTCCGGCTCCATCGTTCGATAGAGGTCTCGAACACCCGCATCGAACGCCGCGGGATCGCTGAGGCCGGCCGCGATGGCGGCGTCGCGAACGCCTTCGATCATCGCGGTGAACGTCTTCCTGGTGACGCCGTCGACGAGGTCGGGCCGGCTCGCATCGACGTACACCATGCGCGGAGAGACGTGGACCGCATCCAGGCCCGCCTCGACCATGAGTGGATAGAGCTGCCGGCCGATCAGCGCGTTGCCTCCCGCCCGGCGCTGCAACTCGACTTGACACCGGATGGCCAGGTGGGCCGCGCTGCTGTCGGGGTGGAAGCAGGTCGATCCGTGGTCACCCTCGATGACGGTCATGGTGCCGCCGGGCCGGAGCAGCTCATGGAGGATCGCCAGCGCCTCGACGGGCCGCGACAGGTGCTCGAGGACGAAGCAGACGAAGACGTGGTCGTAGGACCCGGGGGCGAAGGGCAGGGCGAAGATGTCCGCCTGCTGGAACCGCACGTTGGCGATCCCCATCGCGTCGGTCCGCCGCCTGGCCGCCGCGAGCGACTGCGCGGAGACGTCGACCGACGTGAACCTCGCGCCAGGGCTCCGCCGTGCCAGGGTGACCGTCTGGGCTCCCACCCCGCACCCCGCTTCGAGCACCATGCTCCCCGGTGGGTAGGAGGTGTCATGGTGCAGGAGGTCGACCAACGCCCCGGCCTGGTCCTGCAGGCGCTCGTTCTCCCGCGAATGGTAGCCGTGCACATATCCTTCGATCACCGTGCCCCTCTTCTCTCGGCGCGCAGCCTGCTGCAACTTCGTCCTGGCGAGTGGCTGCCCGGTTCATTCCGCCCCCTACACCCCGAAGTACCGCGCGTCCGGGTGATGCAGCACCAGCGCCGAGACGCTGGCCTCGGGGTCCATCATGTCGCCCTCGGTCAGCTCGACGCCGATCTCCTCGGGGCGGAGGACCGCGAAGAGCTGGCGCTGGAAGGCGAGGTCCGGGCAGGCCGGATAGCCGAAGCTGTAGCGCTTGCCGCGGTAGCGCGCGGCGAGCGTCTCCTGCAGGGTCATCTCCGGCGGATCGGGGAAGCCCCAGCGGCGGCGCAGGCAGGCGTGCAGGTACTCGGCGGCGGCCTCCGCGGTCTCGAGCGCGAGGGCGGCGAAGGCATGGCTCTTGAGGTACTCGCCGCGGTGCTTCCACTGCTCCACCCGCTCGCGCACGCCGGCGCCGGCGGTGGTCACGAACAGCGCCAGGTGATCGCCCGGCAGCACGTAGTCGGCCAGGCACAGCCCGCCCTCGCGCCCCTGGCGCGGGAAGTCCCAGACCGCCGCCTGCCGCCCGGTCTCGGGATCGGTCAGGGTGAGGCGGTCGCCCGCCGCCGCCGCGGGGAAGAAGCGCCAGACCGCGCGCGCCGCCAGCGCGCCGCCGCGCGCCTCGTCCTGCAGCTCGGCGATCACCGCCTGGAGCTTCCGCAGCTTCGGGTCATTCTGCTCGTCGAGCTGGCGCACCGCGCCCTTGAGCCCCAGGTGCTTGCCGTAGACCATCTGCGGGTTGAGGTACTTCCAGACCTGGTCGAGGTCGAGCCCGGCGGTGTGGCGGTCGAGGTCCGGGGGGGGCGGCGGCGGCAGGTCGCGGCGCACCGCGTCGCGCGCCAGCGCCGCGGGGCCGCCCACCGCAGCTCCGGTGGCCGCACGGCCGCCGTCGGCACCCTCAGTGCCCTCCGGCGGTGCGTCGTCGCGCAGCAGCTGCGAGACCTCCTCGGCGAGACGCGGCCGCTGCCGCGGATCGGTCAGCCGCTCGACCAGGGACAGGCCGTGCATCGCGTCCTTGGCGTAGGTGCAGAGCGCGCCGTAGGCGGGCGCGATCTTGCGGTGGGTGAAGCGCCGCGTCAGCGCCGCGCCGCCGACCAGCAGCGGCGTCGCGATCCCCACCGCCGCCAGGTCGCCAGCCGTCACCACCATCTGCTGGGCGCTCTTGACCAGCAGTCCCGACAGCCCGATGACGTCCGGCTCGTGCTCGCGCACCGCCTGGATCAGCCGCTCGGACGGCACCTTGATGCCCAGGTTGACGACCTTGAAGCCGTTGTTCGAGAGCACGATGTCGACCAGGTTCTTGCCGATGTCGTGCACGTCCCCCTTGACCGTCGCGAGCAGCACCTTGCCGCGGCCATTGGCTCCGTTACCGTTCGTGCCGGCCTTCTCCATGTGCGGCTCGAGATAGGACACCGCCGCCTTCATCACCTCGGCGCTCTGCAGCACCTCGGCGACGATCAGCTGGTTGTCGTTGAACAGCCTGCCGACCTCGGCCATGCCTTGCATCAGCGGGCCGTTGACGATGTCGAGCGGCGTCGGATAGGCGGCGTCCGCCAGCACCGTGTCGAGGTCCGCCTCGAGCCCCTCCTTCGAGCCTTCGACCACCGCCCGTGCGAGCCGCTCGGCGACCGGCAGGTCCGCCCGCGGCGGTCGGCCAGTGGCGCCGCCGCCCGCACCGCGGCCGCGGAACCAGGCGGTGAAGGACTCCACCGCCTTGCCGCCCGACTCGACGTCGCCGATCGGCAGGAAGATCAGCTCCTCGGCCAGGGCGCGCTCCGCCTCCGGGACATCGGCATAGCGCGCCAGCCCCTCGGTGTTGACGATCGCCGCGTCCAGGCCGGCCTTGGTGCAGTGATAGAGGAAGACCGAGTTGAGCACGTCGCGGCCGGCCGCCGGCAGGCCGAAGCTGACGTTGGAGACGCCGAGGATGGTCTTGGTGTCGGGGAACAGCTCCTTGACGCCGCGCACGCCCTCGATGGTCTGCGCCGCCGATCCCAGGTAGGCCTGGTCGCCGGTGCCGCAGGGGAAGACCAGGGCATCCCACCAGATGTCCTCGGGCTGCACCCCCATCTCCTCGACCAGGATCTGGTAACTGCGGCGGGCGACCTCGAGCTTGCGCTCGACCGTGACCGCCATGCCCTTCTCGTCGATGAGCCCGACCACCAGGGCGGCGCCGTAGCGGCGCGCCAGCGGCACCACCCGCTCGAAGCGCACCCGGCCGTCCTCGAGATTGATCGAGTTCAGCACCGCCTTTCCCTGGCAGTAGCTGAGCGCCCGCTCCATCACCGCGGCGTCGGTCGAGTCGATCATCAGCGGCACCTTGACCAGCCGCACCAGGCGGTCGAGGAAGGCCTCCATGTCGGCCATCTCGTCGCGGTCGGGGTCCTGCAGGCAGACGTCGAGCACCTGCGCCGAGGCGCGCACCTGCGCCCGTCCGACCTCCGCCGCCGCCTCGTGCGCGCCGTCCTGGATGAGCCGCTTGAACTTGCGGCTGCCGAGCACGTTGGTGCGCTCGCCCACCAGCAGCGGCCGGTTGGAAGGGTCGAGCTCGACCGCCTCGAGGCCCGAGATCAGGCTGCGGTGATGGCGCGGCACGCGGCGCGGCGGCCGGCCGGCGGCGGCGGCGGCCAGCGCCGCGACGTGGGCCGGCGTGGTGCCGCAGCAACCCCCTATCAAGTTGAGCCAGCCGGCGTCGAGGAAGCGGCCGATGACGCGGGCGAAGTCCTCGGGCGTCTCCTCGTAGCGCCCGTCCTCGTTCGGCAGGCCGGCGTTCGGCACCACCGCGACGCGCGTGCGCGCCAGCTCGGACAGGGTGCGCACGTGATCGGCCATCAGCTCGGGGCCGGTCGCGCAGTTGAGCCCGAGGTAGAGCAGGTCGGCGTGCAGCAGCGCCACCGCCAGCGCCTCCGCGTCCTGGCCGCCGAGCATGGTGCCGGTCGGCTCGATGGTCGCCGACACCGCCACCGGCAGCCGCCAGCCGGCCTGCGCGCCGGCGCGCTCGACGCCGATCAGGCCGGCCTTGATGTTGCGGGTGTCCTGGGCCGTCTCGAGCAGCAGGTAGTCGGCGCCACCGGCCATCAGCCCGAGCGCCTGCACCCGGAAATGCTCCTCGAGCTCGGCGAAGGTGATGCCGCCGGTGACCGAGATGGCCTTGGTGGTCGGACCCATCGAACCGCAGACGAAGTGCCGGGGGCCGCCGGGGGCCGAGGTGCTGGCCGAGGTGCTGGCCGAGGGGCTGGCCGAGGAGCTGGCCGAGGGGGTGGCCGAGGGACTGGCCGAGGGACTGGCCGAGGGACCAGGTGGACTGAATGGGCCGCCCCGACCCGCTGGACCGCCGGGGCCGGAGGCGTCCGAGCGGTCGTGCCGGGCGCAGGCGGCGCGTGCCAGCCGGGCCGCGGCGGCGTTCAGCTCGAAGGCGCGGTCGGCGAGACCGTACTCGGCGAGCACCAGCGGCGTGCCGCCGAAGGAGTTGGTCTCGACGACGTCGCAGCCGGCGGCGAGGTAGCTCTCGTGCACCGCGTCGACCACGTCCGGCCGGGTGGCGCAGAGGTTCTCGTTACACCCTTCGAGCTCCGGCCCGCCGAAGTCGGCGGCGGTGAGCACGAAGCCCTGTAGGGCGGTGCCGGTGGCGCCGTCCAGCACCACGACCCGCTCCGCCAGCGCCGCCGTGAGCGCCGCCGTGCGCTCCTCGAGGTCGGCGGGACGCGGCGGCAGGGGAACGTCGAAGGTTCTCTCGGTCAACTCGTGTCTCCAGTCGGTGCCCGGATGGCTCACAGGCGGTGGCGGGCAAACAAAAAACCCGCCTCGCTGCCTCCTCGGGCATCACGAGAACGGGTCCTTGGACAACGCCGACTGTCGGACACTTGGTTGTCGCTGCCGCGACCGCATCCTCGCACCGCCTGGAACCGCCTGCGATGCGAGAGGGCACCTTGGGTGTCCGCCCCAGGTTGCCGAGCCCGGCCTCCGCCGGACCGCTCGTAATGCCATGTACAACCTACCACAGACCGTCCAGGAAGCAAAGCAGGACGCGGACCGGGCGGACCTGGTAGTGTCCTATGGGACACTACCGGACCGGCGCCCTGTCGTGGCGCGCGAGCGAGCGCGCCGGCCGCGAATCGTGGTATATACCCCATTACCGGATCATTCCGCCCATCGGGAGCGCGGGCACGCCGCCTGCTAGAGGTGCTATTGGTATGAGCGCCAACGGCCGAGCAGACGACAGGGGAGCGCCGCTGATGAGCGACGAGGACTACCAGGCGCTGGCGGCCTTCCGCTATGCCCTGCGGCAGTTCTTGCGCTTCAGCGAAGAGGTGGCGCGCCGCTGCGGCGTCACGCCGCAGCAGTACCTGGCGATGATCGCCGTCCGCGGCTTCCCCGGGCGCGACCGGCTCACCGTCACCGAATTCGCCGAGCGCCTGCAGATCCGCCATCACAGCGCCGTCGGGTTGATCGACCGCATGGTCGCGCAGGGCCTGATGGTCCGCCAATCCGGCGGCGCCGACCGGCGCCAGGTCTTCGTGACCCTCACTCCGCGCGGCGCCGAGTTGCTCGAACCCCTGGCCGCCGCGCACCGGGATCAGCTGCAGCGCATCGGCGGCGACTTCCGGCTGATCCTCGACCGCTTAAGGTAGCTCGCCGCCGGATGCGCCGTTCCATGGCAGCGCTGGCGCTGGCGGCGGCGGTGCCGGGGCTCGCGGGGTGCGGATTCGCGCTGCCTGCCTCCTCGGTACCGGCGGGCGCGGCGGTGGACTGGCGCGGCGAGCCGGTCCAGGGCGCCACCTGGCGTACGCCGTTCGCCTGGCCGACGCGCCGCGGCGAGGTACAGGTGCGGCCGCGCGCCACGTTCGACATCTCGGCGGTGGTCGCGGCGGAAGAGCCTTACACCTTCGACGACGGCGCCTTCCTGTCCCCGGTGGACCTGGTGATGACCTGGGGGCGGCTGCCCGAGGAGCCTTACCGGAGCCGGGTCTCCTACTACCAGATCACGCGTTACTACTTCTGGCGCACCCGCGACCCGAGCCTCGACCTGCATTACATCACCACCCATTCAGCCAACATGCACATGATCCCCGCCACCCACAACCTGGCGCGGGCGCTCGCCCACGTCGGCAGCGGCGACCGCGTCCGGCTGCGCGGCCTGCTGGTCGACGTCGAGGGAAGCGGCTTCCGCTGGCAGACCTCCATGACCCGCGACGACACCGGCCCGGGAGCCTGCGAGCTGGTCTGGGTCGAGGAGCTGCAGCGCGGCCGGCGCCTCTACCGATAGCACGGTTCCTTACCTACCGTTTCGGAGAGGCAGTCACCCTTTGAAGATGACGATCGCCGGAGAAATCGGTGGCCGGAGGGGCGGAGGGAGGGCCGGGGGGGCGGCCCGGCCGGGGGGGCATGCCCCGTAGGCGTTCAGAGGTCGATCTTCGCCATCAGCCGCTTGATCGCGGTGGCGCTCTGCATGACGTAGAAGTGGGCCGAGGGGACGCCGTGCGCCAGCAGCTCCTCGAGCTGGCGGCGCGCCCATTCGACGCCGATGTCGAGGACGTGCTCGGGCTTGGCCGCCAGCACCTCGTCGGACAGCTCGGCCGGGACCTCGACGTGGAAGTTGCTCGGGATCGTGGCCAGCTGCTTCTGCGAGCTCAGGACCTTCAGCCCGGGAATGATCGGCGCGGCGACGCCGATGGCGCGGCAGAGCTCGACGAAGCGGAAGTAATGGCGGTTGTCGAAGAACATCTGGGTGACGACGTAGTGAGCGCCGGCGTCGACCTTCTCCTTGACGCGGCGCGCGTCGAGCTGCAGGTTCGGCGCCTCGAAATGCTTCTCGGGATAGCCGCCGACGCCGACGCAGAAGTCGGAGGGCTCGGCGTCCAGCAGGTCCTCCTCGAGGTAGCGCCCGTGGTTCATCGCGGCGATCTGCGCCACCAGGTCGCAGGCATAGCGGTTGGCGCTGCGGCCGTGTTGCAGCGGCTTCTCGTAGCCGCTGTCGTCGCCGCGCACCGCCAGCACGTTGTCGATGCCCAGGTACTTGAGCTCGATCAGGAAGTCCTCGGTCTCCTCGCGCGTGAAGCCATGGCAGAGGATGTGCGGCACGGCGTCGATCTGGTACTTGTTCTGCAGCAGCGCGCAGACGCCGAGGGTACCCGGGCGCTTGCGCTTGACACGCCGCTGGATGCCGTTCGTCGTCTCCTCGTAGACCACCTCCGCGGCATGGCTGGTGATGTCGATGAACGGCGGCTGGTACTTGACCAGGTCGTCGATCAGGACCAGCAGCGAATCGACGTTGCCGCCGCGCAGCGGCGGGATGATCTCGAAGCTGATGAGTGGACGCTGGGACTGCGCCAGGTGGTCGATGACTTTCATGGATCGGAATCGCAGAGGACCGGGGCCGGGCAGGCGGCGACGCCGGGAGCCTACTCCGCGCCCTTGGGAGGGTCAAGGCAGGGTCTCGGGGCGGGGCCCCCTCTCCCCTGAGGAGGACCCGCCCCTCGTTGGGGAGGAAAGACAGCAGCGGTGGAGGGCTGCGGAGCCTCGCCCAAAGAGAGGGAAAGGGAGATACGCTCGGATAGAGTGGCGCCCATGCCGGTGAATCTCTGGCGGCGGGAGAGCCGATGGCGGAAGGGCTTGCGGGCGCTCGGCGACGCCGCGGCCGCCGTCGCGGCGCTCGGCGCCGCTTTCTGGGTGCGCATCCACCTGCCGCTGCCCTTCACCACCGGCCTGCTGCCCGGCGACCGCCTGCGGTTCCTAGAGCGCGATTGGGTCCTGGTCTTGCTGCTGCAGTTCGCCACGCTCTACTTCTTCGGCTTCTACGATCGCCCGCAGCCACGCACCCGTGCCGAGGCGGTGCGGCGGCTGGCCGGCGCGGCCGCCCTGCAGGGAGCGGCCCTGCTGGCCTACTTCTTCTTCACCTTCCGCAGCTTCCCGCGCTCGGTGCTGCTGCTGTACGTGGTGCTCGACCTGCCGCTGCTGCTCGCCTGGCGCGGCGTCGTGGACCGTCGCGGGCGGCACCGCGAACGGCGGGTGGCGATCGTCGGCTGCGGCCAGGCGGCGGCCGAGATCGCCCGCACGCTGGCCCAGCACCGCTGGCACGGTCTCGTGGTCGCCGGCTTCGTGCCGCAGCCTGGCCAGCAGGTGCCCGACCTGGCGTGCCTCGAGCCGGCGCTGGGGCCGCTGCTCGGAGCTTCCGAGGACCTCCCCGCGCTGCTCGCCGCCGGCACGATCGACGACATCATCCTTGCCGATGGCGGCGACTCCTGGCAGACGCGCTTGATCGACTGCCTCGCCGGCACGCGGCCCGACCACACCAACGTGCTGTTGCTGCCCGGGCCGTTCGAGAGCCTCATCGGCCGCATGCGCTACCGCTGGGTACACGACCTGCCGTTGATCGAAGTGATGCGGGAGACCGAGTGGCGGATCAACTGGCCGCTCAAGCGCATGCAGGACCTCGCCGGCGGCACGCTGCTGCTGTTCGCCACCCTGCCTGCCCTGGCCGCCTGCGCGCTGGCGGTCCGCCTGACCTCGCCGGGGCCGATCCTCTACCGCCAGCTGCGCGTCGGCCGCGATCAGCGTCCCTTCACGCTGTGGAAGCTGCGCACCATGCGCATCGACGCCGAGGCAGACTCCGGCGAGGTGCTGGCGCAGCCGGGAGATCCGCGCCTCACCGCGTGCGGCGCGTTCCTGCGCCGCTTCCGGCTCGACGAGATCCCGCAGCTGCTCAACGTGCTGCAGGGCACGATGAGCCTGGTGGGACCGCGGCCCGAGCGGCCCGGCTTCGTGCAGCGCTTTCTCCGCGAGGTCCCCGGTTATGCGGAACGCTTCTCGCTGGCTCCCGGCGTCACCGGCCTCGCCCAGGTCAACGGCGAATATCATTCGAGCCCGCAGAACAAGCTGCGCTACGATCTTGCATACGCAGCCAACTGGACGCTCTGGCTCGACCTCTCGATCTTGCTGCGCACGATCAAGATCGTGCTCACCTCGCGCGGGGTCTGAGCGGCGGCGGCGAGTCTTGCGCTCGAGGGAATGCGATCATGGTCAATGTTGCATTCCTGCATGAGGCGCATGCGGCACCGGTGGCGCCAGCGAGAGCGCTGGATTGTGCGCCATAAACGCCTATACTATGAGCGCGTCACGTCGCCAGCAGGCTCGTCCGGCCCGGCATGAAGCCGGCACGGTCGAGCTGAACGAGAGGGAGAGATGACAGCCAAGCCAACCATGCCGAGCGCGCCAGGCGACCCCGACTCGACGAACCGCGCCATGGCCATGGCCGCGGCCACCGCGCTGCCGCAGGACCCGGCGTCACCGGCGGGCCTCGCAGCCACGGCGGCGTCGGCCAGGATTCCGGGAGCTCCGGGGATGCCGAAGCTGCCTGGAATGCCGGAGACGCCGGAGACGCCGGGGATGCCGGAGACCAGCGCGCGCCGGCCCTACCAGGCGCCGCGCATTCTCTTCCGCGAGCCGCTCGAAGCGATGGCCGCGATCTGCACGCCGCACCCGCCGGCCAAGGCCAACAAGGGTCTCTGCCCCTTGGGCCCGATCTCGTCGTAGCCGATCGCTCCTGTCGCGGAGCCGAGCCCGCGGCGCGGGACCATCGCCTCTTTTTCCTGTTCGTCGCAGTTCCTGCCGCCTGGCGGCGACCCGCGGGCACGAGACGGTCTGCTGCGCCCCCGCCCTCTCTGCGGTGGGAGCCCTGTCTCAAGAGGGCAGGATCGGGAGCAGCGTCTTCCTGGGCGCCGGTGCCGGCGCCGCGCGGCTGGCGAGGCCGTCGTGCCCTGGCCCGGCCGCCTGCGCCTGCTGGGCGACCTCCATGCGGCTCAAGGCCGCCGGATAGACCTGCAGCGCGTCGCCGCTCCAGGCGGCGGCGTTGCCGGGGCAGAAATTGAGCAGCTGGCCGGCCGGTCCGAAGCCGTCGACCATCTTCTTCGCCGCGACCGTCAGCGAACGCACGTCGGCGAGACCGGAGGAGCCTGCCCAGATGTGGCGGATCGATTGCTCATGGAGGTTGCCCACCGGCCGCCGCCACTGCACGCACGGGTAGACGTTGCCGTAAGGGTCGATGGCGATGCCCGAGGAGCCGGCGCCGCAGTGCTTCTCGGCCGCGGCCGGGGCCAGGCCGTCATCGGCGAGACGCGCCACCTGCACCGGGAGGGCGCCCGCCGCGGGCCCGCCCTGCTCGCGATGCCCGCGATGCTCCCCGGTGTCTCCCTCCTCGCCAGGCCCGGCCTGCCGCGCCCGCGCCGCCGCCGCGCGCTCCGCCAGCAGCTCGAACAGCCGCCGCACACCGGCGCGAGAGGGAGAGATCGACTGCGGCTCGCGGTCGCCGTCGTCGCGCGGCGAGACCTCGGGATCGATCTGCAGCGGCAGCTCCAGGCGGTCGGCGAGCGCCATCGTCTCCTCGACCTCGTGCTCGTTCCAGGCGGTCAGGGTGCTGTTGAGCTTCACCCGCAGCCCCAGGCCGCGCATCTCGCGCAGGTTGGCCAGCAGCCGCTCGAAGCTCCCCGGCTCGCGCGTCTGGCGGTCGTGCACCGCGGCTGTCGCGCCGTGCAGGCTGACCTCGACGAGGAACGGATCGATCTCGTCGCGAATGCGGCGCGCCATGACGCCGCGCAGGGCATGGCCGTTCGACTTGATGCGCACCACGAAGCCGAGCTCCCGCGCCCGCGCTCCCAGCCGCAGGAAATCCGGATGGGCAAGCGGCTCGCCGCCGCTGAGCGTCAGGTTCAGCACCTGCAGCTCGCGCAGATCGGCGAAGAGCTCGTAATATTGCTCGACGGCGAGCGGCCGGCCGCGCAGCCCGAGGTCGTTGTAACAGAAGAAGCAGTCGAGATTGCAGCGATAGGTGAGCTCGACCAGCACCGAGAACAGGTGGTTGTCGCTCCACGTCCGCAGCAGCAGCCGCTCGAAGCTCATCCCCAGTCCCCGGGGCCGCCGGCCGCGTGTCCGTCCTGGAGCCGGCGGGAAGCCGGCAAGGGCTCGAGCAGGCCCTGCTCCACCAGCTCGACGGCGAAGGCGAGCACGTCGCGCTCGAGCACCGGCCGTGCGACC
Source organism: Thermoanaerobaculia bacterium (assembly GCA_036521795.1). Classification (GTDB taxonomy): domain Bacteria; phylum Acidobacteriota; class Thermoanaerobaculia; order Multivoradales; family UBA5704; genus JASLEW01. Next base: position 4,969 of record DATDGZ010000382.1, on the reverse strand, counting down.
TCGAACTCGCCGAGCAGGGTGTCGATCCAGTGCGTGACCGGAGTGACGCCGTCGGCCAGCGCCAGGATGCGGGTGCCGATGTCGTTCAGCACCAGCACCTCGCCCGCGCTCTGGCGGACCACCACGCCTTCCGTGTCGATGACGCGGAAGCGCACGTCCGCTCGCCGGCCCAGCACGCTGCCAATATCAATCGGATTCATGATCTGGTCGATTCGGCCTGCCGCAACCCCGTCCCCTTCCTCCCCATTGCTATGAGAGTGTTATCCGATCGATTATAGACCAGAAGCCGCCGCTCAACGAGAACCGCAGCGTGTACGCGCGCGGCGCGGCCGCCGCCGCCAGCGCGAGCAGCACCTGCTCCAGCCGCTCGCGGCGATGAGGATCGACGTTGACGAAGGGGGCGCAGGCGAGCAGGCAGGCCAGCGTCTCGGCACGCGACAGCGGCGCGAGCGCGTCGGCGCTGTCCTGCGCGAGGCGCAGCAGGCCGCCGAGCGGCAGCGGCGGCCGCAGGGCGCGGCGCTCGCCCAGGTCGCCGGTGAACGGCAGCTTGAGGACGACGCAGCCGCCGGCGCCGCCCTTGGCTCCGATCACCAGCGCGTTGAGGTCGTCGCTGAGCACCTCCGCCCCGCGGGCCAGGCTGAGCCGCGCCGCCGTGGTCTTGCCGGCGCCCGAGCGTCCCAGGAAGAGGAAGGCCGCGCCGTCCCTGACCACGCCCGCGCTGTGCAGCACCGCGCCGCCGAGCTCGAGCAGGCGGTAGGCCACCAGCACGCGGAGGAAGTTCTCGAACACCCCGGGGAAGCGCTCGCCGCCGTCCTCGTGGATCCACAGCGCGCCGGCCAGCCCCCCCATTCCCACGCCGCCCGGGCGCCAGTCGAGGCGCCCGAAGAGGCCGAGGCCCGCCATCTTCACCGCCGCCGGCGACCAGTCGAAGTCCAGGCCGTAGTCCCAGCCGCGGACGTCGACTGGCAGGAACTCGTCCGGGGTGCAGCGCAGCAGCTGGATCGGGACCGGCGGGTCGCCGGTGGCGCCCATGGCGCCGGCGGCGAAAGCGCCTCCTGGTACCGCGCCGGCGGCCGGGAAGGTGGCCAGGACGCCGTCCTCCTGGCTGGCCGAGAGGCCGAGCAGCTGGTAGGGGCCGCCGGGCAGGTCGAGCCGCAGCTCGCGATCGCCCCAGGCATCGCCCCGCTGGCGCTCGGGGAAGCGCTCGGGATGACGCAGGAACCTGGCGCCGAAGCTCATCCAGCGAAGGGCATCAGGCGGCGGCCGGCGGCGCGCAGGGCCAGGGCGAACAGCGCCAGGGCGGCCCTCGCCCGCTCCCGCGGGGTCGGGCGCACCGCGGCGCGGCCGAGCAGCCGCTCGGGGGCGAGCGGCGGGTCGGGGAAGCTGCAGCCGTCGCCCCGCGTCACGCAGGCCAGCCGTCCCGCCGCCAGGCGGTACCCCAGCAGGCGATGCAGCGCGAGGCGGCCCTGCGGGGTGTGGAAGGCCACGATGTCTCCCGGCCAGTAGCGGCGCGCCGGCGCCACCGCCACCCGGTCGCCGTCATGCAACCTGGGGGCCATGCACTCGCCGCGCACCGTCACCGCGAGCGGCAGCTCGCGCGCCAGCTCGCGCAACGCCGCGGCGACGCGGGCGCCCGGAGCGTCGAGGCCGCCGGCGCCGCCTGGGACGCTGCGCGGCCGCACTGGCGGCGGGGCGGATGGCGGCGAAGCCTGGGGTGGTGGAAGGACGTTGGCCATGGTGAGGAAGGCAGGCGACGGCGCCGCTCGATGGGCCAGCGCGCGGAATGCTATCAGATTGCTTGCATTCCGGCCGAGGTGCACATGCTCCGGGTAGTGGGGCAGTCTGCCGAGGGAAACTGACCCACTACCATGCTCCGGGCTCGGGGCGACGCGCGGACCGGAGGTCGCGTCGCCCCGCTACAGCACTCCGGCCGGGACCGATGAGCGCAGCCAGGGGTCGAGCAGCAGGGCGATCCGATAGTTGCGGCGCGCCTCCTCGAGCTGGCCGGCGGCCAGCAGTGCGTCGCCGAGATGGAGGTAGATCTCCGGATGCGGCTCGAGCGCGGCGGCGCGCCGGTAGGCCGCGATCGCCTCCTCGGGCCGCCGCGCCAGCAGGAACAGCGAGCCGCGTGACAGCGGCACCTCGACGGCCACCGGGTCCGCTTCACCGGCGCGCCGCAGGGCCGCCAGGCCGTACGGCAGCACCCGCTCGATCGCTCCCGGGCCGGCCCCTGCCGCGGCCATGGCGATCGCCTCGACCTGGTGGGTCAGCTTGCTGGCGAGCAGCCGGCCACGCAGGCGGAGGCTCTGCAAGGCGAGCCCGGCCAGCAGCAGCACGAGCAGCGGCCAGACCAGGACGCGGCTCTTCATGCGGCGGCCTCCGCGGCGGCAGGGCGCAGGACCCAGGCGAGGAACAGCAACGCCGGGAAGGCCACCAACGCGACCCGGAACGGGAAATCGACCAGGCAGAGCACCCCCAGGGCGGCCAGCCCGGCGGCGGCGAAGGCGCCGTCGGCACCGAGCGCCCGGCGTACCGCCCCGCCGTCCGGATCGCCGGCGGCTGCCGGCACCCCGGGCGCGCCGGCAGCGGCTGCTACCCGGGACGCGCTGCCACCCGCGGGAACCTGGGGCATGCCGGCGACCGCGGCCGTCATCCGCAGTCTTGCCGCCGCGGTCACCACCGCCAGCGCCCATGCCAGGGCGAGCAGGCCCGGCACGCCGAGATCGGCGCCGACCTCGAGCGGCTCGTCGTGGGCGTTGACGAAGTTCTGCTGCTCGCCGGAGAGGAAGGCGGCGCCGCGATCGACCAGGGCGAGCTTGGCCGGCACGAACTCGGCACGGAACGCTCCCTGGCCGACACCTGCCCAGGGATGCTGCTCGAGCATCCAGAGCGCCGTCCGCCAGCCGTCCAGGCGCCCGGTGAGCACGTGGTTCCATTCCCCCCGCCGCGCCAGGCTCAACTTCTCGGCCACCCGGCCGCGCAGTGCGGGCACGGCGGCCACCGCGCCCGCGGCGAGGAGGACGGCGGCGGCGCAGGCGGCGGCAAGCCAGCGCAGGCCGGCGCCGCCGCGCCGCAACGAGCCGAACCAGAAGATCAAGCTGCCGAGCAGCAGCGCCACCAGCGCCGCCAGCGTCTGGGTCACGGCGATGGCGTAGGCGCACAGCGCGAGAGCCGCCGCCAGCCAGCCCCAGCGGCCGCCGAGGCGGCGGCCACCGCCGGCGGCATCCCGCTCCCCGGCGCCGCCGGCAGCCGCCGTGCTCCCCGCGGCGGCGGCCGCCGCGCCGCGGGCCAGCCGCCACTGCGCGACCAGGCATGGCAGGACCAGGAAGGCGGCGAAGTCGCCCGTATTGCCGGCGGTGGAGGTGACCGTGTACCGCCCGCCGCCGGGGCCGGGCACCACCGCCAGCAGGTGCAGCCCATGGAACTGCAGGATACCGATCACCGCCAGCGCGGCGGCGGGCAAGAGCAGCCCGACGAGCACGCGCTCGAGCCGGCGGGCCGGCAGCGCCGCGCTCCATCCCACCAGGCACGCGGCGCCGATCCACAGGTCGGCCAGCGCCTCGCGCACGTGCAGCGGGTGAGCGCTGGTCGCCAGGCCGGCCGTGGCGACGGCCACGAGCGGCAGCAGGGCCCGGATCGCCGGTTGCCGCCAGAGGTCGCGCCAGCGCACCAGCTCGACGCGCCGCAGGGCCCAGGCCAGCGGCACCAGCGAGGCGATGGCCAGCCATTCCGCCAGCATCAGCTTGGGCAGCCGGAAAGGGTCCTTCGCAGAGGGAACGAAGTACAGCGGCGGCACCACCGCCAGCAGCCACAGCGGCAGCAAGGCCAGCCGCTCCGCGAGCGGCCGCTCGGCAGGCGCGGGCGCCGCTGGGACGGCCGCCTTACTGCCGTATCGAGCGCCAGCGCCGCCGCGGGCGCCGGGCCTGCCGGAGCCGCCGGGAGCGCCAGGGGCGCCGCGGGCGCCGGGCCTGCCGGGGACGGCGGACCTGGCGCCACGGGCGCCGCTCGATGCCACGCGTCGATGCACGGCGCCCGAGTATACAAGCCGGTGTTCCCCGCCGTGGCCAGCCGCCTCTCGACGCGGCCTGCCGCTTCCGCTATCATCGCCGCAACCGAAGCTGTCGAGGAATTGGTGCCATGCCCCGCGAGGCTCTCGCCGCCGTGCTGCTGCAGCTTCCCAGGCTCAGCGAGCGTCTGCATCTCGCCCCGGGGGAAGCCCTCGAGGTGGTTGCCGACGACGCCCAGCTCGTCCATCTCGAACACCGCCTGGCCGGCGGCGTGCAGCAGGCGCTGACCCCGCCCATGGCTCCCGAGCGGCTCCTCGCTCTGGTCGACGGCATGGGGCTCGCGCTCGATCTCGACCGGCACCTCACCCCCTCCCGGTCCCTCTTCCGGCCGCAGCCGCCGCCGGCCCAGTCTGCGGGGCCGGCCCAGTCCCAGGGGCCGGCGCCGACCGCAGGCCACCACGGGCGCCGGCCGCCAGAGTCGCACTGAGATCGGACGACGCAGGCTCGGCGGCTCGGCCCGCTCAGTCCTCTCAGCCGGGGCGGTTCGTTACCTCCTCCAGGTCCGGGCGCCGTCGCCGCACCTTCCAGGCGTGCAGGCCGTAGCGCCCGAGGCGGGCAAGCAGGTCGAGCGGGCGCCGCAGCCGGCGGCCGAGGTAGCCGAGGCGGCGGCGCGGCGGTCCGTAGAGGGCATCCACCTGGGCGCGGCTGAGCCACACCGTGCCGGCGACGGCGCGGACCAGGCGAACCGCGTCCGGCGCATCGCTCGGCGCGCGGCGGAAGAGGGCGAGCCGCAGCGATTCCGCGTAGCCGGGATCGAGACGGCCGGCGAGGACGTGCCGCAGCAGCACCGCTTCCGGCGCCCGCGACGTCTCCCAAGCGGCCAGCTCGCCGCCCGCCGGCCCCGCCGTCCTCGCAGCCACTACCGTCGCCATCACAGCCCTTGCGGCTCCCCCGGTCTCGGG
>DATDGZ010000381.1:0-19590 GCA_036521795.1 Thermoanaerobaculia bacterium | reverse complement strand
CGTAGAACACCATGCCGTTGGCGACCACCGGCGAGCTGCCGCCGCTGGCGTTGCTCCACTGCGAGCCGAGGCTGGGGTTGCCCGAGCCGTCCACCGTCATCTCGAGGCCCGAGATGCCGTTGTCGTTGGCGACGAACACCCAGACGTTGCCATCCACGGGGTTGACCCAGACGGCCGGCTGCGTCAGCACCTCGCCGCCCTGGGGGACGCCGATCTTCTGCAGCTCGCCGCCCGTGTGCCCGGGTCCGCCGCTGCCGCTCAGGTTCGCCAGGTTCAGCAGCCGGAGCTCGGCGTCCTTACCGCTCTGCACGGCCAGATGGGCGACGTTGCTGCCCGGCACGGTGGGCAGCAGCGCCGGTGCGGTGCTGCCGAGGTCGGCGTCGTCGTTCTGCAGCGTTTGGAACTCGACCGGCGTGTAGCTGTCGAGCGGCTGGCCGTTCGAGCCGGTGCCGGTGCCGTCGGGGTGGGTGGCGAGCACGGTGTCGCCCCAGTCGTGGCCGCCGGTGTTGGCGTCGTAGGTGGCGTTGCCGGTGGCGAAGAAGATCTTGTCGAGCTCGGAGCTGTAGAGCACCGCCGGGCGCGCCCAGACCGCCGACTGGACGCCGGTGGAGCAGTCGGGGGTCCCGGGGGACTCGACGAAATGGACCGTCTGGTCGCTGCACTGGGTGTTGAAGACGTTCTGGGCGCCGGTCGCCAGGTTGATCGCGGTGATGTGACCCTGGTAGTCGCCGGCGTCGCCCGGGTAGCCGCCGTTGGCGACGTAGAGATACTGGGCGCCGCTGTTGGTCACCGCCACCGAGAGCGGCGGCGAGCACTTCTCGACGTCAGGCTTGAGCGTCGCCACCTCCGGCCAGCCGCCGGTCGTGATCTCGGTGCCGTCGCCCACCTGGTACTTGTGGGCCCTGCCTTCCAGCCCGTAGGAGTAGACGTAGAGCCGGTTGGGATCGACCGCCGGCGACGAGGTGGTGAACCGCGGCCCGGTGGCCGGCTGATGGGACCAGATCGTCGCGCCGGTCGCCGCGTCGAGCGCCAGGATGTGGCCGGCCGTGGTGGTCAGGAAGAGCAGGTCCTTGATCCCGGACGAGGTGGTGACTCCCGACAGGAAGGCGGGCGCACCGTCGGCGATGGCAGGCAGCGTCACCTGATACTTCACGGCCAAGGTGGAGACGTTGCCCGAGTGGATGGTGGTCTCCTGCTGGTTGTTGCCGTTGTGGCGGCCGTCGCCGTCGAACTCCGGCCAGTCGGCGGCGCGCGCGGGCAGGGAAGCGGCGGCAGCCAGGAGGGTGGCGAGGCCGGTCAGGGCCAGCGCGGCACGGAGCAGGGGCCGGCGCCGGGACGACCGAGGAGCGGTCGGTGGCGATAGCGATCTCATGGCGACAATGATATTCGCAAGTCTCGATGAAGGGTAGGGGGCCCTTGGGACACTCCTACCCGGCCTGGCTCTCCCGGCCGAGCAGCCGCAGCGCGCGTTCCACGACCTTGTCGGGGGTGAAGCCGAAAGGCTCGTACAGCTGCTTGGCCGGCGCCGAGGCGCCGAAGCGCTCGATGCCGTGGACCTCGCCGTCGAGGCCCACGTACTTGTGCCACCCGAAGGGCGCCGCGGCCTCGATCGCCAGCCGCTTGCGGACGCCCGGCGGCAGCACGGATTCGCGGTAGGCGGCGGGTTGGCGGTCGAACAGCTCCCAGCTGGGCATGCTCACCAGCCGCACGCGCACCCCCTGCGCCGCCAGCCGTTTCGCGGCCTCGTAGCCCAGCGACACCTCCGAGCCGGTGGCCAGGAGCAGCAGCTCGGGCGCGGCGGCGGACCCGGCGCCGGCTCCGGTGCCGGCGGCGGCGGCTACTCCGGCCCCAGCGGGCTCGGGCTCGTAGAGCACGTAGGCGCCGCGGGGCAGACCCGCGGCCGCCCGCTGGCGGGTCTCCTCGAGGATGGGCAGGGCCTGGCGGGTGAGCACCAGCGCCGTCGGGCCATGGCGGTTCTCGATCGCCGCCCGCCAGGCGGCCGCGGTCTCGCAGGCGTCGGCGGGGCGGATCACCGTCATCCCCGGCAGCGAGCGCAGCGAGGCGAGCTGGCTGATCGGCTGGTGGGTGGGGCCATCCTCGCCGAGGAAGATGGAATCATGGGTGTAGACGTAGATCACCTGCAGCTTCATCAGGCAGGCGAGGCGAACCGGCGGCCGCATGTAGTCGGAGAAGATGAGGAAGGTGCCGCCGTAGGGCAGCCAGAGCCGCGACAGCGCGATGCCGGAGAGCGCCGAGCCCATGGCGTGCTCGCGCACCCCGAAGTAGAAGTTGCGGCCGCCCGGCTTGCCCGGCTCGAAGTTGTCCTCGCCCTTGATCAGCGTCTCGTTGGAGCTCGCCAGGTCGGCGGCGCCGCCGCACAGCTCCGGCAGCAGCGGCGCGATGGCGTTGATCACCTTGCCGGAGGCGGCGCGCGTCGCCATGGCGCCGTCGGCGGGCGAGAACGCCGGCAGCGCCTCGTGCCAGCCGTCCGGCAGCTTGCCCGCGAGGCGCCGGCCGAGATCGGTCCCCTCCCGCGGGAAGGCGGCCTGGTAGCGCTGCAGCAGCTCCTGCCATGCGGCCTGCTGGCGGCCGCCGCTCTCGCGCGCCGCCGCGAACGCCGCGACCGCCTCGGGCGGCACGTAGAAGGTCGGCTCGAGCGGCCAGCCGAAGAACTTCTTGGCGCCCTCGGTCTCTTCCTTGCCCAGCGGCGAGCCATGCGCCTGCGAGGTGTTCTGCTTCTTCGGGGCGCCGTAGCCGATCACGGTGCGCACCGCCACCAGCGACGGGCGCTCGGTCTCGGCCTCGACCGCGGCAATGGCCGCCTCGACAGCCGCCAGGTCGTTGACGTCGGCCACCCGCTCGACGCGCCAGCCGTAGGCCTCGAAGCGTTGCGGGACGTCGTCGCCGAAGGAGAGGGAGGTGGGGCCGTCGAGCGAGATGTGGTTGTCGTCCCAGAAGACCTTGAGGTTGCCGAGCTGGAGATGCCCGGCGAGCGAGGCGGCTTCCGACCCCACCCCTTCCATCATGTCGCCGTCGCTCGCCACCACCCAGATCCGGTAGTCGAAGAGCGGGAACCCGTCGCGGTTGAAGGCGGCCGCCGCCTTGCGCTGAGCGATCGCCATGCCGACGGAGTTGCCGAGCCCCTGGCCGAGCGGGCCGGTGGTGGTCTCGACGCCGGGGGTATGCTCGTACTCGGGATGGCCGGGCGTGATCGAGCCGTACTGGCGGAAACGCTGCAGCTCTGACATCGGCAGGTCGTAGCCGGAGAGGTGCAGCAGCGCATAGAGCAGCGCCGAGGCGTGCCCGGCGGACAGCACGAAGCGGTCGCGGTTCGGCCAGGCGGGGTCCCGCGGGTTGAAGCGCAGATGGCGGGTCCACAGCTGGTACGCGAGCGGCGCCAGCCCCATCGGCGCCCCGGGGTGCCCCGAGTTGGCCTTCTCGACCATGTCCACCGCCAGGAAGCGGATGGTGTTGATGACCAGCTCGTCAACCGACCGGGTCGCGCTCGTCGCCGTCGTCGCCATGTCCTCGAACCCTCCCGTGCAAGTGGCCCCGCCGTGCCCAGCCCTCGCGGCGGGCGCCAGTCTATCGCGGCCGGGGCAGGGCGATCGGAGCCCGGCCGCCGGCATGCGCGTTTTGACTCTCGCGCCGGGCGCCTCTAGAATGAACCCTCCTGCCCTGCGGAGAGGTGCTGGAGTGGTCGAACAGGGCTGCCTGCTAAGCAGTTGTCCGGGGTAAACCCGGACCGAGGGTTCGAATCCCTCCCTCTCCGCCAATTCGAGAAGCTCTCCGTAAGTCCTCTGAATCGAAGGTTTAGCGAGGCGCTTCCCTACCGGAAGTCTCCGGGTGGCACAAGACTGTGACATTGGCCGGCTCCTGGCAGCGGGCGACCGAGCTTGGCGAGCGCCTCGAGCCCCTTCCACCAACTTCCTGCGGACAATTGGTAGACTTGGTGTCCATGAGGAGTCGGCTTCTAGAGGAACATAGGGAGAAGATCCTGGAGCTGGCCGCGCGCCATGGGGCCAGCAACGTCCGCGTCTTTGGCTCTCTCACACGCGGCGAAGGAACCCCGGCTAGTGACCTCGATTTGCTGGTGACCATGGAGGGGGAGAGGTCACTTCTGGATCTCATTGGGTTCAAGCAAGCTGTCGAGGATCTTCTCCATCGGTCCGTGGACGTAGTGACGGAGACCGCACTTTCATCCTATATTCGTGACCTCGTCCTCGCTGAAGCCACACCGCTGTGAGCCGCGACGAGGTCTACCTGCGGCATATCCTCGACGCGATCGATAAGATCGAGCGCTACACCGAAGCAGGTCGTGACAAGTTCATGACCGAATCCATGAGGCATGACGCCGTGATCCGCCAAGTGGCGATCATCGGCGAGGCGGCAAAGCGGCTCTCGCCGCAGGCGCTCGAGCGCTCTCCTGGAATTCCCTGGAGACAGGTGGCCGGCATGCGGGATGTGCTTATTCACAACTACATGGGTGTCGATCTCGAGCGCATCTGGAACGTGCTACAGCATGATCTGCCTCCTCTGCGGAAGGCAGTAGAAGAACTTCTCGAGGGGTGACAAATGACGCATAGGTGGCCTGATGGCTGCCGGGAAAAGAATCATGAGCCAGACGATCTCAGGACCCGTGCGGGTCCGCTTCGCCCCTTCGCCGACCGGGTTCCTCCACGTCGGCGGCGCCCGCACCGCGATCTATAACGACTTGCTGCGCCAGAGCGTCGGCGGCGCCTTCGTGCTGCGCATCGAGGACACCGACCGCGAGCGCTCGGACGCGGCGATGACCCGCCAGATCCAGTCGGCGCTGGCCTGGATCGGCACCGCGTGGGACGAGGGACCGTTCTTGCAGAGCGAGCGGCTGGCGCGGCATCGCGAGCGCGGCGAGGAGCTGCTGGCGGCCGGCGCCGCCTATCGCTGCTTCTGCACCGCCGAGCTGCTCGCCGAGCAGCGCGCGGAGGCGGAGAAGCGGGGCGTCGCCTTCCGTTACCCGCGCACCTGCCTGGGCCTCACCGCCGCGGAGGTCGCCGCCCGCATTGATGCCGGCGAGCGCTTCGCCGTGCGCTTCCGCATGCCGGACGACCACATCCGCTTCACCGACCTGGTGCGCGGCGAGATGGACTTCCCGCCGGACGCCCTCGACGACTTCATCCTACTGCGCTCGGACGGTTCGCCGACCTATCACATGTCGGTGGTCTGCGACGACATCGACATGCGGATCACCCACGTCATCCGCGGCGAGGACCACCTCTCGAACACCCCGAAGCACGTCCCGCTGTTCCAGGCCCTGGGCGGCCAGGTGCCGGTGTTCGGCCACCTGCCGCTGATCCTCGGGACCGACAAGAAGCGTCTCTCCAAGCGCTCCGGCGCCACCTCGGTCGAGGAGCTCCGCGCCGAGGGCATCCTGCCGCAGGCGCTGTACAACTACCTGGCGCTGCTCGGCTGGAGCCCGGGAGGAGACCGCGAGATCCTGTCGCGGGCCGAGATGATCGCCCTGTTCTCCGTCGATCGCCTGAACGCCTCGGCGGCGGTGTTCGACCGCGAGAAGCTGACCTGGGTGAATTCGCAGTACCTCTCGAGCCTGCCCCTCGCCGAGCTGCTGCCGCACCTGCAGCCTTTCCTCGCCGAGGTGGGGCTCGGCGGCGCCGAGGTCGATCCCCACCGCCTGGCAGCGGCGATCGAGCTGCATCGCGGCCGCGTTCGCACCCTCCGGGAGCTGGCCGCGGTCCTGGTCCCGTACTTCCGCGGCCGGCTCGACTACCCGCCAGAGGCGATCGGCAAGTTCGCGGCCGACCCCGACCTGAAGGCGCACCTGGCGGCCCTCCGCGACCGCTTCGCCAGCCTTCCTGCCTTCACCAAGGAAGCTATCGAAGCCGAGCTCAGGGCGGTCGCCGGCGAGCGCGGCATCAAGGCCGGCGCCCTCATCCACCCCACCCGTACCGCCCTCTCCGGCAGCCAGGCCGGCCCGCCACTCTTCGACCTCGTCGAGGTGATGGGCCGCGAGGCCACCCTGCGCCACCTCGACAACCTGCTCGAGCGCCTGCGCCAGCCCGTACCCGCGGCGCCGGCGGGGGAGCATGCGGCCCACGTGGCGGGGACCGCGGCACAGCCGGCGCAGCCGGGAAAGGGTTGACCCGGTACCCCCGTTCGGTTACTCTCTTGCGCTGTCCTCCTGGGAGGTCGTTCAATGGTAGGACATGCGGCTCTGGACCGCAGAATCGGGGTTCGAGTCCCTGCCTCCCAGCCAAGTTCCCGCCTTTGAGTCGTCTCTAGCAATAGCTGGTGAGGAAGGCCCGGCTGATCTCCCAGTTCACGGACCACGGGGTTCAAGGTCCGTTCCACGCTCGATGAGAATCGAATCAGCGAGCTCTATTTCTTGGCGCGCTCAATGATCACGTTCGACACCGAGCCGTCGCTAAAAACAAGGTGACGATGATACACCGAGGTAGCTTCCGAAGCCTCGGCCGAGTAGCGATTGCTTTCAGAAGGCGTCCTCCGGCGCGACGGTCATCTCCAAGCTGAGGGTAACCGTGCCATCTGGGGCGGCGAGAGGGCGGTCGACAAGGTTTTCCTGGCGCGGCCGCAGGGAGCGGGGTGGCACCTCGATCGGCGCCGGTTCGAGGCGCGGTTCGCCGAAGCCGCTTGCCAGGCCGGGGCGGAGTGGCGATGGGGCTGCCGGGTCGTGCGCTGCGCGCGGCCACGCGACGGCCGGGGCACCGGCGGTACTGGTGGCCGCAGCGGTGCCGCCGGGCGCCCGCGCTGGCGGATCGAGCTCTCCGAGCGCAGCGAGGCGGTAGGTCCGGGGCGCCCGGACGGCGTGGCGGCAAGGCCCGAGGGCAGCGTGCTGGAAGCCGATTGGCTGCTCGATGCCACCGGCCGGCGGGCGCGGGTGGCGCGGCAGGTGGCGGGCGCGTGGCGGGTGCGCTACGACCGGCTGATCGGCGTGGCGGCGATGCTCGGGCAGCCGGGGAGGGCCGCGGCAGCGGAGGCAGGTTCGGCCTGGGCGCCTGACACCGCGACTCCGGACGGCTACACACTGGTCGAAGCGACTCCGGACGGCTGGTGGTACTCGGCGGCGCTCGCGGACGGCCGGCTCGCCATCGTGCTGTTCGGCGACGGCGATCTCCTGGAGCGCTCGCTCTTGGGGCCGCGTCCGGACCGCGAGGTCTGGCAGCGCCGGCTGCGTCAGGCGCCGGCCACCCGCGAGCGCGTCGAGCGGCTGGGCCCCTGCTCGCCCGCCCGGCTCGCCGCGATGCCGGCGGAGAGCTCGCGCCTCGAGCGGATCGCCGGCCCCGGCTGGCTAGCCTTGGGCGACGCCGCCGCCGCCCACGACCCGCTCTCCTCCCACGGGATCACCGCCGCCATGGGCTCAGGCTTCTACGGCGGCCACGCCGTCGCCGACCTCCTCGCCGGGCGCAACGAGGCGGAGGCCGCCTACCTCGACGTCATGGAGCGCAGCTACAGCGCCTACCTGGACCTGCTGCGCGAGCACTACGCCGCCGAGCGCCGCTGGCCGGAGGCCCCCTTCTGGCGGCGCCGACAGCAGCCCGGATACGCGCTGGAACCGGTCTGAGCGCCAAGCTCTTGGTGCCGCTCGCCGGCAGTTCCGCCGCCGCGGCGGCTACGGGCGGTTGCAAAAGACCTCCAGATTCTCGAATTTGCGGTATTTTCTTGTCACGCTCATGCGCAAACACGCACGTCATAGTGTAGGGAGGTCCCTCAGAGCTCCGGCGCCCCGAGAGCCGGCGCGGGCCCGGATGGGACATGAACGCCTCCACCGACCTGGACTTCTCGACCCGCAAGCCGTCCCACCGACTCCTGCCAACCGCTGCTCATGCGACTGTCACGCGAGCCACTGGTCATCACCGACCGCTGCTCTTCAAAGGAGAGATCTATGCTCAGAAAGCTTCTGCTGTTCAGCCTGCTTGGCGTATGCGTTTCCGCCTTTCCTCAGAAAGCTGCCGCCAGTGACGATCCTTCCGGGACCTTCCTGGTCACCATCACCGACGCTACCACGGGGGCGTTCGTCTCGCGCTCGGTGATCACCCTGCACAGCGACCATTCCGTGGCAGTGATCGACTCCGGCCAGGAGGGCGGCTCGGTGCCGTTCAGCAGCCAGCTCGGGGTGTGGGAGGAGGCTTCCCACGGCGTGGTGAAGGCCAGAACGATCGACTGGTCCTTCCCCTTCGCAACGGAAGGGAGCGCCCGCGTGGATTACACGTTCAACGCCGGCGTTCCCGAGAACCAGGTGCAGGGGAGCATCGTGCTCACCTTCTTCCCGGCAAACGGCAATCCGCTGGACGGCGGTGGGTCTCCGGGAGGAACGTTCAACTTCAGCGGCACGAGAATCACCGTGCCGTAAGCCCAGCTGCCGGCTTCAGCTCGAGTGCCGCACAGCTCGATGGCGAGGGTTGGCGGCATCGCCGAGCTGAAGCTCATGTTGTTGACCATCAAGAAGGCCAGGTCCTGAACAGGAGAGGTCCCATGTTCAACAGATTCCTGCCGCTCATCCTGCTCTTCTCGAGCACCGTTGCCACCCACGCCCAGACCATCGTCGCCACCTTCGGCGGCAATGCCCAGCACACGGCCGTCTACAACCCCAGCGCCCAGCAACTGAATGCCATCCACTGGTCCGCCTCCATCGATGCGAACAATACCGGAACGTTCACCCACTATGGCGCGCCGGTGATCACACCTGCCAACACCCTCCTGGTTCCCCAGAAAATCGCCGGCAACGGCTTCGAGATCAACGCCTTCAACGCGGCCAACGGCACGGCGCTGTATACGCTGACCACGGACTACGTCCTGCCTTCGTTCAACTGGATCCCCGCTTACCAGCCCGCGCTGGCGGTGAGCTCCACGGATACGCGTCTCTACTATCCCGGCGCCGGCGGCACCATCTATTACATCGACAATCCAGACTCCGTGAGCCACGGTGCGCCGGTGCAGCAGGTGTTCTACACCACGCTGGCCAACTATCAGGCCAATGCCTCCGCCTTCAACTCCACCGTGTTCGTCAACACTCCCATCACCGCGGACAGCACCGGCAACGTCTTCTTCGGCTTCCGGGTCCAGGGAACGGCCCCGGCGCCGCTCAACACCACGCAGAGCGGATTGGCCCGCATCGACCCCAACGGCAATGCCACCTTCGTCCTTGCCGGGAATGCCGCCAGCGACGCCACCATCGGCCGCGACAACCACAACTCCGCTCCCGCCCTGAGCAACGATGGGGCGACGGTCTACGTGGTGGTGAAGGGCGCCAGCAGCGATACCTACGGCTACCTCCTGGGCCTGGACAGCACCACGCTGGCCACGAAATTCAAGGTCTTTCTGAAAGATCCGCGCAACAACAACGCCAACAACGCGGAGATGATCGACGACAGCACGGCATCGCCCATGGTGGGCCCCGACGGCGATGTGTACTTTGGCATTCTGGGCAACCCGTTCAACGGCTCGCGCGGTTTCATGCTCCATTTCAGCTCCGATCTCACGGTCGAGCATCCTCCCGGGGGCTTTGGTTGGGACAACACCGCCGCCATCGTGCCCGCCGGCATGGTCCCTTCCTACACCGGGACATCGAGCTACCTGCTCTTCTCCAAGTACAACAACTACGCCGACGGCGGCAATGACAATGGCAACGGCATCAACCGCATGGCCGTGCTCGATCCCAACGCCACCGAGGTGGATGCCCATGCTTCCTCCAACGGCATGCTGATCATGCGTGAAGTGCTTACCGTGATCGGCCCCACCCCCGATGCGTCGCTGCGTTCTTCCACTTTTCCCTTCGCGGTGCGCGAATGGTGCATCAACACCGCCGCCGTGAATCCCGCCACCAACAGCGTGTTCACTCCCAGCGAAGATGGCCGTACCTATGGCTGGAACCTGGCCACCAATTCGTTGACGGCGTGGCTGACGCTTGGCCCTGGCGTGGGAGAGCCTTACGTGCCCACCGTGATCGGCCCGGATGGCACGGTGTTCACGTTGAACGGCGGTACCATGTGGGCGTTGGGTAGCCTCAACGGAGTCGGCGTCGCGCTGTCTTCGTCCACGCCCGACGTGCGTACCGTGGTCACGGGACAATCGCTCACATTTACCGCGACGGTCACCAACACCGGAACCTCCGGCACCACCCCGACCGGGACCGTCACCTTCACCGACACCACGTATGCCGTGGTGAGCTCCTCGCTGCAGACCACCACCACGACGCTGGCATCCAACGTACCGCTGACGCCAGGCAGCGGCAGCACCGCGACCGCGACGTTCAGCAGCTCGACGCTCACCGCCGACCAGCACTTCGTCACCGCGGGATACAGCGGCGATTCCAACTTCGGCGCCGGCAGTTCTTCTGTGGTGCAGACGATCCACACGGGGGCGTCCTCCACCACGCTCACCTCCACACCCAATCCATCGAGCAGCGGGCAATCCGTCACCTTCACCGCGGCCGTTGCCGCCGTTCCTCCCGCCACCGGAACGCCCACCGGCCAGGTGACCTTCCAGCAAGGCACCACCGTGCTGGCGCAAGCGCCGCTCAACTCCAGCGGGGCGGTCTCCTTCAGCACCTCGGCGCTGGCCGTGGGGAGTGACACCATCAACGCTACGTATGCTTCTGATCAGGTCTTCGCCGCCAGCAGCGGCAGCACGGTGCAGACGGTGCAACATGGCTTCGCCACCACCACGACCGTGAGCTCCTCGGCCAATCCCTCCGTGTTCAGCCAGTCGGTCACCTTCACCGCCGCGGTCACCTCGAGCGGCGGCACACCTACGGGCACGGTGACCTTCAAGGATGGCGCCTCGACCCTGGGCACCTCGAACCTGGACGGCACCGGCCACGCGACCTTGACGACCGCGGTGCTGGCCGTGGCCTCGCACTCCATTACCGCTTCCTACAACGGCAGCTCCAACTTCAATCCCAGCACCTCCTCGGCCTTGACGCAGGTGGTGAACCAGGATGGGACCGCCAGCGCGGTAACGTCGTCGCCGAACCCGTCCAGGCACGGCCGGACCGTGACCTTCACGGCGACGGTGACGGCCAGCGCGCCGGGCACGGCCGTACCGACCGGCAGCGTTACCTTCAAGAACGGGAGCGCGACGCTGGGCACCAAGACCCTGAACGCATCGGGCAAGGCCACGTTCTCTACTTCCGGCCTGAGCCGGGGCAACCATTCCATCACCGTTGTCTATGGAGGCAGTTCCAGCTTCCTGGGAAGCACCTCACCGGTCTTGACGCAGACGGTGAATTAGCCAGGGAGGATGCGGCGCCGGGCAACCTGCTGGGGCGTCATGGGGGGCGCCCCGGCGGTGCCTGGCCGCGGACCGCTGGATCCCTCACGCTCCTGACCCGCCAGGCGTGTAGCCGCGCCGCGCTGGCGGCGGGTGGAGAGGGTCCCGGCCGCTGTGCTAGTGTCCTGCTCGTCCCTCCTCTCCAGGAGCGGGCGAGCTCCGGAGCGCCGGTCGCCATGCCTGCGAACGATCTTCCTGTGGTGAGCGTCATCATGGGCAGCAAGTCCGACTGGGAGACCATGCGTCATGCCGACGAGATGCTCACCCGCTTCGGCGTGCCGCACGAGTGCCGGGTGGTGTCGGCGCACCGGACGCCGGAGTGGATGCGCGAGCTCGCCGGCGGCGCCGCGGCGCGCGGCATCGAGGTGATCATCGCCGGGGCCGGCGGCGCCGCCCACCTGCCGGGAATGGTTGCTGCGCAGACCCTGCTGCCGGTGCTCGGGGTGCCGGTGGAGAGCCGGGCCCTTCATGGCCTCGACTCGCTGCTCTCGATCGTGCAGATGCCCGCGGGGGTGCCGGTTGCCACGCTGGCGATCGGCGCCTCCGGCGCCGCCAACGCGGCGCTGCTGGCGGTGCGCATCCTCGCCGCCAGCCGCCCCGAGCTGCGCCGGAAGCTGCAGGAGTGGAGCGAGGAGCAGACCCGGCGGGTGCTCGGCGAGACCCTGCCATGAGCGATCCGATCCTGCCCGGCGCCACTCTCGGGGTGCTGGGCGGCGGCCAGCTCGGCCGCATGTTCGCGATCGCCGCGCGGCGCATGGGCTACCGCGTGCACACCTTCTCGCCCGAGGACGACACGCCCACGGGACAGGTGTCCGACCGCGAGGTGCGAGCGGCCTACGACGATCTCGACGCGGTGCGGGGCTTCGCCCGCGACGTCGACGTGGTGACCTTCGAGTTCGAGAACGTCCCGGCCGCCACCGCCGAGGCCGCCGCCGAGGAGGCGCCGGTGCGGCCCGCCGGCGCGGTGCTGCACACGACCCAGAACCGCCTGCGCGAGAAGGGGTTCCTGGCGGCGGCCCGGTTCCCGGTGACCCCCTTCGTGCCGGTGCGCTCGGAGGCCGAGCTGCTCGCCGGGCTGGCGGCGCTGGGCGCTCCGGCGGTGCTCAAGACCGCGGGCTGGGGCTACGACGGCAAGGGCCAGGTGCGCATCGACAAGGCCGCGGAGGCGCCGGCGGCCTGGGCGGCGCTGGCCACCGGCGAGGCGGTGCTCGAGGCGTACGTGGACTTCGCGGCCGAGGTCTCGGTGGTGGCGGCGCGCGGCCTGGACGGCTCGTTCGCGCACTTCGGCCTGATCGAGAACCAGCATCGCCGCCACGTCCTGGACGTCTCGATGGCGCCCGCGCCGCTGGTCGCGGCGGCGCCCGGCCTGGCGCGCGAGGCGGTCGAGCTCGCCCGCGGCGTGCTCGACGCGCTGGCGGTGGTCGGGGTGCTGTGCGTCGAGATGTTCGTGACCACCGCCGGACGCCTGCTGATCAACGAGCTGGCGCCGCGGCCGCACAACTCCGGCCACCTCACCTTCGACGCCTGCGTGACCAGCCAGTTCGAGCAGCAGCTGCGGGCGATCTGCGGCCTGCCCCTGGGGGCCACAGATCTGTTGCTGCCGGCGGCCATGGCCAACCTGCTCGGCGATCTCTGGCAAGACGGCGAGCCGGACTGGGTGGCCGCCTGCGGCTTCCCGACGGTCAAGCTGCATCTCTACGGCAAGGCGCAGCCGCGGCCGGGCAGGAAGATGGGCCACCTGACGGCTCTCGCCGCCGATGCCGGGACGGCCCGGGACAGGGTGCTCGCCGCCCGCGCGGCGCTGACCGGTGCCCACCGCGGCGAGGCCGGCCGTCCCGGCCGGTGGACCGCGCCGCTCGCCGGCGCCGGCGCCGGCGGCAGTGGGAGCAGCGGCACCAGCGGCCGAGGCGAGGCGTGACCGCCGCCGCCCCGGATGCCGCCGGCGACTGGTTGCTCTACGGCGCGACCGGCTACAGCGGCGAGCTGGTGGCGCGCGAAGCGGTCCGGCGCGGCCTGCGCCCGGTCCTGGCCGGGCGCGACCCGGCGGCGGTGGAGCGCCTGGCGCGGCAGTTGGGCCTGCCGAGCCGGGTCTTCGCCCTCGACGATCCGGAGGCCATGGAGCGCGCGCTCGCGGGACCGCCGCGGATCGCCGCCGTGCTGCACTGCGCCGGCCCCTTCGTGCACACCAGCGCGCCGATGGTGCCGGCCTGTCTGGCGGCGCGCTCGCACTACCTCGACATCACCGGCGAGCTGGCGGTCTTCGAAGCGGTGCTGGCGGCCGGGCCCGCGGCGCGCGAGGCCGGCGTCGTGCTCCTGCCTGGGGTCGGCTTCGACGTGGTGCCGAGCGACTGCCTCGCCGCGCGGCTCGCCGAGGCCCTGGCCGACGCCACCGAGCTCGACCTGGCCTTCGCCGTGGACCGCGGCGGTTACAGCCGCGGCACCCTGAAGACCATGGTGGAGAGCCTGCCGCAGGCGGGCGCGGTGCGCCGCGCCGGCAAGATCGTGCCGGTGCCGATCGCCTACGACGTGCGCCAGATCGAGTTCGGCTGCGGCAAGCGCTGGGCGATGACCATCCCGTGGGGGGACGTCGCGACCGCGTATCACACCACCGGCATCCCCAACATCCGGGTCTATGCCGCCGCGCCCCGGCGCACCGTGCGGCGTGCCCGGCGCCTCGGCGCCCTCGTGCCGTTGCTCGCCTGGCGGCCGGTGAAGCGCCTGCTGCAGGCGGCGATCAAGCGGCGGGTGAGCGGGCCGCCCCCCGAGGTCAGGGCGACGGCGCGGGTCCACCTGTGGGGAGAGGCGCGCAACGCCGCGGGCGAGCGGGTGACCGCCACCCTCGAGACGCCGGAGGGCTACCGCTTGACGGCCGAGTCGGCGGTGGAGTGCATGCAGCGCGTGCTGGCCGGCAAGGTGCCGCCCGGCAGCTGGACCCCGGGCCGCGCCTTCGGACCTCACTTCGCCGCGGAGCTGCCGGGGGTGGTGGAAGGAGAGCTGAGGCGCTCGCCGACGGCCGCACCGACACTGGGAGGAGAGCGCAGATGAGACAGTTCGCGACGATCGCCGCGCGGGCGGCGGCGGCCTTGACCATCCTGGCGTGGACCATGCTGCCCGCCGCCCACGGTGCCTGGCTCCACGCCGCCGAGACCGGCCAGCAGCCGGGACAGATCCAGCAGCCGACCGGCACCTGGCAGAAGCCCGGCGAGATCCAGCAGCCGAAGGGGACGTGGCAGAAGCCCGGGGAGATCCAGGTGCCGAAGGGCATCCAGGCGATCCAGGCACACGAATCGGGCTGCGAGCAGCGGCTCACCACCGTGGCCGACGCGCTGTTCGAGCTCGACAAGGCGACGCTGGGCGCCGACGCCGAGCAGACGCTCGCCGTGCTCGGCCCGCAGATCGCCCAGCGCGGCGAGCACCCCATCGTCATCGAGGGACACACCGATTCGATCGGCACGGACGCGCACAACCAGCGGCTCAGCGAGCAGCGCGCGGCGGCGGTGCGCGCCTGGCTGGCCGCCCGCCGCTTCGTGCCGGCGTCGACGCCGATCAAGGGCTACGGCAAGACTCGTCCGGTGGCGCCCAACACCCATCCCGACGGCTCCGACAACCCAGCCGGCCGCCAGAAGAACCGGCGGGTCGAGGTGGTGATCAAGACCTGCCCGTGAGCCACGGACTGACGGTCACACAGGTACCAGGACCGTCAGTCAGCCGCCGTCGCCGCCGGTCGTGAAGGCGAGCGTCAGCAGGGTCTGCTGCTCCATCACGTGGGCCTTGGCCGAGCCGGTGGCCGGGCTGGCGCTGGCGTGGCGGCGGACGGACCGCACCCGCTTGCCGGTCAGGCGCTCGAGGCGGGGGTGGAGGAAGAAGAGGGCGCCCATGTTGGCCGGCTCTTCCTGCACCCAGACCAGGTCGTTGCAATGGGGATGGCGAGCCAGCTCGGCGGCGAGCTCGTCCTTCGGCAGCGGGTACAGCTGATCGAGAGCGATGATCGCGGTGCTCGCGGCGGCCGCCGTGGTCGCCGTGGAAGCCGTGCTCGCCGTATTCGCGGTGCTCGCCGCCCCGGCCACCGCGGCCGCCCCGGCCGTGCCCGCCGCGCCCGCCGCCGCCGTCTCCCGGCCGTGGTCCCGGCGCCGTTCGCGCTCGCGGCGCAGCTCGTGGGCGATCTTGCCGGTGCAGAGGAGCACGCGGCGGGCGTCCTCGACCTCGCGGTCCGGGACCACCGGGAGGAACTGGTCGCGGCTGAAGTCTTCGATCGGTGACGCGGAGTCGCGGTGGCGCAGCATGCTCTTCGGGGTCATGACCACCAGCGGCTTGCGCCAGACCGTCAACGCCTGGCGGCGCAGCAGGTGGAAGTACTGGGCCGCCGTCGACGGCTGGCAGACCTGGATGTTGTCCTCGGCCGCCAGCTGCAGGTAGCGCTCGAGGCGGGCGCTCGAGTGCTCGGGGCCCTGGCCCTCGTAGCCGTGCGGCAGCAGCATCACGACGCCCGAGAGCAGGTCCCACTTGTTCTCCGCGGCCGCGATGAACTGGTCGATGATCACCTGCGCGCCGTTGGCGAAATCGCCGAACTGGGCCTCCCAGAGCACCAGCGACTCCGGGTAGTCACGGCTGTAGCCGTACTCGAAGCCGAGCACGGCGGCTTCCGACAGCATCGAGTCGTAGACCTCGAAGCGCGCCTGGTCGGGCGAGACGTGGGCGAGCGGCGTGTGCTCGCCGCCGTTCTCGACGTCGATCAGCACCGAGTGGCGATGCGCGAAGGTGCCGCGGCGGCTGTCCTGGCCGCTCAGCCGCACCGGGACGCCCTGCCGCACCAACGAGGCGAACGCCAGCGCTTCCGCCATGCCGTAGTCGACCGGACGCTTGCCCTCGCCCATCTCGGCGCGCTGCTCGAGCAGGGCCTCGATCTTCCGGTGGATGTGGAAGGTCTCGGGCCAGTGGGTGAGCGGCGCCGTCAGCTCACGGATCCGGTCGCGGTCCAAGCCGGTCCTCACCGCGTACTCCGGCCGGTAACGGCCTCCCTTGAAGCGGTTCCAGTACTCGGGCAAGGTGCGCAGCGGCGGCTTCTTCGCGAGCTTCTTCGCCGCTTCCTGGGCGGCGTCGAGCTCGGCGCGCATGGCGCCCGCCCGGCGCTCGGCCTCTTGCTCGGCGATGCCGCTCCGCTCGGCGTAGAGCTTCCACAGCGGCGGGTGGGCGGCGATCTGCTTGTAGAGCAGCGGCTGGGTGATCGTCGGGTCGTCCACCTCGCTGTGGCCGTACCGGCGGTAGCCGACGAGGTCGACGACCACGTCGGAATGGAAGGCGTAGCGGTAGTCGACGGCGAGCGCCGCCACCCGCACCACCGCGTCGGGGTCCTCGCCGTTGACGTGGAAGATGGGGATCGGCAGGCGCTTGGCGACGTCGGACGCGAAGCGTGACGACTGCAGGGCGCGCGGCTCGGTGGTGAAACCGATCAGGTTGTTGACGATGACGTGAACGGTGCCGCCGACGCGGTAGCCGTCGAGATCGGCCAGGTTGAGGGTCTCGGCCAGGATGCCCTGGCCGGCGAAGGCGGCGTCGCCATGCAGCACCACCGGCATCACCTTGGAGAAGTCGCGATCCGCCAGGCGCACCTGCTTGGCGTGCACGCGGCCCAGCGCCACCGGGTCGACCGCTTCCAGGTGGCTGGGGTTCGACACCAGGTGGAGGTCGAGGTCGCGGCCGTTCCTGGCGCGGAAGGTGCCGGTGGCGCCCATGTGATACTTGACGTCGCCGGCGCCCAGCACGCTGCGCGCGTCGACGTCGTCGAAGCGGGCGAAGATCTCTGCCGGCGGCCGGCCCACGATGCCGAGCATCACGCTCAGGCGGCCGCGGTGGCTCATCGCCAGCACCACCTGCACGCCCGAGCTCTCCGCGGCGCGCTCCAGCATCTCGCCGAGCGCCGGGATGAGCGCCGCGACGCCCTCGATCGAGAACCGCTTGCTGCCCTGGTAGCGGGTCTGCAGCAGCTGCTCGAAGGTCTCGGCGCGGAGGATCTGGGCGAGCACGCGGTCGCGGTCGGGCGCCGCGGGATCTCTCTCCAGCCGTTCGGCGATCCAGCGGCGGCGGTCCGCGTAAGGGATGTGCATGAACTCGGCGCCGATCGTGCCGCAGTAGTAGCGGCGCGCCCAGGCCGCGGTGGCCGGGTCGGCCTCCTCCTCGAGCCCCGGCTGCGGCTCGGGGCGGATGCGGCCCATCGGGTCGAGGTCGGCTTCCAGGAACCCCAGCCTGCGGAAGGAGTTGAGCGTCTTGGGATCGAGCTGCGGCCGGTCCTCGAGCAGGGCGGTCGCGCGGTCTTCGCTGGTGGTCGCGGCCATGGTCGCTCCAGGATAGCGCGTGCCGGCCCCGCCCGGTAGCGGGCTGATCGGCGGGGCGGCGGGGTAGTGGGTCCGTTTCCTCGCGACCTGACCCACTACCGGACCGGCGCCCGGGCTCGCCGCGGGGATGGGTTACAGTACGGCTGGTTCCGAGATTCGCGCGTCAACCACGAGGTGGAGATGAGATCGTATCTTGCCTGGCTGCTCGGCGGCCTCGCCGCCCTGGCGGTGGCGGGGGCGCTGTTGACTTACGCCGGCCCGGCGGCGGCCACCGCGGTCAACCTCGGCGCGGCGCCGCTCGAGCCGGCGACGACCGGCGGCCTGGCGACCCTCGACCGCGCGCTGGCCAAGCTGGCCACCCACAAGCGGCTGCTGGTGATCGCCGCGCACCCCGACGACGAAGACACGGCGCTGCTCACCCTGGTGTCGCGCGGCATGGGCGGCGAGGCCGCCTACCTGTCCTTGAGCCGCGGCGAGGGGGGCCAGGACCTGATCGGGCCGGAGCTCGGCGTCGGGCTCGGCCTCATCCGCAGCCGCGAGCTGCTGGCGGCGCGCGCCGTCGACGGCAGCCGGCAGTACTTCACCCGCGCCTACGACTTCGGCTACACCCTGTCGCTCGAGGAGACGCTGGGGCAGTGGCCCAGGGAGGTCATGCTCGAGGACGCGGTGCGGGTGATCCGCCGCTTCAAGCCGCAGGTGGTGGTCTCGGTCTTCCCGGGCGTGCCGCACCGCAACCATGGCCAGCACCAGGAGGCCGGCGTCATCGCCTACGCCGCCTTCCCGGTGGCCGGCGATCCGGCGGCGCTTCCCAAGCTCGCCGCCGAGGGCCTCGCCCCCTGGACGCCGCAGGCGCTCTACTGCTGCACCTACTTCGGCGGCGACCGCGCCACGGTGACGACCTCGATCAGCGCCCTCGACCCCTGGACCGGCAAGTCGATCTACCAGCTGGCTTCGGCCAGCCGCAGCATGCACCGCTCGCAGGACATGGGGCGCCTGCAGCCGCTCGGGCCGCAGGAGGGGCGCCTGGTGTGGGTGGCCGGGGCAGGCGGGGTGGCCGGGGCGGCCGCGGCGGGCAGCAACGGGGGAGCGGCGGGCAGCGACGGCGCCGCCGCCGGACGCGCCCACGACGGCGTCTTCGCCGGCATCGACACCCACCTGCACGCCATCGCCGCACCGATCGCCGACGCCGCGAAGCGCCGGCGCGTGGCCGCCGAGCTCGACGAGGTGGAGGCGCTGGCGGGCCGCACCCGCGAACGGCTCAACCCGGCGCGCCCGCAGCAGGCCCTGGCGCCGCTGCTCGACGTCGTGCGTCGCCTGCGCGCGGCGCTGGCCCCGCTCGCCGGCGCCGCTGCCGGCGAGCACCCGGCGGGAGAGCAGGCGGCCGCCGAGCTGATCGCGGAGAAGCTCGAGGTGGCGCAGACCGCGGCGGCGGCGGCGGCGGGCATCGCCCTGGACGCCACGACCGATCGGGAGGCGCTCACCGCGGGGGAGACCTTCACCGTTCACGCCGAGCTCTGGAACGGCGGCGGTGCGGCGCCCCTCGCCGGCGTCGCGGTCACCCTCGTGCCGGCCGCGGACGGGCCGGCCTGGAAGGCCGAGCCGCTGCGCGCCGAGGCCCGGCCGGTGGCGGCCGGAGCGCTGTCGAAGTGGGATCTCCAGCCCGAGGTGCCTGCAGACGCGCCGCCGACCGTGCCGTACTTCCTGCGCCGGCCGCTGCAGGGGAGCCTCTACGACTGGAGCGCCGCCTCCCCCGCCGAGCGTGGCGAGCCGTTCGGCCCGCCGCCGCTCGCCGCGCGCTTCGAGCTCACCCTGGACGGGGTGCCGCTCGCGCTCGAGCGCGAGGTGGTCCACCGGCATCGCGACGAGGTGCTCGGCGAGGTGCGGCGGCCGTTGCGGATCGTGCCGGCGGTCGAGGTGTCGGCGGCCGAGTCGATGCAGGTCTGGCCGCTGGGTCGCCGCGCGGCGAAGGAGC
>DATDGZ010000380.1:0-10229 GCA_036521795.1 Thermoanaerobaculia bacterium | reverse complement strand
GCGTCGGCGGTGGCCGGCAGGTGGCTGGGACGCCCGGTACGCGAGCTGACCGGCTCGGCGGCGCGGCTGGGGCGCGGCGACCTCACCACCCCGATCGCCAAGGCGCCCGGCCGCGAGCTCGGGGCGCTCGCCGCCACCCTGGAGGACACCCGGCGCCAGCTGCTGCGGCTCACCGCGGAGCTGCGGCGGCGCCAGGCCGAAGGCGAGGCGGTGCTCACCGGCATCGCCGAGGGGGTGTTCAGCGTCGACCGCGACCGGCGCATCCGTTACCTCAATCCGCAAGCGGCGGCCCTGCTCGGCCTGCGCCCGGAGGAGGCGCTGGGACGCTTCTGCGGCGACGTGCTGAACCCGCGCGACGCGGCCGGCGGGCGGCCCTGCGAGGACGGCTGCCCGATCGTCCATGCCCGCTTCCGCGGCACCGCCCGCGCCACCGAGCACCTGCAGCTGGGCGGTGGGCGGCGGCGATCGGTGGTGATCACCAGCGCCGCGCCGGTGGAGGAGAGGCAGTTCCTGGTGATGCGCGACGAGACCGACGTCGAGCTCGCCCGCCGCCAGCGCGACACGGTGCTCGCCAACATCTCCCACGAGTTCAAGACGCCGCTGGCGGCGCAGCGCGCCTCGCTCGAGCTGCTGCGCGAGAAGCTGCTCGAGCGCGGCGGCAGCAACGAGAGCAACGAGAGCGACGGGGCGCAGGAGCTGGTCCTGTCGCTCGAACGCGGCGGGCTGCGCCTGACGCAGTTGATCGACAACCTGCTCGAGAGCGTGCGCATCGAGTCGGGCCAGGACAGCCTGCGGCGGCGGCCGGTGGCGCTCGACGAGGTCATCGAGGAGGCGGTCGAGCTGACCGCTCCGCTCGTCGCCCAGCGCCGGCAGCGGGTGGAGGTGACCCTGCCGTACCCGCTGCCGCCGGTCGTGGGCGACGCGCCGCGGCTGGTCCAGGTCTTCGTCAACCTGCTGGCGAACGCGCAGAAATTCGCACCTGCCGGCTCGCTGCTGGCGGTCGGCGGGGAGGTCACGCAGCGGGACGTGGCGCTGTGGGTCGACGACCGGGGGCCGGGGCTGCCGCCGGCGGCCGACTCGGGCAGCGCGCTGTTCCGGCGCTTCGTCCGCTCGCCGGAGGAGATGGCGGAGCCGGAGCAGAGCGGCATGGGGCTGGGGCTCTGGATCGTGCAGTCCATCGTCGAGCGCCATGGCGGCACCGTCGCGGCGGAGCGACGGGATCCGGGCACGCGGATGCGCGTCACCCTGCCGCGCTCCCATGAGGCCGAGACGGCCGTCGAGACCGCAGCCGAGGCCGGGAGCCCCGCCGAGGCGGCGCGCGGCGCGGGAGTGGACTCCGCCGCCACCACTACGGCAGCGGCCGGGCGGACACGGCCGAGCGCCGCGGCGGAAGGCGAGGCATGAAGATCCTGATCGTCGACGACGACCTGGACCTCGCGGGCCTGATCGCCTACGCGCTGCGCCAGGCCGGCTACCTGACCGTCGAGGCCGGCGACGGGCTGGCCGCGCTCGCCGCCTTCGAGCGCGAGGAGCCCGACCTGGTGATCCTCGACCTGCAGCTGCCGAAGCTCGACGGCCGCGAGGTCTGCCGGCGCATCCGCGCGAGCTCCTCGACCCCGATCATGATGTTGACGGTGCAGGGCAGCGAGGAGGACGAGGTGGCGGGGCTCGACCTGGGGGCCGACGATTACCTGACCAAGCCCTTCAGCCCTCGCGCGCTGCTCGCCAGGGTGCGGGCGCTGCTGCGCCGCGCCGGCGAGGAGAAGCCGGCGCCGCTGGCCGCCGGCGATTTCGCCCTCGACCTCGAGCAGCAGTCGGTCGCCGTACGGGGCGGGGCGGGGATCCGGCTCACCCGTCTCGAGGCGCGCCTGCTGCAGCTGCTGCTCGCCAACGCCGGCCATCCGCTGCCGGCCGAGCGCCTGCTCTCCCACGTCTGGGGGTCCCGTGGCGGCGGCGACCGCCAGCTGGTCAAGCAGCTGGTGCACCGCCTGCGGCAGAAGATCGAGCTCGACGCCCGCCAGCCGACCTACCTGGTCACCGTCGCCGGCGTCGGCTACGCCCTGAACACCCAGGGCGGCCAGGATAGCGGCTCGCACTACTGACCTATTGACATTCGATAGGTCGGCGCCCTAGCCTTATAGCCTGTCTATAGGAGGGCTTCGATGCCCTGGCTGGCGCGGCTTCGCAGCTTCAAGCGCAACATCCTGCGGCGCGCGCTCGTCGAGCGGGAGCTGGCCGACGAGGCGAGCTCGGTCTGCGAGCTGCTGGCCGAGGAGAAGATGCGGCAGGGCATGGCGCCGGCCGCCGCGCGGCGGTCCGCCCGCCTCGAGCTGGGCGGCGTCGAGTCATGGAAGGAGCAGGTGCGAGCGGCGCGGTCGGGCGCCTGGCTCGAGGCATTCGGCCGCGACGTCGGCCATGGCGTCCGCATCCTGCGCCAGAACCCCGGCTTTGCGGTGGTCGCGGTGCTGACGCTGGCGCTCGGCATCAGCGCCAACACCGCGATCTTCAGCGTCGTCAGCGCGGTCCTGCTGCGGCCGCTGCCGTACCCGGATGCCGAGCGGCTGGTCATGGCCTGGACTCTCGCGCCCGGCGAGGGATTCTCCCGCTCGCCGACCGCGCCGCCGGACTTCCGCGAGTGGCGAAGCCAGGCCGCGGCGGGGCGGGTATTCACCGGCATGGGCGCCTTCGCCGTCGTCGACCTCAATCTCTCCGGCGACGGGCGGGAGCCGGAGCGCGTTCAGGCCGCGCGCGTCAGCGCCAGCCTGTGGCCGACCATCGGCGTGGGCGCGGCGCGCGGGCGGCTGTTCCTGGAGGAGGAAGAACAGTTCGGCCGTCACCGCGAGGCGATCCTCAGCGATGGGCTCTGGCGCCGGCGGTTCAGCGGCAGCCCGGAGATCATCGGCAGGAGCATCGGTCTCGACGGCCAGGGCTACACCGTGGCCGGCGTGATGCCGGAGGGCATGCCCTTCTTCGACAACTCGCCGCCGGTCGATCTCTGGGTGCCGCTGGCGTTCGCGCCCGCCGACAACTTCAACACCCGCAACAACCGCTTCCTGAGCGTCGTGGCGCGGCTCGCGCCGGGCGTCCGCTTCGAGCAGGCGCAAGCCGAGCTCAGCCTCGCCGCGCGGCGGATCGAGTTGCAGGACCGCGCCAATGCCGGCTATGGAGCGCTGCTGGTGCCGCTCCGCGAGCAGGTCGTGGGCAAGGTGCGGACGGTGCTGCTGGTGCTGTTCGGCGCCGTGGGATGCGTGCTGCTGATCGCCTGCGCCAACGTCGCCAACCTGCTGCTGGGCCGGGCGGCGGCGCGGGCCAGGGAGCTCGCGGTGCGCTCGAGCCTGGGGGCCGCCCGCGGGCGGCTGTTCCGCCAGCTCCTGCTCGAGAACCTGCCGCTCGGCCTGCTCGGCGGCGCCGCGGGCGTCGCGCTGGCGTGGGGCGGTCAGCGGCTGCTGGTCACCTGGCTCCTGCCGGCGAGATTCCCGCGTTTCAACGCCATCGCCATCGACGGCGAGGTGCTGGCGTTCACTCTCGCGGTGTCGCTGGTGACCACGGCGGTGTTCGGCCTGGCCCCCGCCTTCCACACCCTCCGGCTGGGCCCTCAGGAGGCCTTGCGAGAGGGCGGCAGCCTGCTGCCGGCCATCCGGGCGCAGGTCCGGGCCGTCGATCCCGACCAGCCGGTCACCGACGCCGCCACCATGGCGGAGCACCTGGCGCGGTCGCTGTCGCAGCCTCGCTTCGGCATGCTCCTGCTCTCGCTCTTCGCCGGCGTCGCCCTGCTCCTCGCGGCCATCGGGGTCTACGGTGTCGTGGCCTACGAGGCCAGGCAGCGCACGCACGAGATCGGCATCCGCATGGCGATCGGCGCCAGGCCGGCGCACATCCTGCGGTTGATCGTCGGCGACGGCCTGAGGCTGTCGCTGCTCGGCGCCGCCCTCGGCATCGCCGCCGCGCTGCCGGCGACCCGTCTGCTGTCCAGCCTGCTCTACGGCGTCGGCCGCTACGATCCGCTCACCTTCCTCGCGATGCCCGCCGTCCTGGTGGCCGCCGCCGCCCTCGCCGCCTGGCTGCCGGCGCGCCGCGCGCTGCGGCTCGACCCGGTCGCGGCGCTACGGCACGAATAGCCGCCGGGTTCAGCTGCTCCGCGGCCGCCGCGGATCCGAGGCGTCGCTGGCGGCGTCGGGCTCCTCGGCTCGCGCCAGCCCCTGCTCGCGCTCCCGCTGCCGCTACTGCTGCTCGACCGACTCGGTCTCCGCATGCCCACCCGGCTCCGGATCTCGCCCTCCCGGGCTGAAATGTAGTGCCGGCCCGTCGCTGATTCTCAGCCTAAGTGTCTGAGGACATTGGATCGGCCCTCCGCGAGCTGCGGAAGTCGGGCGAGCGTGGACACCGCCCGCATCGTGCGGCCGTGCAGCGCCAGCAGCTCGGCGCTGCACCGGTCGCTGAGATAGCCGAGGCGCCGCGCGATCTCGATGCAGTAGGCCAGCTCTCGCAGGCGGCGCACCGCCTCGACCAGCGCCGTCGCGAAGCCGACCGGCAGCCCGCGCAGCTCGCAGCCGGCCAGCACCGCCTCGGCGGCGCCGAGCGCGGCGGCGCGGATGCCGAGCCCGAGCTCGATCGGATCGCCGCCCGGGAACCGGCGCGTCCGGCGGCAGACGGCCAGGAGCAAAGGGTGAAAGCTGGCCAGCGCCGGCTCCTCCCGCCGGACCCGAACCGCGCAGCCCGGCTCGGCTACCATCACAGACCGGTGGACCTCGATCACGTCACTCCTCCTTCCGAGAGATGATCTACGTCTATTCAAGACGTAAATTCACCATCGAAATGCGGAAGAAGCGCGTGAGCGCGGGAGTGGGCCCAAGACGAGCGTCCAGGTCGCCGTCGCGGGCGGTGGAGGCTAGGACTGAGCGAGAGCCTCGTCGGCGGCCCGTTCGCCGGCGCTGATGGCGCCGTCCATGTGGCCGTAGAACTCGGTTGCCGTCTCGGCGCCGGCCCAGTGAATGCGGCCGACGTGGGCGGTCAACGCCGGTCCGTACTCGGTGAGCACACCGGGGGGCAGGCCCATGCCGGCCCCGCCACCGATCCAGCGCTGGGCCGACCAGTCCTGGTCGACGTAGTCGGTCGGGTGCAGGGCGGCCGGGTCCTCGTAATGGGTGGCGAGGGTCCGCAGCACCGCGGTGCGGCGTGCGTCGAGGGATTGAGCGCCCCAGAAGCGAGCTTCGTCGCCAGTGATCAGGCTGAGGACGATGCCGGGGCCTTCGGTCGGCGGCGGCGGGGAGCAGTCGAACAGTGCGTTCGCCGGCCCGATGTCGCTGTAGACGATGCCGTTGAGGCCGTTCCGGCGCCAGAACGGCGTCTCGTAGACGGCGAAGGACTTGATCGTGGACCCCATCGGTACCCGCTGGTTGAGCTGGGCCCGGGCCGGCGGCAGCGCCGGCTCGTAATGGATTTGAGCCGTCATGGCGGGCGGCATGGCCACGATCACCTGGCCGGCCGACCACGTCGCGGCGTCGGTGCCGACCAGAACGCGCGGGCCGGTCTGGTCGATCTTGCGCACCGGGCTGTTCAAGACGATCCGGTCCGCACCGACGATCCCGGCGAGGCCCTCCACCAGCTGCTCGGGGCCGCCGGCCACCCGGTTCTCCAGGTCTCCACCCTCGACGAGGATCAGCTGCAGCGGTCCGCCGCAGCTCTGGGCCACGAACAGGTAGTGCAGCAGCGACGTGTCGCGGGCGGTGGACCCCAACGGGCCGCCGGCCGACACCCGGACCAGGAACTTGGCCCCGTCGGTGCTGAGGTTCGTCGCGATCCAGTCCTCGACGGTCAGCGAGTCCCAGTAAGGCCCCAGCGGTGCGGTCTGAGGGGCCGCCAGGGGCACCGCGGCGGCCATGTCGGTCAGCTTGGCGAATGCCCATGCAGCCTCGGCGAGATCCAGCGCCGGCAGAGCGGGGAGGCCGTCGCTCGACGAGAAGTGCGTGACCTTACCCTTGTAGTTGAGGGTCGTGCGTCCGGCAGTGAAGGTCGGGCTGGTGCCAAGGCCCAGCTCCGCGATCAGGGCCACGACATGCTTCTGGTCCGGCGCCACCCATTCTCCTCCCAGCTCCGCCACCCCGGCTGCCCCGAAATGGGCGTCGAGCAGTCGGCCGCCGACCCGCTGCGAAGCCTCCAGCACCACCACGGTCTTGCCGGGCGTCCGCAAGATCCGGCGGGCGGCCGCCAAACCGGAGAGACCGCCCCCCACCACCACGACGTCGACTGCCTTCTCGGGCGCCATGCGGTCCGGCTCCGGTCTAGGGCAACGCGCCGGCGTAGAGACAGCGGCCGAAGGTGCCGGCGGCCTGGCCCTGGACGCCCTTGCTGGCGTAGTCGCCGCTGAAGCTGCCCGAGAGCAGGCTGCGGACGTGCGGCCGGTCGACCTCGGAGACCCGGATGTCGATCTGGGCTTCGCCGGCGGCGAGGCGCACGCCATGCGGCGCATCGCGGGCGAGCACGTTCGTCGCGGCGACATAGTGTCCGGCGCCGAGGAAATCGCTCACGATCACTTCGACGATCGGCGCCTTGGCGGAGTCGAACGTCAGTTGCAGGCCGCGTCCGGCCCGAACGTCGCAGGTGACGATGGCGTCGGTGTCGGCTTGGTACGTGCCTGCAATGCGCAGATGTCCGGCAGGCGTCTGACCGGGCTCCCCGGCGGTCTCGCGAGCCTCGGCGGCCGGGTTCTTCGCCGCCGGCGTGAGCTCGACGCTGGGCTCGGCGGGCGGCGCCGGCGGCAGCTCCGCCCGGCCGGCGGCGAGGTCAGCTGCCGGGAGGGGCGCTGGCCGAGCGCCGGAAGGGAATCCCTCGGGGACGCGCTGATTGTCCTCGCCGCAGCCTGCGGCCGCCAGCAGGCTGCCGGCGAGCAAGACGGCCGGCGCCACTCGGAGCGCTCGCAGGAAGGCCGGCGCGATGGCAGACGAAGCGCGGCGCGGCAGCAACGGTAGACGCATCATGTGTCCTCCCCCAGAGAGAGCCCGTCGCCGGGCGCAGGCAGAGCATGCCACAACCGTGCCCCGCGAACATCGCGATCCGCTCGGACCGCCGATGCGGGACCTTACCTCCCGAGCACCAGTCCGGCGAGGAAGACCGCGGCCGCCAGGGCCATCAGCGCGAGGGCCAGCCAGTCCTGCGGCGCCGCGGCGCGCAGCACCGCACCGGCCACCAGCAGCGCCGCCGCCGCCACCATCCAGCCGAGCCGGCGCACGGCGCGGTCCAGCCGTTCCACGGTCCGCCGTGCCTCGGGCGACAGCGCCGTCTGCACCTCCAGGCCGCCCTGCTCAGCGCGGGTGAGGAGGGCGTCGAGCCGGCGCGGCAGCCCGGCCAGGGCCAGCGCCTGGATGCGGAGCTCGCCCGCCAGGTCGCGCCAGCCGCGCCGCAGCTGCTCGGCGGCCAGCTGCTCCGCGAAGGGGAGCGTCTCGGCCCAGGGGTCGAACGCCGGATCGAGCTGCGTGCTGAGCCCCGCGAGCAGGCCCACGGCCCGGCCGACGAAGAGCAGCTCCACCTGCACCTGGAAGGGCGCCTCGTAGAGCAGGTCGCGGTACTCGACGAGCAGGCCGCGCGCCTCGGCCAGCGCCACGTCGCGCAGGTCGCCGATCCGCACCCCCCAGAAGCGATCGAACAGCGCCGCGTGCATCGCCTCGAGGCGGCGCAGGTCGGCGCCGGGGAGCAGCACGCCGGCCGCGACGTAGGAATGCACGACGCGGGCGGCGTCGCGCGTGCCGAGGCCAATGAGGTACTCGCGCAGCGCGGCGCGCAGCCGCTCCGGCACCTCCGCCATCATGCCGAAGTCGACGAAGACCAGCTGGTAGGGGCGCGCCTCGCCGCCCGCCGGCGCCGGCACCGGGTCGCCGGGGCCGAACGCCGCCTCGCCGGCGAGCGGTAACGGCCGGATGAACAGGTTGCCGGGATGCGGGTCGGCGTGGACGAAGTGGTGCACGAAGATCTGCCGCATGTAGACCTGGTAGAGGTCGCGCGCCACCTGCGAGCGGTCGATGCCGGCCTCCTCGAGCGCGGCGAGCCCGGCGATCTTCAGATAGCCGACGTCCTCGAGCGTCAGGGTGCGCCGCGCGCTCTGCTCCCAGAACACCCGCGGCACGTAGACCCGGTGGTCGTCGGCGAAGTTGCGAGCGAAGCGCTCGGCGTTCTTGCCTTCGGCCTCGAGGTCGAGCTCGCGCCGGGTGACGCTGCGGAATTCCAGGTCCAGCCGGTCGAGGTCGACGCGCCGGCGCAGGCGTCGCCAGAGCTTGAGCAGGCGGATCGCGAGCGAGGTCGCGGCGAGGTCGGTCTCGACCAGCACCTCGATGCCCGGGCGCAGCACCTTGACCACCACCCGCTCGCCGCTCGGCAGCCGCGCCCGATGCACCTGCGCCAGCGAGGCCGCCCCCACCGGCGCCTCCTCGAACCACGGGAAGACCGCGGCCAGCGGGCGCCCGAAGTCCTCCTCGATCTGCCGCACGATGGGTCCTAGCGGGTGCGGCGGCACCTCGTCCTGGAGGCCCGCGAGCTCGCCGATGACGGCGGCGGGTAGCAGGTCGACGCGGGTGCTCAGGAACTGGCCGAGCTTGATCAGCACGCCCCCCATCTCGATCGCCAGGGCGCGATAGGCGCGGGCGATCCGCCGGTAACGCTCGGCGGCGGGGCGGCGGAAGCGGGACAGCCCCGGCAGCGCCAGGAGCACGTCCCACCAGAGCGCTTGCAGGAAGGTGCGCGTGACGAAGCGGCGCATCTTGCGGTAGCGCCGGAACTCGATGGGAGCGCCGGCGGAGGCGCCTGGGGATGGGCTGGTCACGAATCGCGGTCCGCGCACGGCAACGCCGGCGAGCCTGGCGTCCTGCCGCCCAAAGATGACCCACTCCCGGCGGCAGGGTCAACCTGTTGCCCGCGCCGGGGCGCCTCCCGGCCGGCGCCATGTGGCAAGATCCACTGCGATGGACGACCAGGGGTCCCAGGCCGCCGCGACGGCCACCGGCGTCACGCTGCGGCCGCTCGCCAGCCACGACGACTACCATGCCTGCTACGAGCTGCAGCTCGCCACCTGGGGCCGGGACTTCCAGGAGGGGGTGCCGCCGAGCGTGCTCAAGATCAGCCAGCGGGTCGGCGGCATCGCCGCCGGCGCCTTTGCGGCCGGCGGAGAGCTCCTCGGCTACGTGTACGGCCTGACCGGCGTGCGGCCCCCGGACAGCCCGCGGTCGGCGGCCACGGTGCCGGCGCGAGGCGGGCCCGCGCGGCCCGAGCTCTTTCACTGGTCGCACATGCTGGCGGTGGCGCCGCAGGCTCGCGACCTCGGCCTCGGGACCCGCCTCAAGCTCTACCAGCGCGAGCTGTTGCTACCGCTCGGCGTCGAGGCGGTGGAGTGGACCTACGACCCGCTCGAAGCGCGCAACGCCCACCTCAACCTCAACCGCCTGGGCGCCGAGGTCGTCGAGTACGTCGAGGACATGTACAAGGGAGAGATGGGGAGCGAGCTGGCGCGCGGCATCGGAACCGATCGCTTCATCGTTGCCTGGAGGATTGCAGACGCGCGAGTGCGCGAGGTCTTGGAGCGGCTCCCGCTCGAGGGCGGTCCAGGCGCCGGTGGCACCGCGGCGCCGCCGGAGCGTTTTCTGGATGCCCCGGCGATCGAGCCGGCACCGGCCGGCGATGCCGGCGATGCCAGCGAGGCAGGCGCGGCAAGCGAGCCGCCCCTGCCGGCGGCGCCGCGGGTGCGGATCGAGATCCCGGCGCACATCCAGGAATTCAAGGACCGGCAGCCGGCGAGGGCGCTCGCGTGGCGCCTCGGGACGCGCCGCGCCTTCCAGGCGTATCTCGCGCGCGGCTACCTGGTGAC
This sequence comes from Thermoanaerobaculia bacterium, assembly GCA_036521795.1. Classification (GTDB taxonomy): domain Bacteria; phylum Acidobacteriota; class Thermoanaerobaculia; order Multivoradales; family UBA5704; genus JASLEW01. Next base: position 379 of record DATDGZ010000380.1, on the reverse strand, counting down.
GGAGCTCTGGCGCGACGCGGACGGACGCTGCTGGTACGGCGTCGAGGCCCCCGGCCGATGACGCCCTCGCCTCCCGGCGGCACGGCTCCCGGCGGCGCCCACCTCCCGCCGGCGCCGGCGCCTCCGGGCGCGGCGGCGCGGCCGGAGCCGCCGTTCCCGGCGCCGGTGCCGCGCATCGAAGCGATCACCGTGCGCGAGGTCCGCCTGGCGCTCAAGGAGCCGTTCCGCATCTCCTCCGGCGTGCAGTCGCACCGCCGCATCGTGCTCGTGCGCCTGGCCGGCGAAGGCGCCGAGGCCTGGGGCGAGTGCGTCGCCGGCGAGCACCCGAACTACAGCCCCGAGAACGCCGACACCGCCTGGCTGGCGATCCGCGAATGGC
>DATDGZ010000379.1:0-2700 GCA_036521795.1 Thermoanaerobaculia bacterium | reverse complement strand
CCCGGCGACCGGCGGCTGGTGGCCTACGTGGTCGCGGCGGCCGAGCGCGCGCTCGACGTGGGCGAGCTGCGCGGCCATCTCGAGGAGCGCCTCCCCGCGGCGCTGGTGCCGTCGGCGCTGGTCGTGCTCGCGGCGCTGCCGGTGGCGGCGAACGGCAAGCTCGACCGGCGGGCGCTGCCGCCGCCCGAGACGGGAGGCGGCCTCATGGCGCAGGGCGCCGTCGCGCCGCGCGACGCGCTCGAGCACGAGCTGGTGCAGGTCTGGGAGGAGGTCCTGGGCATCGCGCCGCTCGGGGTGCGCGACGACTTCTTCCGCCGCGGCGGACACTCGCTGCTCGCGGTGCGCCTGATGTCGCAGGTCGAGCGGCGCCTGCAGCGCAGGATGCCGCTCGGGGCGCTGTTCGAGGCGCCGACGGTCGAGCGCTTCGCCGCGCTGCTGCGCCGCGAGGCCGCAGGGGCCGCGCCGCCGGGGCCGCTGGTCGAGATCCGGCCGGGCGGCGCGAAGCCGCCGCTCTTTCTCGTCCATCCGGTGGGCGGCAGCGTCCTGTGCTACGCGCCGCTGGTGCGCCATCTCGAGGCCGGGCGCCCGGTCTACGGGCTGCAGGCCCGTGGGCTCGACGGCGGCGAGGCGCCGCCGGCGACCATCGCGGCGATGGCCGACGACTATCTCGCGGCCCTGCTGGCGGTCGCCCCGCGCGGGCCCTACCTGCTGGGCGGCTGGTCGATGGGCGGGCTGGTGGCCTTCGAGATGGGCCGCCGGCTGCAAGCCAGGGGCGAGGTGGTCGCCCCGCTGCTGCTGATCGACACGCCGCCACCCGGCTGCGAGCCGCCGCCGGACGCGGCGCTGCTGGCCGCGCTCGCCGCCGACCTGGGAGTGCCGCGCGAGGCCTTCGCGCCGGGCGCCACGGGCGGCGACGGTGCGGCGGGCGCCGATGGTACGGGCAGCGCTGCGGGCGACGGCGGCGCGGACGGCGGCGCAGGCGGCGACCATGCCGATCGGGCCGACCCGGGCGCGCTGCTGCCCGCGCTCTTCGCGCGGGCGCAGCTCTCGGGGAGCCTCCCCCCCGACTTCGATCTCGACCAGCTGCAGCGCCTCTACCGCGTCTACCGCGCCCACCACCTGGCCATGGGCGGCTACCGGCCGGTGCCGAGCGCGCTCGGCGCGGTGCTGCTCTGTCCGGAGGCAGGGCCGCGCTCGGCGCCGCTCGGCGGCGGCACCGGCTGGGGCCCCTTCGCGGTGTGCGGGGTGAGGATCGAGGAGGTGCCTGGCGACCACCAGACGATGATGCGGGAGCCGGACGTGCGGGTGCTGGCCGCGCGGCTCGACCGGCGGCTCGAAGAGGCCGGCGGCAGCGCCTGAGCGCCGGCGGGAGAACGGACCATGGGAAGCATCCTCGGCGACCTCCGCCTGGCTTGGCGCATGCTGTGCCGGAGCCCCGGCTTCGCCGCCGTCGCGGTCACCGCGCTCGCCCTGGCGATCGGCGCCAACACCGCGATCTTCAGCGTCATCGACACCCTGCTCGTGCGCTCCTATCCGTTCCGCGATCCGGAGCGCCTGGCCGTGGTCACCTCGTCGAGCCCGGAGCGCGGGGTCCCCGCCGCGCCGGTCTCCTTTCCCACCTACCTCGACCTGCGCGGCGCCGGCCACGCCTTCGAGGACCTTGCCGCGGTCAGGCTGCACAGCTTCAATCTCTCCGGGATCGCCGAGCCGACGCGCACCACCGGGGCGATGGCGACCGCCAACCTGTTGCCGCTGATCGGCGCCCAGATGGTCGCCGGGCGCACCTTCCTGGCGGCGGAGGAGGTGCGCGGGGCGGAGCCGGTCCTGGTGCTGAGCCACAGCCTGTGGCAGCGCAGCTTCGGTGCCGACCCGGCGGTGGTGGGCAGGACGGTGCGGCTCAACGACCAGCCCTACCGGGTGATCGGCGTGCTGGCGCCGGGCACGCAGTTTCCCGACAGCACCCAGGCCAAGCTGTTCGTGCCGATCGCCGGCGACGCCTCGACCGAGCTGCGGGAGATGCGCGCCTACAGCGTGCTCGGGCGGCTCAAGGGCGGGGCGCAGCTCGAGCAGGCGCGCAGCGAGGCGGCGGCGCTCGCCGGCCGCCTCGCCCGGGAGTACCCGGCCAGCGACGCCGGCTGGGGGCTGCGGGTGGCCTCGCTCCGCGAGACCCTGACGGCGCGCTACCGGACCCTGCTCTACATCCTCTTCGGGGTGGTCGCCTTCGTGCTGCTCATCGCCTGCGCCAACATCGCCAACCTGCTGCTGCAGCGCGCCGTCATCCGCCGCCGCGAGATGGCCATCCGCGCCGCGCTCGGCGCCCGGCGCGGCCAGCTCGTCGCACAGCTGCTGCGCGAGAGCCTGCTGCTCGCGCTGCTCGGCGCCGCCGTCGGCGTGGTCCTGGCCGAGGGGCTGCTGCGCCTCCTGGTGCGTTTGACGCCGGTCGAGATGCCGGACTTCGTGCGCGGCTTCGACGTCGATTACACGGTGCTCGGGTTCGCCCTGCTGGTGGCCGTGGTCACCGCCGTGGCCTGCGGCCTGGCGCCGGCGCTCTCCTCGTCCCGGCCGGACCTGGCGCGGTCGCTCGGCGAGGCCGGCGCCGCCGTGGGCGGGCGCCGGCGGGCCCTGCTCGGCGCGCTGGTGGTGGGGGAGGTGACGCTGGCGGTGGTGCTGCTGGTGGGGGCCGGCCTGATGGTCCGCAGC